>CAMOXI010000010.1 GCA_946628965.1 uncultured Clostridia bacterium | reverse complement strand
GGCGGGAATACGAACCATCTGTCTTCAAACTGCACCACGGTTTCCCCGAAATGCAGCCGCCCCGACAAAAATGCAACCGGCTTCTTCAAAAGTGAAACCGGCCTCAGCGGAAATGCAACCCGTTTTTCCGTTGGTTGCAACCCGCCCCTATCATTCTGTTAAAGTTAGCGTGCAAGGTCAGCGAAATGCGTAGGATTCAAACCTACATCAAAAAAGCAAAAAAGTGGGATACTCAGAAAGCTGAAATACCCCACTTTTTTCAATCCTGTCAGACAGCTACCACGTCATTTCGTTTCAAAACTCTCTTATGGGTATTGGCAGAAGCCCCTCCCCTACAAAGAAAACCGGGCCGTCGGGGGTGCCGGCCCCTACAAGGAAGAACGGGGGTGACCGCGTTGGACCTGCCCAAGCGAAAACAGATCCGCCTGCCGGAGTATGATTATTCGACTCCCGGCGCCTATTTCGTCACGATCTGCACCCATGACAGAAGATGCATCCTCTCGGATATCACTGTAGGGGCGCTTCACGAAGCGCCCGTCGTCTCAGTAAGACTCACAGAGATCGGCCGAGTCGTTGATCAGGTCATTCAATCTCTTCCGGCGCGGTATTCAAATATGACGGTTGATCATTACGTGATCATGCCGAACCACATTCATTTGCTCCTGCGAATTGAGGCGGAACGGGCGCTTCGTGAAGCGCCCCTACGGGAGGGCGAAACACGGTCGCTTCTGTCTAAAGCGGTTGGTTATCTGAAAATGAACTGCAGCAAGCGAATCCATGGGAATCGGCCGGGATTGCAAGTCTTCCAGCGCGGTTATTACGAACACGTGATCCGCGGGGGAGAGGACTATCTGGAAATCTGGAATTACATCGACACGAACCCCGCCAGATGGGCAGAGGATCGCTATTACGGCGAATAAGCAAAATATGCGCCCGGGGGGATTTCCAGAAGGGGGCCCGCAGGCCCCCTTCTGGTCGTTTCAATTGGGGAGGGCCCCGGGAGGGGAAGAAACCGAAATCTTCCCCTCCCGGGTGTCGTTTTCTTTGCCTTCTTTCTTTTGGACAGGCAAAAGAAAGAAGGATCGTCTCCTCACGGCCAGAAAGCAAAGACCTCATCCTTGGTAAGGATGAGGTCTGACCATAGACAAAGCCCGGCTTCTGAGATTCTTCGCTTCGCTCAGAATGACAGGTTCTTACTTTTGCGCAAGAGCTGCCGGGCACATTCGCATGCATTTCTTTTCGCTTGCGGGAGACGCGAAAAGAAATAGCGGTATCGACCAGTGTTTGCACTGGGGGCTGATACGATACCGCGGCAGATTCGAATCCCCTTCGGGGACTAGGCGGCTGCGCCGCCGTCGCTGCAATCTGCCTTCGGCAGAGCACGTCGTACCAAAAGCCCAGCAGCTCCAAGTAAAAGAGCCAGTCCTTTCGGACTGGCTCTTTTACTTGGAGCTGCTGGGCAGATTCGAACTGCCGACCTCATCCTTACCAAGGATGCGCTCTACCTACTGAGCTACAGCAGCAAATTTTATGCCCCTTTTGGAAGGGGCATAGTGGCGACCGAGAAGGGACTTGAACCCTCGACCTCCGGCGTGACAGGCCGGCGTTCTAACCGACTGAACTACATGGCCATCAATCAGCTCTGTAAGAATACCAAACAATTACCCGTTTGTCAACACTTTTTTTAAAAAATTCTCCGGCGCAAAACTCTCCGGGCCTGAACCCGGAGAGTTTTGTCAATACCCGTACGAAACGAAGCCGTGTCAGCAGATCGCGGCGCGGCCCGCCTCATAGGCACGCAGGTTCAGCTCCACGAACTTGGCGGGCACGGTCTCGCGGATGACCGCCTCCCAGTCGATATCCTCCAGCCCCAGCACCTTGGTCATGGCGCCGAAGAGCACCACGTTCATGCACTTGGGATTGCCCAGCTTCATGGCAATGTCCGCCGCGTCCAGCACATGGCAGGTGAAGGCGCCCTGCATGGCCTCCACGCAGCCCTCCGGGTATTCGGCCAGGCCCGCCGCGGTGGTGGCGCTCTCCATGGCGTAGTCGTTGATGACGGCGATGCCGTCGGGCTTCAGAAACTCCGCGTAGCGCACGGCCTCCATCTTCTCGAAGGCCACCATGATGTCCGCCTCGCCCAGGCCGATCACCGGGGCGTAGACCTTGTCGCCGAAATGCACCTGGGTGGAGACGCTGCCGCCGCGCTGGCTCATGCCGTGCACCTCGGACATCTTCACGTCATAGCCCTTCCGAATGAGACCGTTGACCAGGATCTTGGCCGTCAGGATCGCGCCCTGACCGCCCACGCCAACGAGAATCACGCTCTTTTTCATGGCTCAGTCCTCCTTCCGGGCGATGGCGCCCACGGGGCAGACCTGGGCGCACACCGTGCAGCCGACGCAGAGCGTCGGGTCAATGGCGGATTTTTTGTTCTTGAAATTCAGGGCCGGGCAGCCCACGCTCAGGCATTTGCGGCAGCCGATACATTTCGCCGTATCCACCGCGCAGAGCGCCTTCTCGTGCTTCATCCGCTTGATGAGCAGGCAGGGGCGGCGGCAGATGATGGCCGCCGGGACCTGGGAGGCAAGTGCATCGTCCACGGCCTTCTGCATGGCCGTGAGATCCTGCGGATCCACGATGAGGATGTTTTCAAAGCCGAAGGACGCCAGCACCTTCTCGATCGGAATGGCCGCCGCCACCTCGCCCAGCAGGTTGTAGCCGGAGCCGGGGTTGTCCTGGTGGCCGGTCATGCCGGTGATGTGGTTATCCAGCACCACGGGGATGATGCGGGCCTTGTTGTAGAGGATCTCGGCCGCACCGGTCATGCCGCTGTGGAAGAAGGTGGAGTCGCCCACCACGCCGAAGACCTTTTTGTTCTCGCCCATCAGTTCGAAGGCCTTGGCCATGCCCGCGCCGACGGAGAAGCCCGCGCCCATGCAGACGCAAGTGTCCATCGCGCCGAGGGGCGGTACCGCGCCCAGCGTGTAACAGCCGATGTCGCCCGCGATCACATAGTCGCGCCGCTTGGACATGACGTAGAAGAAGCCGCGGTGCGGGCAGCCGGGACAGAGGGCGGGCGGCCGGGACACGGCCTTGACCGGGAGCTCTTTGGTTTCCGGCTCCGTACCGAAGAGCATCTGGCGCAGGCGCTGGGGGTTGAGCTCATAGAGGGGGCTGACCTTCTCCTTGCCGATGCAGTCGATGCCGGCGGCCTTGATCTGCTGTTCCATGAAGCCCTCCAGCTCCTCGATGACGTAGAGGGTCTTGACCTTGGAGGCAAAGTCCCGGATCAGATCCATGGGCAGCGGGAAGGTCAGGCCCAGCTTCAGGAAGCTGGTGCCCTCCGGGAAGACCTCCTTGGCGTACTGATAAGCGATGGAGGCGGTGATGACGCCCACCTCGCCGTCGCCCATCTCAACTTTGTTCAGGGGACAGGTGTTGCCGTACTCGGCCAGGGCCGCCAGCATCTGCTCCACCTTGGGGTGCTTGCGGTAGGCGTTGGCCGGCGCGCAGTTATTCTTGAAGAGATCGCGCTTGTAGGGCTTCGGCTCCACCTCGGTGCGTTCGCCCAGCTCCACCAGGCTCTTGGAGTGGGAGACGCGGGTGGTGGTGCGGAAGAGCACGGGCATGTCGAACTGCTCGGAGATCTTGTAGGCCTCCCGCAGGAAGTCCTTGCACTCCTGGGAGTCCGAGGGCTCCACCAGGGCGATCTTGGCCGCGCGGGCATAGTAGCGGTTGTCCTGCTCGTTCTGGGAGGAGTGCATGCTGGGGTCGTCGGCTGTGACGATGACGAAGCCGCCGTTGACGCCGTTGTAGGCCGCGGTGAACATGGGGTCAGCCGCCACGTTGAGCCCCACGTGCTTCATGGCGGTGATGCTCCTCAGCCCCGCGATGGACGCGCCGTAGGCCACCTCCGTGGCCACCTTCTCGTTGGGCGCCCACTCGCAGTAGAGGGCGTCCTTATACTGGGGAAGCTGCTCAAAGATTTCCGTGCTGGGTGTGCCGGGATAGGCGGCGCCGAGCCGCACGCCCGCCTCGTAGGCGCCGCGGGCGATGGCCTCGTTGCCGGACAGCAGTACTTTCATGGTTAACCTCCGGAATCATGTTTAAGCTGATGGATTCTATAGAGATATTATACCTGTATTGCCCTCGGTTTGTTATAGCCTTTCTGCCGAAGTTTTGCCCCGCTTTTTGTGCTTTATTGCCAAAAGTGAGACGAGAATGCACTTCCTTCCTGGGAGCTGTCCCCAAAAGAAGGCCCGGCGGGGGACTGTGATTTCGCCGCTGCACGTGCTCCGGCCAGGCGACTGCCGGGCGGGATCCGGCGAAAAATCTGAAAAAATCTGAAGATAGCTGCCGCAGGACTGGACATTTTTCGACATTTATTGTATACTGTTTGTAACTTTTTGAAACCGGCTGTGCGTCTGCCGGAAAAGGCGGCGCGCCGGGACGGAAAAGAGGAGGTTTTTTCACCTATGAAAGGGAAAATCACAGCAGTGCTGTTTATTCTTGTCTTTTTGCTGGTGGTGGCTGTCGTCTTCACCTTCCTGACCAGCCTGGACCGCCGCCGGGAGGCGGAGGCCAACCAGCCCGTGAACAACGACGTGGTGGTGACGGAGAACACCCCGGCCCCCACGGAGGCCCCGGTCACGGCCAGCGCCGCCCCCTATGAGGCGCCCACCCAGGGCAGCGCCGTGATCGCGACGCCCGCGCCCGCCGCCCCGGCGGTGGAGAGTACGCCGGAGCCCGCCGTGATGGAGACGCCGGTGCCCGTGCCGGTCGAAAACAGCGCCCCCGGCGGCGTGGTGGGCCTGGGGACGCTGCTCGGCAGCGGCAGCTTTACCTCCCGCACCGGCGCGCACATCGATATCCGCACCGACTGGGAGGCCCGCATCTCCGGCGAGAATGAGATCAGTGTGGCGGTCACGGTCACGCTCAATTCCTACAGCATCCACGTCAATGCCCTGCCCGGCTCTGTCATGATCGCGCTGAACGGGCAGTATGTGTCGCTGGACTCCCCCGAGATCCACTATGACAGCAACACCTCGCTCCTCAGCACCCCGCTTGCCAGCCAGTCCTTTACGGTGCAGCTGCCGGAGGGCAGCTCCCGCGATCTGGATCTGCAGACCGAGTGGCACTGGGGCGGCACCTATGGCGGCATGGACATCCCCGTCATCGAGTGCGGCGGCACGTTCACGGTATCGCGCTGATGGACGGGCTGAGCCATGAGATCCTGCAGAACTGGCAGGTACGGAAAACGAAGGCCCAGAAGCTGGCCTTTATCGAGATGATGAAGAGCCGCATCCCCGGCCTGCAGGTAGAAGAAGGCGGCTTTCCCCGCTGCCGCAACCTGGTGCTGGGCGATGTGGAGACGGCGAAGGTGATCTTTACCGCCCACTATGACACCTGCGCAAGGCTGCCCTTCCCGAATGTTGTCACGCCGAAGAATCTGCTGATCTATCTGGGCTACAGCCTGCTGATCTCGCTGCCCTTTGTGGTACTGATGTTCGGCCTTGCCGCGCTGCTCGCGCCGCGGATCGGCGTGGCCGGGATGTTTCTGGGGCTGCTGCTGGGCTTCGGCG
The DNA here is from genome assembly GCA_946628965.1 of uncultured Clostridia bacterium. GTDB lineage: Bacteria > Bacillota > Clostridia > Oscillospirales > Oscillospiraceae > Limivicinus. Next base: position 36,066 of record CAMOXI010000010.1, on the reverse strand, counting down.
CCATGCTCTATGTGTTCCTGCTGGGCCCTGCCAATCCCCACACGGTCAACGACAACACCTCCGGCGTGCTAACGCTGGTGGAGGCCATCGCCTGCATGAGCGAGGAGGAGCGGGCGAACTGCGCCTTCGTCTTCTTCGACCAGGAGGAAAACGGCCTGCTGGGCTCCGGCTGGTTTGCCTCCAAACACAGGAAGGCCATGAAGGACAAGCTCCTCGTGAATTTCGACTGCGTCTCGGACGGGGACGATTTCCTCTTCGTCCAGTCCCGGAAGGCGCGCAAACACTACGGCGAGGCGCTGCAGGCAGCCTTTGCGGAGACGCCGGGCAAGACGCTGCACTTTGAGAGCACGCTCTCGGCCTTCTACCCCTCCGACCAGGCCAACTTCCCGGTGGGCGTAGGCGTCGCGGCGCTGCAGCGAAAGCCCGTACTGGGCCTATATATGAGCCGCATCCACACCTCGAAGGACACCGTCCTGCAGGAGGAGAACCTGGCCTATTTCGCCGAGGGGGCAAAAAGACTTGCTGAGAAAATGAAGAATGAATAATTGAAAAGTCGCTTCGCGACGGGATTGTATTGCTGGGGCCGACGCCCCCGACCATCCGCGCGGCACAGGAGGAAAGATAGGAACATAGGAACGCCCCGGACGGATTCGTACTTTGTTACGGATTCACCCGGGGCGTTTTGCGGCTTATAATCCTGTAAGGAAAGAACGGATTGCCACGCCAGTGTGCGCACTGGTTCGCAATGACAAGAGTTGACGCGGTACGATGTTCACAAGATCATCAAAACCAATCGTCTGTCATTGCGAACCAGTGACCGATGTCACTGGTGTGGCAATCCGTTTCTTTTTATTATATAGTCTATTCCACCGCGATCACGGTGAGGATATCGCCTTCCACGCGGAATTTCACGTTTTTCCCGGCAAAGTCCAGCCCATAAATGCGCTCGGGGTCGTCCTGATAGCGGGGGCGCGGGTCGTTTGCCAGCACACCGCGCAGCGCCTCCCGCTTCTCGGCGGGGATCCGCTCCTCCACGCCCGGGAGGAACACGACGCCGAGGGTTCTGCCGGGATCCGGCGCGAAGCCCGAGAGCGCCTCCGGTTTACAGTCGGCGTAGGGGATATAGGGCTTGATGTCGAAGATCGGCGTGCCGTCCACCAGGTCGGCGCCGCCCACGACGAGGACCGTGCCCAGCTGCGCGTCTGTCTCCAGGCGCAGCAGCCGCACACAGCTCAGGCCCAGAGAATTGGGCCGGAAGGGGGAGCGGGTGGCGAAGACGCCCACGCGCTCGTTCCCGCCCAGGCGGGGCGGGCGCACCGTGGGGGAGAACTCTGTCCGCAGGGCGCAGGAAAACTGCCAGATCAGCCAGAGGTGGGAAAAGCCCTCAATGCCGCGCAGCGCGTCCGGGCTCCGGTATTCCGGTTCGAAGACGATGCGGCCCTCCAGTGCCTCCACGATCCCGGCCTGCCGCGGCACGCCGAACTTTTCCTTCAGATCGCTGTGCAGCCGGGCAATGGGGCGGATCACAAAATCATCGCTCACAGCAGTTCCTCCGCCAGGCTCAGGGCCTGGAGCGAAATGTAGTTTGTCAGCATATGAAAGGCCAGGCTTCCCCAGATGCTGTCGCAGTACTCATAGCAGCGGCAGAGCAGCCAGGAGGCCGGCAGATACTGCAGCAGATACAGCCAGCTCATGGGATCGTCCAGCGCGTAGCCCCAGACGTGGTAGACGGAGAAGAGCGCGATGCTGACCAGATAGGCGGCCAGCCTGCTTTTTTGCCGGATGGTGCCGAAGACGCCGGCCCGGAAGATCATCTCCTCCACGAAGGGGGCGAGAAAGATGGCGATGACGCTCATCTTGTTCGACTGCACGCTGACCAGATCCATCACGGCGGCGTTGTTCGGGTTCTCCGCCTCGTCCACAAAGAGCATCAGGATGCCGGAGACCGCCATGTTCATCAGCATCATGGCCGCATAACAGCCCAGCACCTGGAGAAAGACGCGGCCCGGGCGGTCGCAGACGGCGTCAAAATCCCGCCGCAGGAAGCGGAAACCGATCACGAGCATGAAAACTGCACCGATGACATAGGTGATAAAATTGATCTGCACGTCGTCCCGGATACCGAAAACGCGGACCAGGATCCAGGGCAGGCCGAACACGTGTACCGGCAGCCACAGGATCGCCAGGATCGCGGGGACGGTGCCGAGGCGGCTCGTAAATTCGGGGAGATCGCGTCTGTACATCAGGCCCTCGCTTTCCGCTGCAGCTCGAAGAGCAGGTTCATGCCCTCGATGGGAGTCAGCGTGTTCAGATCGATCTCCAGCAGCGCGCGCCGCACCTCGTCGGCACCGATGTCGGAAAAGCTGATCTGATCATCCCCTGCGTCGACGGCCGGGGCGGAAATGCCCTCCGTCTCCAGCTCCTTCAGGTATTCCTTGGCCTTGCGGATCACCGAGTCCGGCAGGCCGGCGAGCTTAGCCACTTCGATGCCGTAGCTGTCGTCCGCCGCGCCGCGCACGATCTTGCGCAGGAAGACCAGGGTGCCGCCCTGCTTTTTGGCGGTGATGTTGTAGTTGCGCACGCCGCCGACCTCGCCCTCCAGCGCGGAGAGCTCGTGGTAGTGGGTGGCGAACATGGTTTTCGCGCCGAGCTTGCGCTTGTCCGCGCAGTATTCCAGCACCGCGCGGGCGATGGCCATGCCGTCGAAGGTGGAGGTGCCGCGGCCGATCTCGTCGAGGATCAACAGGGAAGCTGCGGTGGCGTGCTTCAGGATCTCCGCCATCTCGTTCATCTCCACCATGAAGGTGGACTGGCCGGCGGCCAGGTCGTCGGAGGCGCCGATACGGGTGAAGACCCGGTCGACGACGCCGATGGTGGCCGAGCGCGCCGGGACGAAGGAGCCCATCTGCGCCATCAGGGCGATGAGCGCCGTCTGGCGCATGTAGGTGGATTTGCCGGCCATGTTGGGGCCGGTCACGATGGCGACGCGGTCGTCCCCGTCGTTTAAGTAGGTGTCGTTCGGGACGAAGAGCACGTCCTTCAGGGTCTGCTCCACCACCGGGTGGCGGCCCTCCAGAATGTGCAGCTCGCGGGAGGCGTCCACCTCCGGGCAGGTGTAGTTGTTGCGGACGGCGACCTCGGCCAGAGAGCAGAGCACGTCCAGCTTCGCCACGGCCTCAGAGGAGGCCTGGATGCGGGCGACCTTGGCGGCCACGCTGTCGCGCACCTCGCAGAAGTACTGGTACTCGAGCTCGTTGATCCGGTCCCGGGCGGTCAGGAGCGTGTTCTCCAGCTCCTTGAGCTCCTGGGTGAAGTAGCGCTCGTTGGAGACCAGGGTCTGCTTGCGGATATAGTCCTCCGGCACGTTCTCGAGCCCCGCCGAGCGCGGCACGTCGATGTAGTAGCCGAAGACCTTGTTGTAGCCGACCTTGAGCTTTTTGATGCCGGTGCGCTCGCGCTCCCGGGCCTCCAGCTCGGTGACCATCTGGGCGCCGTTGTCGCGCACGTTGCGCAGCCGGTCCACTTCCTCGGAGTAGCCCTCCCGCAAAATGCCGCCCTCGCGGACGGAGAAGGGGGGCTCGTCGGCGATGGCGCGGTCGATCTCCGCACGCATGTCCTCCAGCGCGTCCATGGCGCAGATATCCCGCAGCTCCGCGCAGCCAAAGCCGCCTGTCAGCTCCTTGAGCCGGGGCAGCACCGCCGCGCAGTTGCAGAGCGTACGCAGATCCCGGCCGCCGGCGGTGCCGTAGACGGCCCGGCCCACCAGGCGCTGCATGTCGCTGATGTCCTTTAAGGCCAGCATCAGCTCGCTGCGGGCCACGTGGTTTTTCGCAAGCTCGCCCACGGCGGCGAGGCGGCGCTTGATCGCCACCACCGACAGCAGCGGCCGCTCTACCCAGGCGCGCAGCATGCGCCCGCCCATGGGAGTCTTCGTCTTGTCCAGCACCCAGAGGAGGGAGCCCCGCTTTTCCCCGCTGCGCAGGGACTCGGTCAGCTCCAGGGAGCGGCGGGTGGTCCAGTCCAGCTCCATATAGCGGCCGCCGTAGAACACGTCCATGCGGCGGATGTGGCTTAAGTCAAATTTCTGCGTCTCCTGGATATAGGCCAGCAGCGCGCCCGCGGAGGCGACCGCCTCCGGCGCGTCGCCCAGGCCGCTCTCGTCGATGTCCGCGAAGCCGAAGCGCTCGCAGACCCGCGCGGCGGCGGGCATGTATTCGAACATCGTGCCGCCGAACTCCAGCATGGCGTTCAGCTTCTGCTTGAGAAAGGAAGGGATCTCCTCCGCGTCCAGCGCCGGGCCGGAGAGCACGGCCTCCCGGGGCGAAAAGCGCCCAAGCTCGTTTAAGATATGGGACACGGGGTCGGTCTCATAGGCCGCGCAGCAGAATTCGCCGGTGGAGATGTCGCAGAAGGCGGCGCCGCCCCGGCCGTTCGAGAGATGCACGGCGCAGATGTAGTTGGAGCGCCCCTCCTCCAGCATGGAGCTCTCGGTCACGGTGCCGGGGGTGATGATGCGGATCACTTCGCGGGACACCAGGCCCTTGGCCAGGGCCGGGTCCTCGGTCTGCTCGCAGATGGCCACCTTGTAGCCCTTGGCGATGAGCCGCGCGATGTAGGCCTCCGCGCTGTGGTAGGGGATGCCGCACATGGGCGTGCGCTCCTCCGGATCCTCCACGTTGCGGTCGCGGGTGGTGAGCGCCAGATCCAGCTCCCGGGAGGCGACTTTGGCGTCGTCGTCGAACATCTCGTAAAAATCGCCCAGGCGGAAGAACAGCAGGCAGTCCTGGTGCTGCTGCTTAATGTCCAGATATTGCCGCTTCATGGGCGTCAGTTCAGCCATAAAAACCTCCGGTTTTAGTGATCAGTGGCCAGTGGCCAGTGGTCAGCAGTTTATGATTTCTGGCCGCTGATCACTGATCTCTGGCCACGATTTTTCCGTACAGCGCCCAGGTGTTGCTGGACGTGATCTCCACGTCCGCAAACTGCCCGATCAGAGCGTGATCGCCGTGCAGATGCACGAGGCGCCCGCCGTCGGTGCGGCTGGAGAGGTTATATTCGGGCTTGCCGGTCTCCCCGTCGATGAGGACGCGGACGGTCTTCCCCTCATATTCCTTGTGCTTCTCGCCGGAGATGCGGTTGGCAAGCTCCGTGAGCTGATCGAAATGCACCTGCTTCTCTGCCCGGGTGTAGGGATCCGGCATGGAGGCCGCGGGGGTGCCCACCCGCTTGGAGTAGATGAAGGTGAACATGGCGTCGTAGCGCACCTCCTCCACCAGGGAGAGGGTGTCGGCAAAGTCCTCCTCCGTCTCGCCGGGAAAGCCCACGATGATGTCGGTGGTGAGCACCAGATCGGGCATATACTGCCGGGCAAGCCGTACCTGCTGCAGGTATTTTTCCCGGTTGTAGCTGCGGTTCATGGCCTTCAGGATCCGGTCGCTGCCGGACTGGACGGGCAGATGCAGCTGGTGCGTGCACTTCTCGCAGGCGGCCATGGTCCGGAAGAGCTTCTCGGTGGCGTCCTTCGGGTGGCTCGTCATGAAGCGGATGCGGAAATCGCCGGGGATGGCATTGACCATGGCGATCAGGTCGGCAAAGTCCACGCCGCAGTCCAGGTCCTTGCCGTAGGAGTTCACGTTCTGGCCCAGCAGGGTGATGTCCTTATAGCCGGCGGCCACCAGCTCGCGGGCCTCCGCCACCACGTCCTCGGGCCGGCGGGAGCGCTCCCGCCCGCGCACGTAGGGCACCACGCAGTAGGTGCAGAAGTTGTTGCAGCCGTACATGATGGAGAGCCAGGCCTTCACACTGCCGTCCCGCTTCTGGGGGATGCCCTCGGCCACGGCGCCCAGATCCTTCTCGGCGGCGAAAACGCGCTTGCCGCTCTGCATCACGCGCTCCAGAAGCGCCGGAAAGCGCCAGAGCTCGTGGGGGCCGAAGACCAGATCCACCACGGGGTAGGACATCTTGATCTTCTGCGCCATATGCTCCTGCTGCACCATGCAGCCGCAGACGGCGATGATCTGGCCGGGGCGGGCCTTCTTGGAGTGGTTCAGCGCGCCCACGTTCCCCAGCACCCGCATCTCCGCGTGCTCGCGCACGGCGCAGGTGTTGATCACGATCACGTCCGCCTGGAATTCGTCCTGTGTGAAGCCGTAGCCCATCTCGGCCAGATACCCGCGGATCTTCTCGCTGTCGGCCTCATTCTGCTGGCAGCCGTAGGTGTCCACCATGGCCAGGGGGCGGGCGCCGTCCGCGGTGACGCGGTCAAAAATTCGGTGACAGATCGCCTCCTGCTCGCGGATCTTCTCCGGGGCGATCACTTTTCTCTCGTAAGGCATAAACAGGTTCCTCAGTTCTGTGTGAATATCCAAATGATTTTAACACAAAAGGTATGGAAGTTTCAATAAAAATCAATTATAATGAGCATCGGTCAGCGAAATCGATCGAGGATCCGATTGATTTCGCTGCCAAACGATAGGTTTGACAGCGAATGATCTTGTGAATCATTCGCCCGATGCTCATTGCAATGAATAGATAGCAAAACAGCCGAGCTGTTTTGCTGCGCTGCAAAGCGGCGCGGCGAAAAGCTGTTCAGCTTTTCGCTATCTGAGTCATTATAATAACAGAATCCGCTATGCCTCCCCTGCGAAAGGGGAGGTGGCGCTACAGCGCCGGAGGGGTTGGCGGACAACGGACATCGCTTCGAAAGAAGTACTCAGATAACGAACGCCCCTCATCAGTCCGCTTCGCGGACAGCTTCCCCCAAGGGGGAAGCCTATAAGGAAGTGATTTTATGCCAGTCATTAACATACTTTCCCCGCATGTGGCGGATATGATCGCCGCCGGCGAGGTGGTGGAGCGCCCGGCCTCCGTCATCAAGGAGCTGATGGAGAACGCCTTCGATGCCGGGGCCAAAAACGTGACCGTGGAGATCCGCGGGGGCGGCGCGCCCTACATCCGCGTCACCGACGACGGCTGCGGCATGGCACCCGAGGACGCGGGCGTGGCCTTCCTGCGCCACGCCACCTCCAAGCTGCAGGACGAGCGGGGCCTGGAGGCCATCAGCACCATGGGCTTTCGCGGTGAGGCGCTGGCCGCCATCTCCGCCGTGTCCCATGTGGAGCTGCACACCCGCCAGAAGGGGAGCGAGAGCGGCACGCTGGTGACGCTCACCGCCGGGGACATTCAGGAGATGTCGCCCGTGGGCTGCCCGGAGGGCACCACCATGATCGTGCGGGATCTGTTCTTCAACACCCCCGCCCGCCTGAAATTCCTGAAATCCGACCGGGCAGAGGCCGGCGCCTGCGTACAGACGGCGCTGCGCTGCGCCCTGGGGCGGCCCGAGATCTCCGTGCGCATGCTGCGCGACGGGAAGGAGGAGTTCTTCTCCCCCGGCGACGGGCGGGAGGACTCCTGCGTCTATACCCTGCTGGGCAGGGAGCTTGCCTCTTCCATGCTGCGCTGCGTCAGCGAGGACGAGGGCGTCAGGGTCACGGGCTTCGTGTCCTCCCCCTCGGCGGGCCGCGGCAACCGCAGCGCCCAGTATTTCTTCTGCAACGGCCGCTACATCCGCTCCCAGCTTTTGCAGGCGGCGCTGGAGCAGGCCTATAAGAACACGCTGCTCACCGGGCGCTACCCGGCCTGCGTCCTGTATCTGGACTTAAGCTGCGCAAGCGTGGACGTAAACGTCCACCCGGCCAAGGTGGAGGTCAAGTTTTCCTACGAGAAGAAGGTCTTTGACCTGGTCTATAACGCGGTGAAGCTCTCGCTGGAGAGTGAAAACCGCACCGCCGCCGTGGAGCTCTCGCCCTCCACCCGGAAAGTGACGGAGCCGAAGCCCGATTTCTACCGCAGCATGCGCGCGGAGGATTTCCGGCAGAACGGCTACGCGGTGGAGAAGAAGGGCGCCGCCCCGGCGGCCGCGCCAAGCCGCGCCGTGTCCGAAAACCCGGCTCCCGCGCGGGTTCCGGCCGCTTCATTCGAGGATCGGCGACCCACCTTTTCCCAGACTTTTGCCTCGCTGCACACCTCCTCGCCCCTGGAACAGACCCGCCTGGACCTCTCCGCGGTGCAGAAGATCGAGAAATTCGAGGAAAAAGTACAGGATTCGACAGAAAAAACCGAGGACTCTGTGGAAAAACCTGTTCAAAATGTGGAAAAACCGGCTCTCCCGGATTATAAGATCCTGGGCGAGACCATGAAGACTTATATTCTGGTCGAAGTGGGCGGGGAGCTGATGCTCATCGACAAGCACGCCGCCCACGAGCGCATGAATTTTGACAGGCTCAAAGCCATGGACCGCCAGATCATGTCCCAGTCCCTGCTGGCGCCCGCGCCCCTGAAGCTGAGCGCCGGGGACGCGGAGCTTCTGGAGCGAAACGGCGAGCTCCTCGCTGAGCTGGGCTTTGAGATCGAGCCCTTCGGCGAGACGGATTTTGTGATCCGCGCCGTCCCGGCGGACATTCTTTTTGCCGACGCGGTGCCCGCCGTGGAGGAGATCCTGGAGAAGCTGCGCCGGGGCAAGGCGCCGGACAGGCAGAGCGCCCGGGACGAGATCCTGCACACGGTGGCCTGCAAGGCCGCCATCAAGGCGGGCTGGGACACCAGCGCCGCCGAGCGGGAGCGCATCGTGCGCGAGGTGCTCTCGGGCCGCGTCAAGTACTGCCCCCACGGTCGCCCGGTCTCCGCGATCCTGACGCGGAAGGATCTGGATAAGATGTTCAAGAGAATCATGTAAAAGAGCGTACGATGCTTTATCCGTGTTTGCAAACGATAACCTGCGGTATGCGCCCCCCCTATCTTTCTTTTCGATCTTGCCCGAAAAGAAAGATAGCGCCGCGCCCGGTGTAAGAAAGAAAAGGGCGCTCCCAAGGACCCATACGTTCCTGCGCATCGCCATCCGCGTGAGGCTTCGCTTACGCTCGCGGCGCTGCCTGGTCGATTGACTGACGAGCCGCGGGGACATGCGGGCAGTTTCACAACTTCAAAGCGATTGCTTTGAAGTTGAAAGGAAGACGGAGGGAGTGGATGCGCAGCTTTCATGGCTCTTTCGCAAACCATGGAAGTGAAGCGGAACGAGCTTCGTCTGACGCAGCGGCGACCTATGTTCTGCCCTTGGACTCCCCTTTTAGGAGAGGAGTCCAGAGGAACCCTTCCTCTGGTCGCCTTTCTCTTTGGAGTGTAAGAACCGTTTCTCTTTCCGCGAACAGGAAAGAGAAATGGTTCTTGAAACACGCAGCCTGACGACTGTGAACAGGCGGATATAAAAGTACACGTTTCCGAACATGCAGGAAACCAAAAACACCATGAAACCACAAATCATCGTTGTCTGCGGGCCGACGGCCACGGGCAAGACCCGGCTCGGCATCGAGCTGGCGGAACAACTGAACGGGGAGATCGTCTCGGCCGACTCCATGCAGATCTACCGCCGCATGGACATCGGCACTGCCAAGGCCACCGCCGAGGAGCGCGCCAGAGTGCCCCACCACATGCTCGACGTGGCGGAGCCCTGGGAGGACTATTCCGTCTCCCGCTATGTGCAGGAGGCGGGGCAGGTCTGCGACATGCTCCTCGCCGCGGGCAAAACGCCGATCCTCGTGGGTGGCACCGGGCTCTATATCGACTCCCTGCTCTCCGGCCGGGACTTTGCTGAGCGGGACACCGGGGATGAGAGCCTGCGCACGGCCCTGGACGCCGAATACGACGAGCGCGGCGGGGAAGCCATGCTGGAGACACTGCGCACCTTTGACCCCGAACGGGCGGCAAAGCTCCACCCGGCGGACAGGCGCCGCATCGTCCGCGCCATCGAGATCTACCGCCTCACCGGCAAGACCATCACCGCGCACGACGCGGAGACCCGCGCCCGCCCGCCCCGCTATAGGGCTTTCACGGCGGCGCTGACGTACCTGGACCGGGCAGACCTCTACGAGCGCATCGACAGCCGGGTGGACGCCATGGTCGCCGAGGGGCTCTTTGACGAGGTGGAGGGCCTGCTCAAGGAGGGCCTCTCCGCCGAGTGCACAGCCATGCAGGCCATCGGCTACAAGGAGGCGGCGCTGGCGCTCCGGGGCGAGATGAGCCGCGGTGATGCCGCGGAGCTTATCAAGCTGAACAGCCGCCGCTATGCCAAGCGGCAGCTCACCTGGTTCGGCCGGAATCCTTCGGCTCACTGGTTTCGCTGGGATCGCCGCCCGGACTTTGACGCCGCAGAGGAAGAAATCCTCCGCCTGCTTTCGACAGAATAATCCGCTTGCTCCGCGCTATCATGGAGTGACCGCCCACGGCGGAAACTACAAGACAGAAGGAGCAACAGACAAATGCAAAAACAAATCAATCTCCAGGACGCTTTTCTCAACCAGGCCCGGCGCGACCGGCTCAACGTGACCATGTTTCTGATGAACGGCTTTCAGCTGCACGGCGTGGTCAGGGGCTTCGACGGCTTTACCGTGGTGCTGGATTCCGACGGGAAGCAGCAGCTCATCTACAAGCATGCCATCTCCACCGTCGTGCCGCCCCGGCCGCTGAATCTTGAGTCGGTCGATACATAAGTCCCGGGAGAGCCCTTTCCTCCTGGCAGTGGCGGCCCTGCTGTTTCTGGGCGCCTGCGCGTATCTGGGCGTCTTCCTGTATGAGGGGCTGGCCGCCCTGCGGCAGAGGCCGCTGCCCGTTCTGGCGGAGAGCACGTATCCGCTGCGCGGCGTCGCCGTCCGGCGGGAGCGGGTGATCGCACCGATCCCCGGTGCGGCGGAGGGGAAAAAGCTGCCCGGGTCGGGCGTGTATTTCTCCGCCTGCGACGGCTTGGAATCCCTGCGGCCGGAAGATCTGGAAGAGCTCACGCCGCAGGCGCTTGCCGCCCTGGAGGAAAGGGAGCCGGAGAGCACCGGCGAGGCCCGGATCGTGGAGGACATGGTCTGGTATTACGCGGCCTGTCTCCAAACCGGGGACTGCCCGGCGCCCGGCCCCTGCCGCCTGCGCTTTGCGGGCTTTTCCCGCGCCGTGCCCGCCCGCCTGCTGGAGGTGCGGGAGAGCGGGGGAGAGACGCTCCTGCTCTTTCGCCTGACGGAGGGCGGAGCGTATCTGAACATTCGCTTGATCGAAGCTGAGATAGAAAGAAGCTGAAAGTATGAGCAGCATCACGGAAAATGTGGCGCGGGTGCGCGCCGAGATCGAGGCGGCGGCCCTCGCCGCGGGTCGGGATCCGAAGGAGATCCTGCTCGTGGCGGCCACCAAGATGAACGACGCCGGCCGCGTGCGCGAGGCGATCGCCGCCGGTGTGGATATCTGCGGGGAAAACCGGGTGCAGGAGATGCTGGAAAAGCAGGCGCAGGGCGCCTACGAGGGCGCGCCGCTGCACTTCATCGGCCATCTGCAGAAAAACAAAGTGAAGCAGGTGGTGGGCCTGGCATCGCTGATCCACGGCGTGGACAGCCTCAGCCTGCTGGAGGCGATCTCCCGCGAGGCGCAGAAGCGCGGTCTCGTGCAGGAGGTGCTGCTGGAGATCAACATCGGAGCGGAGCCCTCCAAATCCGGCTTTGCCCCGGAGGAGATCCCGGCGGCGCTGGAAGCAGCTTCCGCTTTTGGCGGGATTTCCGTGCGCGGGCTGATGGCAATTCCTCCCATCTGCCATAGTCCCGACGAAAACCGCCCTTTTTTTCTCGCAATGCGGAAGCTTTTTGTTGACAATGGGAGAAAAAAATACGATAATGTATCCATGGATTTTTTGTCTATGGGCATGTCCGGGGATTATCCGGCCGCAATCGCCTGCGGGGCCAACATGGTCCGGGTGGGCACGGCCATCTTCGGCGCCCGTGTTTACCATAAATAGATAAATAACCAAATCGCATTTCCGGAGGCAAAACCATGGGTTTCTTGGATGAACTGCGTAAGCTCACCCAACCGTATGACGACGAGGATGATTTCTTTGAAGGCGCCGAGACGAATCTGAGGCCCCAGGCCCAGCAGCCCAGCGCCGCGCAGATACAGTTTGAAAACGCGTTCGGCGAGGACGCCGGCGCAAAGATCGAGCCGGAGGACGCCCCGAAGGAGGAGCAGCCCAAGCCCGCACAGCAGCCCGCGGCCGCAGGCAATGCGGGCGGCAGCGGCGGCGGTGGCCTCTTCAGCGCACTCGGCTTCAAGAAGGGGGCCAAGGCCCGGCGCGAGCGCGTCGTGGAATTCGGCGGCAGCGAGCAGCAGGTGATCCTCTTCAATCCCAAGAGCTTCGACGAGGCCGGGGAGCTGGTGAGCCATCTGAGCCAGGGCCGCTCCGTGGTCATGACGCTGGAGGGCGTGCAGACGGACTTTGCCCGTCGGCTGCTGGACTTCCTGTCCGGCATCACCTTCGCGCTGCACGGCAAGATCACGCCGATCTCCGCAAAGACTTATTTCGTCACCCCCCAGAATGTGGACGTTCTGGGATCCCAGGCCGGGGAAGCCGAGAGCGACGGCCAGCTTCTTTGATACAGAGAAAATTTTGAAAGGTGGATAAAGTTATGATTACCGCTCAGGACATCCGTGAAAAAACCTTTGAGAAATCCCGCCTCAGTGGCTACGATATGGCTTCCGTGGACGACTTCCTGGAAGAGCTGGCCGATTCCGTTACCGCTTACCAGAAGGAGAACGCCGTTCTCAAGAGCAAGATGAAGGTCCTCGTCGACAAGATCGAGGAGTACCGCGCCGGGGAAGAGACCCTCTCCTCCGCCATCCTCTCCGCCCAGAAGCTGGCCGTCCAGATCGAGCAGGACGCCCGCAAGCGCGCCGCCGCCATGCTCGCCGAAGCCGAGGAGCAGGTCAAGGCCCGCGTCGGTTCCATCGAGGAAGAGACCGCCATGTATGAGCGCCGCCTCGAAGAGGCGAAGGCCGCCACCGCCAAGTATTTTGACAGCGTCCGCGCCCTGTGCGAGGGCCAGATCGCTCAGCTCGAGACCATCAGCCAGGACTACATACCCCAGCCGGAGGCCGATGAGGCCGCCGGTGCTGCCGCCGTGGAAGAGACCGTGCGCAGCATTGAGGACTCTGCCTCCAAGATCCAGCCGGAGATGAACTTCGCCCTTGATCTCGGTCCCGCCGAGGAGCCTGCTGTCAGCTTAGAGAGCACTCAGCCCTTCACGGTCTGAGCCTCTGCCATCTGCATAGTACGGGGCGGGCACCATCAGGTGCGCGCCCCGCTTTTCCCTTCCATCGTAAAACGATGTTTTACGATGGAGATACTCGCTTTTATCGCACTCGCCGTGCGGGAGACGGCTCGTTTGGTCGAAGCGAGGGCTCGCAGCGCTCGCCTCAGGGAGTTATTGCCGAGGCAAAGCCCCGTCAATAACAATTCAAAACTCCTTCGGGGCAACAAACGTGCTTGTTCCTGCATTTCCTGTAATACAGCTACCCTTTTCTCCCCGATTCTACTTGTATAGGAGATACGCTTATGTCCAAAGATTTCAACGCCACCCTGAACCTGCCGAAAACCGACTTTCCCATGCGCGCCGGCCTGCCCAAGCGGGAGCCGGATATGCTCAGACACTGGGAAGAACTGGATATTTACAACGAGCATCTGAAAAAGAGCGAGGGCCTGCCGCTCTTTAACCTGCATGACGGCCCTCCCTTCTCCAACGGCGACATTCATATGGGCCACGCCCTCAATAAGTCCATCAAGGACTTCATCAACCGCAGCTACATGATGCGCGGCTACCATGTGCCCTACATCCCCGGCTGGGACAACCACGGCATGCCCATCGAGTCTGCCATCATCAAGGAGCAGAAGCTCAACCACAAGGCCATGAGCGTGGCGGATTTCCGCTCCGCCTGCGAGGCCTATGCCAACAAGTACATCGACCGGCAGCGCGAGGGCTTCAAGCGCCTGGGCGTCATCGCGGACTGGGAGCATCCCTACACCACGATGAACAAGGGCTTTGAGTCTGACGAAGTGCGTATCTTCGGCAAGATGTATCAGAACGGGCACATCTACAAGGGCCTCAAGCCCGTCTACTGGTGCGCCCACGACGAGACCGCCCTGGCCGAGGCCGAGATCGAGTATCAGGACGACCCGGTCACCACGGTCTACGTCAAGTTTCCCATCCATGACGACAAGGGCAAGCTGGCCCATCTGGATCTTTCGAAGCTCTACTTCCTGATCTGGACCACCACCATCTGGACCCTGCCCGGCAACCTGGGCATCACCCTCTCCCCGGGCGACAGCTACGCCATCGTCAGAGTCCCCAACGGCGAGATGTACGTCATCGCCGAGGCGCTGGTCCCCGCCGTCATGAAGGCCGGCAAGATCGACAGCTACGAGATCGTGGAGACCCATGAGGGCTCCTTCTTCGAGTACATGCTGGCCGACCATCCCTTCCTGCCCAAGACCAGCCTGCTGATGCTGGCCGACTATGTCACCATGGACTCCGGTACCGGCTGCGTGCACACTGCCCCCGGCTTCGGCGCCGACGACTATGTCACCTGCATGCGCTACGGCACCGATATGGTGGTGCCCGTGGACGATCAGGGCCGCCACACCGAGTACGCCGGCAAGTACGCCGGGCTCGGCACCGAGGAATCCAACCCCGTCATCCTCGCCGACATGAAGGAGAGCGGCGCTCTCTTCGCCAGCGAGGACATCATGCACAGCTATCCCCACTGCTGGCGCTGCAAGAAGCCCATCATCTTCCGCGCCACCCCGCAGTGGTTCTGCTCGGTCGACTCCTTCAAGGAGGAGGCCATCGCCGCCTGCGAGAACGTACGGTGGCTGCCCGCCTGGGGCAAGGAGCGCATGGGCGCCATGATCCGCGAGCGCGCCGACTGGTGCATCTCCCGTCAGCGCCGCTGGGGTCTGCCCATCCCCGTGTTCTACTGCGACGACTGCGGCAAACCCGTCTGCACCGAGGAGAGCATCGAGGCCGTGGCCTCCCTCTTCGAGAAGGAAGGCAGCAACGCCTGGTTTGACCGCCCCGCTTCCGACATCCTGCCCGAAGGCTTCACCTGCCCGCACTGCGGCGGCAAGCACTTCACCCAGGAGACCGACACACTGGACGGCTGGTTTGACTCCGGCTCCACCCACTACGCCGCCATGAAGCGCGATCAGGGCTTCTGGCCCTCCTCCATGTACATGGAGGGCGGCGACCAGTACCGCGGCTGGTTCCAGTCCTCTCTGCTGGTGGCCGTCGGCGCGCTGGGCATGGGCGCCCCCTATCAGGAGTGCCTGACCCACGGCTGGACCGTGGACGGCGAGGGCAAGGCCATGCACAAGTCCCTCGGCAACGGCGTGGATCCCGCCGACATCATCAAGGAATTCGGCGCCGATATGATCCGCCTCTGGGCCGGCTCCGCCGACTACCATGTGGACGTCAGATGCTCCAAGGAGATCTTCAAGCAGCTGAGCCAGAACTACCTGAAGTTCCGCAACACCGCCCGCTATTGCCTGGGCAACCTGGACGGCTTTGACGCAAACGACCTGGTCGCGCCGGCCGACATGCTGCCTCTGGACCGCTGGGCCGTCACCAAGCTCAACGAGCTGATCGAGAAGGTCGAGGCGGCGTACAAGGATTACGAGTTCCATGTGATCTCCCACGCCATCAACGACTTCTGCGTGGTCGAGCTCTCCAGCTTCTACCTGGATATCATCAAGGACCGCCTCTACTGCGAGGAGAAGAACGGCCTCAAGCGCCGCAGCGCCCAGACCGCCCTGTACCTGATCCTGGATACCCTGACCAGGATGTTCGCGCCGATCCTGGCCTTCACCTGCGATGAGATCTGGCTGGCCATGCCCCACAGAGAGGGCGACGATGCCCGCAACGTGGTGCTCAACCAGATGAACAAGCCCTTTGCGGACTATGCCCTCCCCGCTGAGGAGATGGCCCGCTGGGACGAGCTGATCGCCCTCAGGAACGACGTCAACGGCGTCATCGAGACCGCCCGTGCCGCCAAGCGCATCGGCAAGCCGCTGGAAGCCGCCGTCACCCTGCACACCGGGAATGCGGAAGCCAGGGCTGCGGCTGCGCGCCTGTCCGACATGGATCTGGCGGAGCTCTTCATCGTGTCCGAGTGCCTGATCAGTGATGACGCCGGCGAGGGCGAGACCGCCGCCTCCGGCGCGAGCAGCCGGATCCCCGGGCTGAACATCTCCGTCTTCGAGGCGCCGGGCGTCAAGTGCCCCCGCTGCTGGAAGCACTCCCTCAACGCCGATCCCGAGACGGGACTTTGCCCGCGCTGCGCATCTGTGGTTGCAAAACTTTAAAACCTGGTATACAATAAGGAAAACCTCTTTAGCAAATCTGCGGCCCCGGTCTCCGGGGCGGATAGGAGAAAAGTATGCTGTACGCAATTGTTGCCGTATTGGTCATCATCGCCGACCAGTGGGTCAAGTTCGGCGTTCAGAGCAATGTCGCGCTGCTGGACGGCGGCTCGAAGGAACTCATCCCCGGTATCCTCAGTCTTGTGAACGTTCACAATGACGGTGCTGCTTTCAGTTTCCTGGCAGGCGGCGGCGCCAGAATCTACTTTATCATCCTGACGGGCGTGTTCGTCCTGGCGGTCATCATTGCGCTGGCGACGAATTTCATCTCCGGCCGGCTTGCCCGCTGGAGCATCGTGCTGGTTGCGGCCGGCGGCCTGTCCAACTGCATCGACCGGGTCATGAACGGCTACGTGCAGGATATGTTCAAGACCGAGTTCATCAACTTCCCCGTGTTCAACCTGGCAGACGTGTTCATCACCGTCTTCTGCCTGATCTTCGTGCTGGCCATCCTCTTCGAGCGCGAGCGCGACGAGGACGAGGATTACGATGATCTCTATGACGAGGATGAGGACGAGGATCTGCCCCGCCGTCCCAGCGCCAAGGAGCGCCGCGCCGCCCGCGTGGCCGCCAAGGCGGAGGCCGCCGAGGCCAAGGCCAGCAAGAAGGCCCGCCGCGACCGCGAGGACGACGAGTATGAGGAGTACAAGGCTGCCCGCGCCGCGCGTCAGCGCCAGCAGTCCCAGCCCGCGGCCAAGCCTGCGGCCCAGCAGCGTCCCGTCCAGCAGCGTCCCGCCGCTGCGGCTCCCGCCCGCAAGTCGGAGAGCGCCGAGGCCGATCCCTTCGCCGAGTGGGAGCGCGCCAACGCCCGCGTGCAGGGCGAGCAGCGCAGCGCCTCTCCCGCTTCCAGACCCGCGGCCCAGCGTCCGGCCCAGCCCGTAGCCCGTCCCACCGCGCCTGCGGCCAAGCCCGCAGCGCCCGCGGCCAGGCCTGCAACGCCCGCCGCCAAGCCCGCCGCGCCTGCCCCCAAGCCCGCTGCGAAGCCGGCCCCGGCCCCCGAGGCGGAGATTTCCGAGGAGTTCTCCCTGGAAGACATCCTGGCGGAATTCAAGTAAAAAGCAATGGATGAGAGGGATTCTGTCCTCATCATCAAAGCAGAGGAGAGCGGCGATCGCATCGACGCTCTCCTTGCTCGTATGGTGGGGGATTTGAGCCGCAGCGCGGCCCAGCGGCTGCTGGAGGAGGGGCGCGTGCTCCTCGGCAGCAGCCCGGTGAGGAAAAACTACAAATGCGCGGCGGGGGACTGCTTTACCGTCTGTCTGCCCGCGGCGGAGGATGTGCCGCTGATCGCCCAGGAGATCCCGCTGGACGTGGTCTTTGAGGATGCGGATGTGATCGTTGTGAACAAGCCCCGGGGCATGGTGGTGCACCCGGCGCCCGGCCATCCGGACGGGACGCTGGTCAACGCCCTGCTCTGGCACTGCGGGGACAGCCTCTCCGGCATCGGCGGGGAGAAGCGCCCGGGCATCGTGCACCGCATCGACAAGGATACCTCGGGCCTGCTGATCGTGGCGAAGAACGACTTTGCCCATCAGGCCCTCTCGGCCCAGCTGAGCGACCGAAGCCTCTCCCGCGTCTATGAGGCGGTGGCCCGCGGCGGCTTTCGGGAGGATGCCGGTACGGTGGCGAGACCCATCGGCCGCCACCCCACGGACCGCAAGCGCATGGCCGTGACCGAGAAAAACAGCCGCCCCGCCGTGACGCACTGGGAGGTCATCGCCCGCTATCGGGGCTACACCCATATCCGCTGTATCCTGGAGACCGGGCGCACCCACCAGATCCGCGTGCACATGGCCAGCATCGGCCATCCGCTGCTGGGGGACTTCACCTACGGCGCGCCCTCGCCGGACAAGGGGCTGGAGGGCCAGTGCCTGCACGCGAGGCGGCTGAAGTTCGTGCATCCCCGCAGCGGGGAGCATGTGGAGCTGGAGTCGCCCCTGCCGCCGTATTTTGAAGAGGTGCTCTCCCGCCTGGGCGCGGAACAGTAACGCCGAGCTTCGGCAAAAAGCCTTTTGATCGACTTTCAAAGAAAAACTATATAAGAGAATAACACAGGGGATGTGATCAACACATCCCCTGTGCCTTTTTATGCGCTGTGCCGCCAGTCCTCCAGATAGCGGGAACGGGAGGGATGGCGCAGCTTCCGCAGCGCCTTGCTCTCGATCTGCCGGACGCGCTCGCGGGTCACGCCAAAGCGTTTGCCGACCTGCTCCAGGGTGTACACCTTGCCGTCTAACAGGCCGAAGCGCAGCCGGATGACCTCGCGCTCCCGCTCCTCCAGGGTGTCCAGGACTCGGTCGATCTGCCCGCGCAGCAGACGGTTGCCGACGATGTCCGCGGGATCGGGGAAATGCTCGTCGGCTAGGAAGTCGCCCAGCTCGGAGTCGTCTTCCTCCCCGATGGGAGTCTCCAGAGAGACCGTGTCGCCCAGACAGGCCAGGCAGTCCTTCACCTTCTTCTCAGGCATGCCCAGCTCCCGGGCCAGCTCTTCCACCCCGGGTTCACGCCGAAGCATGTGCATCAGCAGGAGCCTTACGCGGCGGACCTTGTACACCGCGGTGACCATATGTACCGGGATGCGGATGGCCCGGCTGTCTTTGGACAGGGAACGGGTGATGGCCTGACGGACCCACCAGGTCGCATAGGTGGAGAAGCGGTAGCCCTTCGCGGGGTCAAACTTCATGACCGCCTTCATCAGACCGATATTGCCCTCCTGGATCAGATCCGGCAGATCCAGCCCCAGGTTCTGATAGCGCTTGGCAATCGATACCACCAGCCGCAGGTTGGACGCGATCATCTGCTCCCGGGCCTTCTCATCACCCTGCCGGATGCGCGCGGTCAGCGCGAGCACCTCCTCCTGTGAGAGGATCTGGCTGCGGCCGATGTCCCGGAGATAGGCGCGCAGACCGTCGCGGGCAAGCTGCGGATCCTGCGCCTTGTCCTGCTCCGCATCACCGTATGCGGGGAAAGGGCCCTCCGCTTCCTCGTCGGCCTCAGCCGCAAAGCATTCCCGGTCGACCTGCTCCTCATCGATCAGATCCAGCTCGTCGGACAGATTTTCTTCGTTTTCTCTCCTCATACGCATGCACTCCTTTCTGTTGCCCGGTGCAGTTTGTGTTTCCTCCTACAGGCCGCGGCTCAGTCTTGCCGCGGCGCGCTGTGCAGATACAGCTCATGGGCGCGTTTGAGAGCCGTAAGATACTCCTCTGTGACCTGATAATCCTTGGTATCGCGCCGGTGGATCAGCTCCAGACAGAGGTTCAGGCCGGTCAGAATACAGGCGCCAGCCATCAGCAGCAGGTTGTTGACCCAGTTGATCGGATCCCAGGCGCTGCACAGGCCGGCGAGAACCAGCGGCACAAGCCCTGCGGCGAGCAGAAGGGCAAACAGCGGCAGCAGTTCCGCATAGCTCCGGTACTCGTCCCGAAACAGCAGCAGCCCGCGCATCCAGGTCCGGCGCGCCTCTTCGCAGTCATCATAAAAGCGGGAAAGGCCCGGGCCGGCGCTTTCCTCTTCCGTGTCGAGCTCCCGGCGCAGCTTTTCCAGCCTGGCGCAGAAGGCCCGCATCGGCTTGAGATAGTGGGAGACGCCGAAATCCCGCAGCGCGAGATAGATCGAAAGGCCAATGTTCAGCACCCCCATCGCCCAGAGCAGGGCGTTGAAGACCCAATCCCCGGGCGTCCAGTACTCCCGGAGACTGCAATAGGAATACACCGACAGGCCCAGAAAGCCAAACAGGAAGAACAGAGCCATGCCCCAGTGGAAAAAGGGTCTGCGGCGCGTTTTTGCCACGCTTTCCTCCTCCACGGCTTCGTATTCCGCCTCGGCCGCGGCATAGCCGCGCTCCCAGGCGGCCAGCCCCTTTGTTTCTTTCCATTCATCCATTGTGCGTGCCTCCTCTCGTCTGCTGTAAGCTTCGTCGGGAGCTCGAAGCTTTCCCTTACATTCAGAATGCTTCACAGGATACCACCTTCCTGACGGAAAACCGACAAAAGCTATATACGACCTGTTTTTCATTTTCCCTTTATTATTTCTTGAATCATAGAAAAAGGTCAAAAAAGGGCGGTTCCCGCAGTGCGGATATATACTTTTGACGCAGTAAATCGAGAATCGTTCCCTGAAATGCAAGAAAAACCGAAGAGAAGCGTCTCAGATTCTCTTCGGTTTTGTATTGGGTTATTGGGTTAAAATGCAGCCGATAAGGGGCTCATTCGGGTTTGATGTACAGAAGCTCCCGATCCTGGAAACACTTGGAGGCCAGTTCCGCAGGGGGCGGGCAGCGATCCGGCGGGTCGAGGGGGATCGGCTCGATGCACTCGATGCCCTTGTTGCTCATGGCATAGCGCCATTCCCGATCCACCCAGCTGGATTCCCGCGCAGCCAGGGACCAGCAGAGGAACAGAACGTCGCGCCGCTCGATCTCGGCGCGAAGCGCCCTCTCCCAGTCCATGCCGCTGCGCAGCGTCTCCACATCAAAGAAGATGTCCATATCCGGGCGGGCCTTTTTCATACCCTGGATGATCGTGGCGACACGGCTGCGGTCCTGGCTGGCATAGGAGACGAAGGCGGTGAGGATGTCCTCCCGCATCAGTTCCAGTTTCTGCTCGCGCAGGGTATTGCACATAGCGGTAAAGCGCAGCTTCGACGCGGGCACGCCGTTAAAGAACACGGTGGCGGTGAACATGACCTGCCGCCGGGCATAGGCCTCCGGCAGAAAGACGGAGAAGTCGAACTTCAGATACTTGCCGTACCAGGTCTGATGCTCCCCATTGCCGTCGATCTCCACGCTCTGGTCGGCGCACTCCAGCAGCACGCAGACGTCAGCCTTTTCGGTGATCTGCAGGATGCCGCTGCGGGATTCCTTCACCGCGGTCTCAGCCGCGGCGATGGCCTGCTCCACCACGCGGTGGTACTCTTCCTCGTAGAGAAACATTTCCAGGATGGAATACTCGCCCTTGACAAAGCGGTTGGGGAACACAGCGGAAAACTGCACCTCGCTGAGCCGGGGCAGCGGCTTCGGCGCGGGGGCGGGAGCGCTCTGGACAGGGGAGGCTTCCGGCTTTTTATCCTTCTTTCCGCCGAAGAGACGGCCAAAGAAGCCGCCGGCTTTCTCGGCCCTGGGGGCAGGCGGCGCGGGCGGCATTGGGGCCGCGGGCCGGGGCGGTGCGGGAGGCATCGGGGCCGCGGGCCGGGGCGGTGCGGGAGGCATTGGAGCCGCTGGCCTTGGCGGCGCGGGGGCGGCGTCCTCCCGGTCAAGCCACGCCGGGCGGGATGCCATCCCGGCGGCAGTTCCGGAGACGGGAGCGTGGGCTGTGGGCTCCGGCATGGAGTCCTCGCTGTCATTGAGATCCGCTTCCCAGTGAATATCGGAAATAAACGAGGGCGGGGAGAACATCGCTATGTCCTCGTCGGTATAGGACGGATCGGGCGCACCGGAGGCCTGGGCGGGCATCCCCGGTTCCATGTCACCCCAGAACGGGTCGGGCGCATCTGAGACCGGGGCGGACGGAGCAGGTGTGGACATACCCGGGAAAAAGTCATCCCAGAACGGGTCGGGCGCGGCCGGGGCCTGGGTCTGCGCGGGCATCCCCAGATCCACGTCATCCCAGAACGCATCAGACGCAGCTGCGGATCCGGCGTCGGCTGCTGCATACCCGGCGCTCTCATAGGGAGCCCCCCACAGAGAGGCGTGCGGCGCCTGATCGTCGGGCGTCAGTGTGTCTTTGCTGGAAACGGGGGAAAGGCCGGGGGTCAGCGTATCCGTCACAGGCGCCGGGGAGGGCACGGAGACTGCGGCGTCGAAGGGCACGGGGGCCGCATCGCTCCTCTGGTTTTGACAGTCTGTGAGCAGCTCCCGGTATTCCGCGAGACCCGGCCGCGCGGACGGGTCCGAAAGCAGAGCCGGGGTCAGATACCGCAGACCGGGTTCCTTCTGCGCAGGGAAGAGAAAGGCTTCGCCGCTCAGACGCTTCCGGACCGCAGTTTCTGCGGGATAGCGATCCTCCAGTGGGAGCTTTCCCTGGTGGAGGACAGCGTAGAGCAGCATGCCCAGTGAGTATACCACGGCCTTCTCGCTGCATGCGCCGTCCCGATACACCTCCGGCGCCATAAAGGCGGGGGTGCCGATCCGCTTCCCGGACGCCAGTTCCTCTAGGGGATAGATTCCGCCGAGATCGCCCAGCAGCCAGTTCCCCTTTTGATCACGGAAGACGTTTTTCGGCTGCAGATCCATGTGCAGGCAGCCGGAGCGCTGCACGGAAAGCAGCGTATCACAGAGCTGAATCCCCAGGGAAAGTACCTCTTCCTCCGTGAGAGGCGCCAGCTGCATGCATTCCGGCAGGGGAGAGCAGGCGTGCTCCAGAATGGACCAGTAAGTCACGCGGCCCTCGCGCTGCATGTCGTAGCCTTCTATCTGCACAAGGCCTTTGAGCGTGTGCAGGCGGCTGCCCATGGAAAGCTCGTGCAGGACGGTTTCTTCCTGCGCCGCGGTCTCACAGCGGACGACTTTGACCACATATTCCGCCGGCTTCGGCACCAGCTTATAGACCACGCCGCTGCTCCCTCTGCCGCAGAACTCCGGCGTTCCGTAACGGAGGAAGGACGGAGCGATCCTGGGATCCGCACTGTGAGTCGGCTTGCCGGGAGACGGAACGACAGGCAGGACCGCGCTGCAAAACGGACAGACTGTGTAAGTATCCGCGTCATAAAAATGGCCTCTGCTGCATCTGCTGAGCTTCATGGTGCTCCTCCTTTCGGGATCTGGTCGATCATGATTTATGCATCAGGTATTGCTGCCGGCAAGCGCCCGGTATTTCCGGTACAGCTCCTCCGCCAGCGGGATCAGCGCCAGACTCTCCTCGTGCCGCAGGCGGAAGGGGTCCAGATCATACAGCCGGACCCGGTCCAGGTTGTCGGCGTCCTTGAGGCAGGCGGCGATCTCCTCGTAACGGGCGAAGTCGGCCGAGGATACGCCGTAGCGCTCTCCCAGCACGCGGCGCTGCTTCCCGCTGCGCGAGTGGGCCGCAACTGCGGCATAGAGGATCGGCAGCTCCGCTGCCGAAAGATCCTGCCGGGCGAAGGCGAAGGCCTCGGAGGCCAGCATGGAGGCAGACCTTGCCCCGTGGTCGGGATCCTCCCAGTCGTCCACGCGGCCCAGGTCATGGTAGGCGCAGCAGCGCAGCAAAAGCCGCGCGTCGGCAGGGGAGAGGCCCTCGTTCCGGGCGATCAGGGCGCCCAGCAGCAGTACCCGCTCAATATGGCCGGGGCCGTGAAGACCGCTCTGATAGAGCGTATCCACCCGCAAATCAGCATAGGCGGTCATCAGAAGTTTGTAATATTCGCTTTTGCGAAACGGGGCCAGCCACCCGCGCTCATCGTCCCAGCCGCTCTGCAGCAGCGCCGGGAGCAGCAGCTCTTTTTTCATCGTCTCGCCTCCAGCGGGTTCCAGCGCCCGCGCAGATAGTAGCAGACAAACAGCACGAAGAGCAGCATGTTATGCCCGATCATGCAGCCCCAGGCGGAGACCAGCCCCATACCCAGAAGCCGCGTGCAGATAAAGGTGCCCACGATGCGCACGCCCCACATGCCGATGATGTTGAACACGAAGGGCACCATGGTGCGCCCGGCTCCCTGCAGCATGCCCTCGATGATGATGGACACGCCGTAGAACGGCTCCGAGCAGGCCACCATGCGCAGTACGGTGCTGCCCAGGAGGATGACCGCCGCGTCCCGGCTGAAAAGCCCCACCATCGTCGGCGCAAAGGCGAAGAGCAGCGCGCCGGAGAGGAGCATCAGCATGATCTCGCACAGGAAAATGAGCCGGGCCAGATCCCTCTGCCGCTGCCGATCCCCGGCGCCGATGGCGTTGCCGGTGAGAGTGGCGGCCGCGGTCTGCATGCCGTAGCCCGGGATGTAGAAGGCGGACTCGACGGTGTTCGCGATGGTGTGGGCGGCGGTGGCGGTCTCCCCCAGGGCGTTGATCATGGCGGCAAAGGCCACATAGCCCAGAGAGGTGCCGAAGCGCTGCAGCATGTTGGGGAAGGCCACCCGCAGGCAGGGCCGCAGCACCGTTCCGTCCGGCTTCAGGGGCAGACCCTTCGGCGAGATCATCGGGTGGCGATAGAAGGCCCGCGTGATGGCGAGCCCGCCGTAGACGAAGGATACGGCGCTGGCTGCCGCCGCGCCCACCACGCCCCAGCCCGCGCCCCAGATCGTGAGGCTGCGGCCGAAGAGCGCGACACTGCGGGTGGGATAGATCATCAGATAGTTCAGCGTGACGTTGATGAGGTTCACCCGGATGCCGACCCGCATGGGGGTTTTGGTGTCCCCGGCGGCGCGCAGGACCGTGCCGAAGATGATGCTGGCCGTCCGGGCCAGCATGGGCAGATAGAGAATGAAGAAGTAGCGGGAGGCCACCTGCCGCAGGGAGGGCGCCACCTGCATCCAGACCGGCACCTGGCCGCTGAGCCCCAGCGTTACCGCCGTAAAGAAGAGGCCGACCACCAGCACCATCAGCACCGACTGGGCGGCGACCCTGCGCGCCCGTTCGTGCTCCCCGGCGCCGATGGCCTGGGAGATGTGACTGAGAAAGCCCACGCCGAAGGCGGAGACCGTGCTGCCGATGAGCCAGTTGACCGTGACGGTGCTGCCCACAGCGGCCGTGGCGCTGGTGCCGAGGGAGCCGACCATGGCCGTGTCGATATACTGTACGGCGGTCTGCATCAGCTGCTCTAGCATGGTGGGCCAGGCCAGGGAGATCACTGCCGGCAGCAGCGACCAGACAAAGATTCTGTTTTTCTGTTTATTATCCATAATATTTACAGTCTATCACAAGCTTCCCGGGATTACAAACAAATCTGTTGACATTCCGGCCCGGCGGGTGTAGATTTCTGTGGATTCCGATTGAAAAAAAGAAGGCGTTTCCCATCAAGACCGATACCCTGAATCTGACCGAGGGCCCCATCGTCCGGGACCTGATCGAATACTCGATCCCCATCCTGCTGTCCAATCTGTTCCAGCAGCTCTATAACTCCATCGACGTGGCCGTGCTGGGCCGCTTCGCCGGGCCGACGCCGCTGGGCGCCGTGGGCGTGGCGGGCTCGCTCATCAATCTGCTGATCGGCTTTTTCCTCGGCATCGCTACCGGCGCCAGCGTGCTCTACGCCATGCACTACGGCGCGGGGGACAAGCCGGGCCTCAAGAAGCTCATCGACGCGGCCATGCTGCTCTCCGCGCTCTGCGGTCTGCTGATCTCCGTGGTGGGCATGGTCTTTTCCGAAGACCTGCTGCGCTGGATGGGCACGCCGGAGGAACTGCTGCCGGACGCGGTGCTCTATCTGCAGATCATCTTCGCAGGGACGCTCGCCACCATGTTCTATAACGTGGGCGCCGGCATGATCCGCGCCGAGGGCGACTCCCGGCGGCCCCTTGTTTATCTGGTCGTCGGCGGGCTGAGCAATCTGGTGCTGGACGTGCTGATGGTGGCGGTACTCCACTGGGGCGCCGCCGGTGCGGCCATTGCCACGGTGGCGGCCCAGGCCATCTCCGCCGTGCTGGTGATCCTGCGGCTTACGAAGCTGGACCCCGCCTACCGCCTGGATCTGCTGCACCCGGATTTCCACGGCCTCGCGCTCTGGGACGTGGTGCGCATCTCCATCCCCTGCGGACTGCAGGGCTCCATGTACAATATCTCCAATCTCCTGGTGCAGGCCAGCATCAACGGCTTCGGCGCCGTCGCCGTGGCGGGCGTCACCACCTACTACAAGCTGGACGCCTTTATCTACATGCCCATGGGTGCGCTGAGCCTCGCCATCTCCACCTATGTGGGGCAGAACATCGGCGCGGGCAAGTTCGGGCGCGTCAAGAAAGGCATCCGCTTCGGCGTCTGGGCCGGCGCGCTCTCGAGCCTCGCGGTGGGGCTGTGCATCATCCTCTTCGCCCGGCCGCTCCTGTCTCTCTTTACGACGGATGAAGCCACGCGTCAGGTCTCCCTCGGCGTGATGCCCTTCCTGGCCCCCTTCGGCTGGACCCTGGGCTTTTCGGATGTGCTGGGCGGCGCGATCCGCGGCGCGGGCCAGGCCGGCAAGGTCACGCTCATCACCGCGCTCTGCATCTGTGTGTTCCGCATCGCCTGGATCTTCACCATGCTGCCCATTTTTCAGGATATCCGGGTCGTCTATCTCTGCTATCCCCTGTCGTGGATGCTCAGCTCCCTCGTGATGACCATCTTCTATTTCAAGGGCTCCGTCATCGGCAAAACCATCCGCAGCGCAGCGGAAGCAGCATAAAAAATACAGATTTGCGATTATCGCAAATCTGTTTTTTTTCTGAAGCGATGTGACAAATGCGGGCGCTGACTTGTTATATAGACGAGGCCTCAAGTAAACGATGGTTCCATGCGGTGAGAGCGAGTGCCGCGCAAATCTTCGTCAGATCAAGGCACAAAAACGCAGGAATACTTTGTGTATTTCAAGTTTTTGTAACGCAGAAATGGCGAATGATTTGCCGGCAAACGCCGAAGGCGCATGAATCAGCGTTTACTCATAGAGAAGGAGGGAAATCCCCACGGACATCATCGAGCTGTATCAAAGCCATAAACAGACGGTCTACCGCTTGGCCCTGAGCTATCTCCATTCAACTGCCGACGCGGAGGATATCTGCCAGGACGTCTTTCTCCGCTGCCTGGAGCACCTCACAGAGCTGCAGCCCGGAAAGGAAAAAGCCTGGCTCTGCACGGTGACGGCGAACCTCTGTAAAAACCGCCTGCGTTCGGCGGCCTATCGCCTGGAGGAGGAGCTGAGCGAGAATATCCCGTTTGAAACCGGGGAGCAGCGGGAGCTCTTCTCTGCAGTCATGAGCCTGAACGCGAAGGAGCGGGCTGCGGTCTATCTGTACTACTACGAGGGCTATGCCACGAAGGAGATCGCAAAGATCCTCTCGATCAGTCAGACGGCGGTGACCACCCGCTTGGGGAGAGCCCGCAGACAACTGCGCAGCAGATTGGAGGCAGACAGATGATCGAAGAATACCGGAAGACCATGGATCAGATCTCGCTCTCCGACGCGGCGGACCGGCGCATTCTGGACGCCCTGCTGCGCGCGGCGGACAAGGAGGTCGTCCCCATGAAACAAACAACAAAAAAACGCCTGTCCCGGGCGATGATCGCGGCCCTGGCTGCCGCGGCGGCGCTGCTGCTGGCGGCCGCGGGCTGGATGGTCGTGAGCCGGGTGCGCACTCATGTCGATACCTGGGGAGAATTCGCCCAGGTGGATTTTCAGCGCACGGACGAGGACTATATCGAGCTCGGCAGCTGGTACCCCGAGGAGATCCCGGAGGGCTACGAAAACACCTTTATTTCCGATACCCAGATGGGCACGCAGCGCCTGGTCTTCACCAACGCCGCAGGGCAGAGCTTTGACCTGGTGGTACAGAAGGCCGGGCCGGGCGGCGAAATGGTGATGCGCCCCGTCTCGCAGGAGACGGTGGACATTGACGGCGCCGAGGGCACCCTGTACCGCTGTGCCGGCGAGAACGGCGGCGAATACCAGGTGCTGGCCTGGGCGAGGGAGGAGCGGGGCATTGGCTTCTTTATGAGCAGCGAGGACATGACGCTGGATCTGGCGGCCATTGCACGCAGCGTCCGGGAACAGCAGACCGCCCTCACGCCCACCAATGCATCAAAGCTGGACGAGGCACGGGCCCAGTTCGGCGACTATCGGCTGACCGTGCTGCCGGCGGGTTATGAGAGAACCGACGCGGCGGGCGTCCCCGTCCCGGAGGGTTCCTGGTACGGCTATGTGCGCTATTGGTATACCGACAAGGCACAAAACGCCACGCTCTATTTTACCTACGAGCCCTTCGCGCTCGACCCGGCGGATCCGCTGGACGCGGAGACGCTGATCCTGCACGCGCTGAGCGACGCGGACGATGTGGGATTTCTGGAGGTCTGCGGCCTGCCCGGCGGCATTTCCCATAAGGGCGGCGTGACCGACATCGTCTGGGTGGACATGGCGCAGGGCCTGTGCTTTGAGCTCTGCGACAATCCCACCCGGCTCTCCGACGAGGAGCTGCTCGCCATCGCAAGCAGCGTGGAGAAGCAGGCCTGATCCGGGAAAGACGAGAGACTGCACGAAATTGTATAAAGCCTGGTCTTAGCCGTAGGGGAGGCTTGCTCCTCCCGGCGGCATCCCACAAAATATCCTAAAAATGTTCGGCGAATTCGCAAGATCTTACGAATTTGCCGAACATTTCTTCTGCGATTTTGCGCTGCACTGCCGGGCGGGGACAAGCCACCGCCCCTACTGTGAAACTGCATGCTGCGCAGTTATTTACCGTTCGCAGCTCACCTTTCCTGACCGAGGAAATCAGGAGATCCCCATAGCGCTGCGCACAAAGCTTTCCACCCGGCCGAGCTGCGCGTCGGTATAGAAGGCGTCGGCCGCGTGCATCAGACCATGCAGGGTATAGAGCTCCGCGTTCGCCGCCCCGCCGACGGCGACCAGCGCGTCCAGCATCTCGGCGGACTGGGCGTTCGGCACCGTGATGTCCGCGTCGCCGTGCAGGAGCATGCTCTTGAGCTCCGGATTGAGACCCAGGGAAGCATGATAAGGCACGCTGAAGTTCTTCAGATCCTCCTCGGTCCAGTCGGCATAGGCCTTGCGTACCCAGAACTCCTCACAGGAGTTGAAGCCGCCCAGCAGATCGGGACTGGCCCAGCCGTTTGCGATCTTGCGCACCCAGGAGGGGATGCCCTGCTCCGCAAACTGCCGGTCGGTGGTGGCAAAGTCCACGATGCCGTAATAGTCCACCAGGGCCTTCACGGGGATGGCCTGTTCGGTCACGGCCGTGATGCAGGCAAGATAGCCGCCCGCGGACTCGCCCCAGACCGCGCACTGGGAGGCGTCGTAGCCGTAGTCCTCCCCATGCTCTGCGAGAAAGGCGATGGCGCTGCGCACGTCCTCAATGGAGGCGGGCCAGGGGGCCTCGGCGGCCAGACGGTAGTTGACGCTGGCGCAGGCGAAGCCGTGATCCCGGAAGTAGCGGTAGAAGAGCTGGGCCTGGCGGGACTGGGAGTCGTTGGCGATGAAGCCGCCGCCGTGGATCATCACGAAGAGCGGGGGATTCTCCACCCCGTCGGGGATGTACAGATCCAGATACTGGGCCGGGGATTCGCCGTAGGGCGTGCGCTCATAGCTCGTGCCGCCCGCCCACTCGGTGCTCTCGTCCAGCGTGAGCTTTTCGGGGAACCAGTTTTTCCACAGGGTATAGGCCAGATTGTGGTTGATCCCGATCACCAGTGCCAGCACCAGCAGCACGGCGAGCAGGATGATCCATCCTTTTTTCATGTTGCTTCTCCTTTATGCTTTGCAGGGGAGTTCGGCCGTGACGGTCCGCACCCCGTCGCTGACGGTGACGCGGAGTACACCGGCCGAGCCTGCCTGCACCACGGTCTGCGCCTCGCCGAAGTAGCTGGGCACCTCGCTCTGCGCGTAATTCCCCTCAAAATAGACGCTGGCGTTGGCCGTGCCCATGACCGTGCCGTTTTCGGCCGCCACCTTGATGCGGTGCCGCTCCAGCGGCTTTACCTCGCCCTTCGAGTCGGTGTAGCGCATGCGGAAGTAGACCATCTCGCCCGGTTTGCAGCTTTCGCTCTCCGGCTCCAGCCGCAGCTCTGTCTCCGGTCCGGCCGAGCGCAGCGTGTCGCGCCCGATTTCCCGGCCGCCCAGGTCGTAGGACACGGCGGTCAGCTCGCCCGGCTCATAGACCGTGCGGAAGATCGCGCGGGCCTTCCGGGGCTTCTTTTTGCCCACGGACCTGCCGTTCACAAAGAGCTCCACCGACGCCGCCCGGGCGTAGACCTCCACGGTGGCGGCCTTCCCCTCGCAGCCCGGCCAGCTCCAGCTGCGCATGGCGCGGCTCATGGTCCAGTCGGTCATGTTCAGCTTCTTTGCCTGATTGACCGGGAAGACGGCCAGCTTCGGCCCCTTCTCCAGCTCAAAGCAGATGCGGGTGTAGTCCGCCTCCGGCGTGAGCTTGCCGGTCACGTCCACGCGCCCGGGGCCGCCGCGGATGCAGTCGAAGACACGGCCGGTCTTGTACTCGCCGAATTCGGGGCCGTTGTCGCCCGCGCCGCACTCGCCGATGTAGTCCCATGCGATCCATACGAAGTCGCCCACCACCTGGGGGGTGTCCTTCGCGATCTCCCAGAAGTCATAAGCGTCGCCGATCAGGGTTTCAGAGCCCAGGATCAGGCGGTGCGGATACTTCTTCGCGTCGTGCCGGTAGCGCCAGTTGCCGTAGTTGTAGCCCGCGATGTCCATGGCGGCGAAGGCGTCCTTTGTTTTCCAGTCGCAGGGCGGCAGCGTCGCGCCGAACTTCATGAAATCGCAGCCCACGGCGGCGGCCAGCAGATTGTAAAACTCCGAGCCCACGGCCTTCTTCTTGGGCTTTTTGGCCTGGGCGTTCTCGGCGGCCTTCTTCGCGGCCTCGGCCTGCTGCTTGGCCTTCTCATCGCTGTAGACACCGAAGCCCGCGGAGGAGAGGAAGTTGAAGAAAATGTTGATGCCGCAGGTCACGGGGCGGCTGGGGTCCAGGCCGTGCAGAAACGCGGTGTATTCCTTCTGCAGGGCGATGCCCTTTTCCTGGGCGGTCTCGGCCACCTCGTTGCCGGTGGAGTACAGGATGACGCAGGGGTGGTTGTAGTCCTTGTCCACCATGTCCTTCAGATCCTGCTTCCACCAGTCGGTGACCCAGGTGGCGTAGTCGTACTGGGTCTTGTGCATATACCAGCAGTCCACGTACTCGTCCATCATCAGCATGCCCAGCCTGTCGCAGGCCTCCAGCTGATACTTGGAGCAGGGGTTGTGGGCCGAGCGCACGGCGTTGTAGCCCGCCTGCTGCAGGATGCGGATGCGCCGCTCCTCGACTTCGGGGTAGCTTGCCGCGCCGAGCAGACCGTTGTCGTGGTGGATGCAGGCGCCGCGGATCACGATGCGCTCGCCGTTGAGTGTCACGCCCTTCTCCGGCGACCAGCCCAGCGTGCGGATGCCGAAGCTCTCCTCGCACACGTCGCCCGCGAAGGTCACCCGGCAGGTGTAGAGCTTCGGGTTCTCTGGGCACCAGAGCTCCGCCTCGGGCAGCTTGATGGTGAAGGGGCCAGCGCCCTCCGTCTTTGCGAGGCACTTTTCCCCGTCCAGGATCTCCACCCGCATGTCCCCGGGGATGGAGGTCTCGGCCCGGACGCGGATCTTGGCCGGGCGGATGTCCAGCGTGTCGATCTTCACAGAATTCATGAGGACGTGCTTGTCCCCGTAAGCCCAGAGCCAGACCGGGCGGAAGATGCCCGTGCCGGAGTACCAGCGGGAGTTGGGCTGGTCGGCGTTGCGGGCGACGACGCGGATCTCGTTCTCCCCCTCCTGCAGGAAGGGCCGGAGCTCCACATAGAAATTCGTGTAGCCGTAGGGGCGGAAGGCGGCCTTCTCGCCGTTGATCCAGACCTCCGCGTGGCGGTAGACGCTCTCAAACTCCAGCGTCAGATGCTCCGCCTTTGCCTGCTCCTCGGTGAGCGTGAAGCGCTTACAGTACTCGTAATCGTTTGCCTCGAACCAGCCGATGTTGCCTTCACCCAGGCTCCCCTCGATGCGTGCTTCGGTACGCATCGCGTCGTGGGGCAGCGTGACCGGCACCGCTTCTGCGCCGTCCTTCAGTGCGCGGCAGAGCCAGTCATGATTGAAATCGTACTTTTTCATCCTGCGCCGTTCATCCTTTCCTCAAATATGCCGAACGGAGAACAGCGCCGGGACGGTGCAGGTTCTCCGTGAAATAGTAATAATATTGTAATGTATGAACGTTTTTCTGTCAAGCATTCAGCAGAACCAGCGCCGCCAGAATCAGCGCCATTCCGGCCGCCTGCCGCCGCGAGATGCGCTCGTGAAACAGCAGCGCGCTCAGCACTGTGACCAGCAGGATCGTGCCGGTGCTGGCCGCGGGATAGACCACCAGCGCGGGCATGCGTTCCAGCGCCAGCAGCAGAAGCAGGGAGGAGAAGTAGTTGGGGAGACCCACCAAGATACCGGCGGCGAGCTCTCCGGGCAGCAGCTTCAGCCCGGTCTGCCGGTATTCCCGCCAGGCCAGCAGGGCCGCGAGCAGGCCGGCTGTCAGAAACAGCCAGAAGAAGTAGAGCGTACCCTCGCCCTCACCGCCCAGCTGCTCAAAGACCTTGGACATGGCATCGCCCCCGCCGCCCGTGAGCAGCACCAGCACAAGCAGCAGGAAAGAGCCGCCCGCCGCCTTTTCCGCGCCGCCGTGAATCAGCAGCAGCGCCGCGAACACCAGCGCGATGCCGACGAGCTGCATCGACCCGGGCCGCTCCCCAAAGCAGAGGATGCTGACGCCCAGCGTCACCACCAGACCCAGCTTGGCGAAGGCCGCGGTCAGCGCCGCGCCGTTTGCCCGGATACTGGACTGCATGGCGGTGAGCCCCGCCACGAAGAAAAAGCCGCCGATCACGCCGCATATCAGCGTGCTCAGGCTGCCGTGAAGCAGGAGAGAGCGGTCGGGCATCATGAGAAGCCCCACCAGCACGCAGGTGATGTAGTTGCCGAGAATGATGCCGTAGCGGTTGCCCTTCTGGGCGCGAAAGGCCTTCAGAACCAGGGACATGGCCGCGCTTCCCAGCATGGCCAGAAACAGATAGAGCATGAGAAAAAGCCTCCGAAGCAGACTGCGCCCTATCTTAGCACAATCTGACCGCTTGTGAAAGAGTGGATTCAGAAAAAAGTTGACAGCCGCGGGGCGCCCGTTTAATATTAGTATATCAGACAAAAGCGAGGACAAGCCCATGAACGAGAACAGCGGAAGAGGCTGGCGCGGCCGCGCCGCCCAGGGCGGCAACGCCCGGGAGACCGCCTATCAGATCCTGCGGGACGGGATCATTTTTCTGGATTTCAAACCCGGCGAGGCGCTCAGCGACAAGCAGCTGGCCGAGCAGCTGAACATGAGCCGCACCCCGGTGCGGGAGGCGCTGATCCTGCTGGCTGCGGCCAACATGGTGGTGCTGCGCCCCCAGGTGGGCACCTTCGTCGCCCCCATCGACGTCCGGCGCATGGAGATGGAGCAGTTTGCCCGCTGCGCCGTGGAGAAGGAGATCGTGCACCTCTGCTGTGAAAAGCCGGACGCGGATCTGCAGTGGCGCTACGAGGAGAATCTGCGCGCCTTTGCCCACTATGCCGCGCAGGAGCAGCCGGATCTGCGCCGGCTTCTGGAGCTGGACAACGACTTTCACCGCATCGCCTTCCAGGCCGTGGGTCGGGAGGACAATTATTTCCACATGATGGAGGGCCTGCAGCACGTGGAGCGCATGCGCGTCCTCTCAAATCTGGGCATGGCGCAGCAGGAGACGCTGGCGGATCACCGGGCCATCAGCGCCGCCATCCTCGCCGGAGACAGCGAAGAAGCCCTCCGGCATCTGGAGACGCACCTGAACCGCTATCGGGACAACCTGCGCCTGCTGGAGGAGAAGTTCCCGGACTATTTCTCCCTGGGCTGAAATGTAAGATACAAACGGGCGCGCCCCTTTGCGGGACGCGCTCTTGTCATTCACAATAATAGCGATCCTCCGCCCATCTGGCGGGGTTCGCGTCGATATATTCCCAGATCTCCAGATACTCTTTTTCCCCGCGGATCACGTGCTCGTAATACCCGCGCTGCCAGATTTGTATTTCCGGGTGATTCTCATGGATCCGCTTGCTGCTGTTCATTTTCAGATAACCAACCGCTTTAGACAGAAGCGACCGTGTTCCGTCCGCGCGTAGGGGCGCTTCACGAAGCGCCCGGCCCACCTCGATTCGCAGGAGCAAATGGACATGGTTCGGCATGATCACGTAATGATCAATCGTCAGATTTGGATACCTCGCCGTAAGAGATTGAATGACCTCATCTACGACCTGGCCGATCTCTGTGAGTTTTACAGAGACAGCGGGCGCTTCGTGAAGCGCCCCTACGGCGATGTCCGAGAGGAGACATCTTCTGTTATGGGTGCAGATCGTGACAAAATACGCGCCGGGAGAAGAATAATCATACTCCGGCAGGCGGATCTGTTTTCGCTTGGGCAGGTCCACGAAATCACCGCTGTCCTTCACTGTAGGGGCCGACGCCCCCGAAGGCCCGGAATTGATTATACCACGATCCACCGAAAATGACGAAGCATTATTGCTCCATTTATGATGCGGACATTGCGAAGAAACACGATAAGGCGTCTTCGATGTAGGGGCCGGCGTCCCCGACGGCCCGATATTCATGATACCACAGGAACTTGAAAAAAGATGAAGGCGAATTGCTCGATCTGCAGGACGGATAAGAGCTGCTTTGTCGGCCGCACCACCTCAGAATAACGCAAAACCCGCGCCGCACCGCCATTTTCACCACAATGCACAAAGAAGCGACCGCAATTCTGTACAGATTGCGGTCTTGCTTTTTCACAACTGATATATTAGAATGTCAGTAGAGCACAAGAGTAGATTCACTGCGACCATCAGATATAAAACAAACAACATGGAGGTAGCACATGGCAATGCAAATGGGTTTTCGCTGGTACGGCGAAGGAAACGACAAAATCAGCCTGAGTGACATCCGCCAGATCCCCGGCGTCAGCACCATCGTCTGGGCGCTGCACGACAAGATGCCCGGCGAAATCTGGCAGCCGGAGGAGATCGAGAAGGTGGTCTCCCAGATCCGCGCCGCCGGCTTCAACGCCGACGTGGTGGAGTCCGTCAACGTCCATGACGACATCAAGATCGGCCTGCCCACCCGCGACAAGTACATCGACAACTACATCCAGACCATCCGCAACCTGGCCCCCTTCGGCGTGAAGGTGATCTGCTACAACTTCATGCCCATCTTTGACTGGACCCGCTCCGACCTGTTCCACCCGGTGGGGGACGGCTCCACCGCCCTCTACTACCAGAAGGACATGATCCAGGACGACCCCAAGGAGATGGCCGATTACGTCATGAGCTTCACCGAGAAGTATCACATGACCTTCCCCGGCTGGGAGCCTGAGCGCATGGCGAAGCTGGACGAGCTGTTTGAAGCCTACAGGCCCGTCACCAAGGAGAAGCTGTGGGAGAACTTCAAGTACTTCCTGGAGCGCCTGATGCCCGTCTGCCACGAGTGTGACATCAAGATGGCCGTCCATATGGACGATCCCCCCTGGGACATCTTCGGTCTGCCCCGCCTGCTGGTGGATGCTGAGAGCATCGACCGCTTCCTCAAGATGGTGGACGATCCCTACAACTGCCTGACGCTCTGCTCCGGCTCCCTCAACGCCAATCCCGAGAACAACGTGGCCGCCATCGTGCGCAAACACTGCGACCGCATCGCCTTTGCCCACATCCGCAACGTCAAGCACTTCCCGAACGGCGACTTCTCCGAGGCCAGCCACCGCGACTGTGACGGCGACACCGGTATCCTGGACATCCTGCGCGCCTATCACGACTGCGGCTACGAGGGCTATATCCGCCCCGACCACGGCCGTCACCTCTGGGACGAGAAGCCCGGCAACGTCCGCCCCGGCTACGGTCTCTACGACCGCGCCCTCGGCATCATGTACATGCTGGGCGCCTGGGATATGATGGACAAATCTGAATAATAAAGCCGTAGGGGCGGCTATCAGCCGCCCGCCAGCTCTGTATCAAGTTAACGGGCGGCTGATAGCCGCCCCTACAAAAGCAGGAGGTACATAAGAATGTTTTTAAATAACGAATCTCTCAACAACAAGGCCTTCTGGGAAGAGCACGGCT
>CAMOXI010000009.1 GCA_946628965.1 uncultured Clostridia bacterium | reverse complement strand
ACGACACGCGGATTTTCAGTCCGCTGCTCTACCTACTGAGCTACAGAGGCATATTCAAAGCTGTACGCACTGGAAAGGGTGGTGGGAACAACTGGACTCGAACCAGTGACCCCCTGCTTGTAAGGCAGGTGCTCTAACCAGCTGAGCTATGCTCCCGCGACAGCTTTGTTATAATACTAAAGAAACCCCAAATTGTCAAGAGTTATTTTCAATTTTTTCGCTTTCTTTCGGAAGCAGCGCTCTGAGGTCGTCGGGGGTGAAAGCATAGCGCGCGTCGCAGAACTGGCAGCTGACCTCCACGGCCTCGCCCGTGCCGATCATCTCCTGCAGCTCGCTCTCCTCGATGCAGGAGAGCGCCTCTTCCACGCGCTCCCGGCTGCAGTAGCAGCGATAGCCCACGGGCGCTTCGCCTACCAGGTGGTACTCGAGACCCTTCAGCACCTGTGCAAAAATGGCGTCCGTCCCGTCCTCGTCCAGAATGGTGGTGAGCTGATCCATGAGGAAGATGTTATCCTCCAGCTTGCCGATCAGTTCTTCGTCCGCGCCGGGCATGAGCTGTACGATGAAGCCGCCGGCGGCTTTGATGCTGCGGTCGGTGTCCACCAGCACGCCCAGGGCGCAGGCGGAGGGGACCTGTTCACTCTCCAGCAGGTAGGCGGTCAGGTCTTCTGCGATCTCACCGGAGCGCAGTTCCGTGGAGCCGATGTAGGGCTCCTTGAGGCCGATGTCCCGGCTGACGGTGAGCATGCCGTCCTGGCCGACGGCGGCGCCCACGTTGAGCTTGCCGTCCCGCCGGCGGGGCGGATCCACCGACGGATCGCCCACGGTGCCGCGCACATAACCCTCGGAGTCGGAGACCGCGACGACGCTCCCGATGGGGCCGCCGCCGTTAATGCGGATGGTGAGGGTGGCGTTTTCCTCCTTCATCGCCTCGCCCAGCAGGGAGGCGGCGCAGAGCGTGCGGCCCAGGGCAGCGGCGGCGGTGGGGGAGCAGTTGTGGATCTCCCGGGCGCGCTCCACTGTGTCCCGGGCGGTGATGACCGCCATCTTGATATAGCCGTCAGCGGCGGTGGCACGAATGATTTTGTCCATTATAATATCCTTTCCTATTAGGCTCCCCTGTGTAAGGGAATTGCGATCCCGCGCTGCCGGGGGCAGAGGAAGCGGGATCGGAATTTCCGCAGCGGTCGAAAAACGCGAGGACAAGCGTAAGCCCGAAGCGTTTTTCGCGTACCGCAAGGTGGGCAATAGCTGTCGCGTTAGCGACTGAGGGGTTGCGTTCGTCTCTCAGATACATGATTTCACAGTGCTGGCCACTGACCACTGGCCACTAACACTCACCGCACGGCGGCGAGAAACACCCGGCCCTGTTCCTTCTGCGGGCAATCGGTGAGCAGGCGCACGCTGCCGTATCCCAGCGCGGTCAGCTGCTCCGTCAGCCAGTTGAGCTCGTGGGCGTACTCCACATGCTCCTCGCCGCTGCGCTGCCAGAGCCGGCCGCGGCGCTCGAATAGATCCATGCCGTAGACGATCTTCCGCTCCTCTTCGTCGAAATCCGCCCGCCAGAGGCAGAGCACGTCGTCGCTTTCGTCCACGAAAACATTTCCGTCCAGAGAGCGGAACCATTCCGGCGTGTGTACGTCAAATAAGAGAAGGCCGCCGGGGCGGATGAAATAGCGCAGGCGGAAGAACACCGTTTTCAGATCCTCGGGAGGGATGTAATTGAAACCGTCCAGAGAACAGTACGCCGCGTCCACCGTGCCGTAGAGGTCGATCTCACTGGCGTCCTGGCAGAGCAGCAGCGGCGGCACCGGCAGCTCCGCGCACTTTTCCCGGGCCTGCATCAGCATGTCGGGCGACGCGTCCACACCGATCATCTCGTAGCCGCGCCGGGCCATCTCCGCCGTCAGGGTGCCGGTCCCGCAGCACAGATCCAAAAGAAGACGGAATTCGCCGCCGTCACGCGCGAACTCCGTCTCATAAAAATCAGCAAACTGTGCGTAGGGGACATCGCCCGTCAGCGTGTCATACCAGGCGGCAAGCGGGCCGTAGGCGCTCATTCGGCCTTCTCCTTGAGGCGGCTGAACGCGATCTCATAGCCGCCGCGTCCATACTGCAGGGAGCGGTTCACGCGGCTGATGGTGGCGCTGGAAGCGCCGGTCTCCGCGAGGATATCGTTGTAAATCATGCCTTCATCGAGGCAGGAGGCCACCTGAAAGCGCTGCTCCATGGCCATGAGCTCCGAGATGGAGCAGAGATCGTCAAAAAACTTCTTGCACTCCTCCACGGTCTGCAGGGAGAGAATCGCCTCGTACATTCTGTCGTTGCGGGGTTTCCGATTCAGCTTGTTCATAGCTTCCTCCGTTTCGGCTTATTTTTAGTTAAACCATATGTTACATCACCGCGCGAAAAAAGTAAAGAGCTAAAGTGCTGCCGTATTAAAAATTTTTCCGCCCCGCTGAAAGCCCTTGCGAAAAGAGCAGAGGCAAGATATAATACTCATAAGAATGACCAAAAGAAAGGAGCGTC
Source organism: uncultured Clostridia bacterium (assembly GCA_946628965.1). Lineage (GTDB taxonomy): Bacteria > Bacillota > Clostridia > Oscillospirales > Oscillospiraceae > Limivicinus. The sequence continues at coordinate 40,826 of CAMOXI010000009.1, read as the reverse complement.
CTCATGACAGCAAGTGTAAATATGGCCCTGGTCTGGCTGATCGCCATGATCGTGCTGCTGGTGATCGAGGGGATCGTCCCCGGGCTGATCTCCATCTGGTTTGCCCTCGGCGCCCTGGCTGCCCTGATCGCCGCCGCGCTGCACGCGCCCATGTGGCTGCAGCTGCTGTGGTTTCTGGTGGTGTCCGTGGTAGCCCTGGCGGCGACCCGACCGCTGGTCAAAAAGTATGTCAACAGCCGCGTCAAGCCCACCAATGCCGACATGATCCTGGGCAAGGACTGTGTCGTGACCGAGGAGATCGACAACATCCGCGGCACCGGCGCCGTGACCGTGGGCGGAAAGGTCTGGACCGCCCGCATGGAGAACGACGAGGATAAGGCAGCCGTGGGCGAGATCCTGCAGGGTATTCGGATCGAGGGCGTAAAGCTCATCGTCCGCAGGTAAGAAGAGCAATCAACTATGTAATATTGTAAAGGAGAATTGATTATGCCGTATGTTATCATCGCATTGATCCTGCTGGTCATCGTGATCCTGATCCGCAACATCCGCATCGTGCAGCAGGCAAAGGCCTACGTGATCGAGCGCCTGGGCGCCTATAAAGAGACCTGGAACGTGGGCATGCACCTGAAGATCCCCTTCATCGAGAGAGTGGCCAAGGTCGTCACGCTCAAGGAGCAGGTGGCGGACTTTCCGCCCCAGCCCGTGATCACCAAGGACAACGTCACCATGCAGATCGACACCGTCGTCTACTTCCAGATCACCGACCCCAAGCTCTACACTTATGGCATCGAGCAGCCCATGGTCGCCATCGAGAACCTGGCCGCCACCACGCTGCGTAACATCATCGGCGACCTGGAGCTGGACCAGTGCCTGACCAGCCGCGACATCATCAACACCAAGATGCGCTCCATCCTGGACGAGGCCACCGACCCCTGGGGCATCAAGGTCAACCGCGTGGAGCTGAAGAACATCCTGCCTCCCAAGGAGATCCAGAACGCGATGGAGAAGCAGATGAAGGCCGAGCGTGAACGCCGTGAGGCCATCCTCCGCGCCGAGGGCGAAAAGCGCGCCGCCATTCTGGAGGCCGAAGGCGAGAAGGAATCCGCGATCCTGCGCGCCGACGCCAAGAAGCAGCAGCAGATCCTGGAGGCCGAAGGCCAGGCCGAGGCCATCCTGAAGGTCCAGACTGCCACCGCCGAAGGTATCCGCCTCATCAACGAGGCCGCCCCCACCGACGCCGTGATCCGCATCAAGGCGCTGGAGTCCTTTGCCGCCGCCGCCAACGGCCAGGCCACGAAGATCATCATCCCCAGCGAGATCCAGGGCCTTGCCGGTCTTGCCAGCGGCGTGATCGAGGCCAGCAAAGAAAAGTAATTTAAGCAGGGAACGACACAAAAAGAATATAGAAAGGAAGGCAGGCGGTTCATCCCGCCTGCCCATTGAAAGTGTTATGAGTACGGCAGCAGCGTTTCTGAAACGGCACGGCATGTCCCCCGAACTGGTTGAGCCCGCCCGTGAGGCCTGGAAGATGAAGGAAGAGATGGAGCGCGGGCTTGCGGGGGAGAAGAGCTCTCTCCCCATGATCCCCACCTATCTGAGCGACGACGGCGCGATCCCCAAGGCCGCGCCCGTGGTCGTGATCGACGCCGGCGGCACCAATTTCCGTAAGGCGCTCATCACTTTTGACGATTCAGGCTATAAGGTGGACGGCCTGAGCAAGTGGAAGATGCCCGGCATCGACCGCCCCGCCACCTGGGAGGAGTTTATCTCCTTCACGGCCAACAGCATCATCTCTCTAATGGACAAGACCGACAAGGTGGGTTTCTGCTTCTCCTTCTCCGCCGACGTGACGCCCGAGATCGACGGCCGCGTTCAGCGCATCGACAAGGAAGTGGTCATCACCGGCTGCGAGGGGCAGCTGGTCGCCGCCTCTCTGAACGCGGAGCTGGAGCGCCGCGGCGTCTTCGGCAAGCGGATCGTGATCCTCAATGACACGGTCGCCGTGCTGCTGGGCGGTCTGGCCGCCGTGCGGCGCAGCGATTACAGCGGCTTTGTGGGTCAGGTCAGCGGCACGGGCACCAACACCTGCTGCTCGCTTCCCGCCCGCCGCATCGGCAAGATCGGCATGGACTCCGACCGCAGCATGATCGTGAACCTGGAGTCCGGTATGTACGACGGAATCAAGGGCGGCGACTTCGACCGCATTCTGGACGAGAACAGCCACAACCCCGGCGAGAAGCACTTCGAGAAGCTGACCGCCGGCGTGTATCTGGGCGAGCTGTGCCACCTGATGCTGAAGGCGGCTGCCGACGAGGGGCTGCTGAGCCCCGAGGCCTCCGAACGCGTGCGCGCGCTGGGCTGGATCGACTCCGCCGTCATCGACGCCTGGGCCAGCGGCGAACGTCTGGAGCAGATCTGCGAGACCGAGGAGGACGAGGCCTTTGTGGAGGAGATCTGCCGCGCCATGTTCGAGCGCTCCGCCCGCTGCATGTGCACGAACCTCGCCGCCATCCTGCTGCTGACCGGCGCCGGCACCACGGCCGACAAGCCCGCCTGCATCTGCGCCGAGGGTTCTCTGGTGCAGAAGGGCCGCTCCTACCGCCCGGCGCTGGAGAAGCTCCTGAAGGAAGAAGTCGGCGAAAAGCTGGGCCTCTTTGCGGAATACCGCATCGGCAACGAGACCACGCTGCCCGGCTCCGCCGCAGCAGCCCTGCTGAATTGAGTTTTGAGTTTTCAGGTTTGAGTTTTGAGAAAGGCGATCCGAAAGGGTCGCCTTTTTCGTACACTCCTCAAAACTCACGCCTCAAACCTCAAAACTATTATGAGTTTTGAGAAAGGCGATCCGAAAGGGCCGCCTTTTTCGTACACTCCTCAAAACTCGCGCCTCAAACCTCAAAACTATTATGAGTTTTGAGAAAGGCGATCCGAAAGGGTCGCCTTTTTCGTACACTTCTCAAAACTCGCGCCTCAAACCTCAAAACTATTATGAGTTTTGAGAAAGGCGATCCGAAAGGGTCGCCTTTTTCGTACATTCCTCAAAACTCGCGCCTCAAACCTCAAAACTATTATGAGTTTTGAGAAAGGCGATCCGAAAGGGTCGCCTTTTTCGTACACTCCTCAAAACTCACGCCTTAAAGCTCAAAACTATTTCTTCTCCCTGGGCTTCGACAGCAGCGCGGCCAGCAGGCCAAAGAGCACGGCGGCGCAGATGCCGCCCGCGGAGGCCGTGAGTCCCCCGGTGAAGACGCCCAGCAGCCCCTGCTCGCTCACCGCCTTTCTGACGCCCTTGGCCAGCGTGTTCCCGAAGCCGGTCAGCGGAACGGTGGCCCCGGCTCCGGCCCAGTCGGCCAGCGGCTGATAAAGGCCCAGCGCGCCCAGCACCACGCCCAGCACAACGTAGAGCGTTAAAATGCGCGCGGGGGTCAGTTTCGTGTAGTCGATGAGCAGCTGGCCCAGAACGCAGAGCAGCCCTCCCGCGGCGAAGCATTTCAGATAGATCCAGAAGATCTCCATTTCAGTCCTCCCGTTCGATCACGACGGCGTGGCAGATGCCGGGGATGCTCTCGCCCTGCATGGCGCTGGTGGGGGACATGAGGGCGCCGGTGGCCGCAAAGAGCACCCGCTTCCACAGGCCGCGCCCCATGCCGGGCAGGATGTGCCCGCAGAGGACGGAGGCGCTGCAGCCGCAGCCGGAGCCGCCCGCGTTCACATTCTGGGTTGCAGGATCGTAGATCAGCACGCCGCAGTCCTGATACCCCGGGCCGAGTTCCTGCCCCGCGTCCCGAAACAGCGTCTCCAGCAGATCGTGCCCCAGCGCGCCCAGGTCACCGGTGAAGATGGCGTCGTAGTCCTTTGCTGTCCGGCCCGTGTCTGCAAAATGGGCGGAGAGCGTGTCATAGGCGGCGGGGGCCATGGCGGCGCCCATATTGGAAGGGTCGGTGATCCCGGCGTCCACGATCCGCCCGGGCGTCACCAACGGGATGCGCAGCCTGCCGCCGTGTCGGCCCAGGATCACGGCGCCCGCTCCGGTCACGGTCCACTGGGAGGAGGGCGTGCGCTGCCCGCCGTATTCCAGCGGGAAGCGGTACTGCCGCTCGGCGGCGCAGAAGTGGGAGCCCGTGATGGCGCAGACAGAAGCGGCAAAGCCGCCGTCCAGCAGCAGGGCGCCCAGCACGAGTCCCTCCGCCATGGTGGAGCAGGCGCCGTAGAGCCCCAGGTGGGGCACACCGCTGTCCCGCAGCGCGAAGCTGGAGGAGACGCACTGGTTCAGCAGATCCCCGGCCAGCACATAGTCAAGAGAAGAGGGCGCGAGCTTCGCCTTGCCACAGGCGAGGGTGAAGGCCTGGCGCAGCATGCTGCTCTCCGCCTTCTCCCAGCTCTCCTCACCAAAATAGGAGTCCTCCGAGATCCGGTCAAAACCGTCTTTCAGCGGCCCCTCGCCCTCTTTCTTTCCAACCACCGAGGCTGCGCTCCGGATGCCCGGGGCCGAGGGCAGCGCCAGGGTCTGCCTGCCGATCCGTTTACTCATAGCCATCGCTCCTTCGTTTTTTGTTAGTCTGCGCAGAAGCGAAAAAAATAACCGCTGCTTTTCTGCAGCGGCTATTTGCATTTTATTGCACCTTAGCTGATTTTCAGCTCTTCCCAGAGGGTGTTGATGTAGTCGAGCGTATCGGTGTCCAGATTGCGGTAGGCAAACTTGTTGTACAGCTCGCTGAAGTTCTCAATGCCCGGGTAGAGGATCTCCATGGCCTCTTCACCCAGCTCCTCGGCGTAGTCCTCGCTCTCATAGACCAGAGAGTTGGGGGAGGCGTAGTAGATGTATTCGGCGTTGGCGATGGCCGGTTCCTCGGAGAGCATGTAGTTGATGAAGATCTCGGCCAGCTCCTTGTGCTGGCAGGACTTGGGGATGCACATGGCATCCACGAAATAGTTGGTCTCGCTGGGGTAGTAGAAGCGCAGATCCACGTTGTCGCTGGCGGCGTCGAGCATGGTGAAGTAGTCGCCGGCGTAGTAGGTGCCGATGGCGGCCTCACCGGATTCCATCATGTTGTAGATCTCGTCCATGACGTAGCTCTTGACCAGGGGGGCCTGGGTCTTCAGTTCGGCCAGGGCGGCGTCCCAGTTGGCGTGGTCGGTGGCGTTCACGTCCAGACCCAGCTTGTACTGGGCGGTGCCGAAAGCGTCACGGGGATTGTTGAACTGGACGATGTTGCCGGCGTACTTGGGATTCCACATCAGATCCCATTCCACGGCGTCGGCCTCATCGACCACATTGGCGTTATAGATGATGCCCACCACGCCGTAGGTGTAGGGGACGGAGTAGGTGTCGTCAGGATCGTAGTACAGACCGCGGAAGCTCTTGTCGATGTACTGGTAGTTGGGGATGTTGTCGAAGTTCAGGGGCAGGAGCATGCCTTCGTCGGCCATGCGGGCGATCATGTAGTCGGAGGGGATGACAATGTCATAGCTCACAGCGCCGGTGGAGAGCTTGTTGTACATGTCCTCGTTGCTGGCGAAGGTGTCGTAATTGACCTTCAGCTTCTGGCCGTACTCGGCCTCATACCACTTTTCAAACTCGCGGACGGTGTCGAAAGAATCCTCGGAGCCGTCGGAAATATACTCGCCCCAGTTGTAGACGTTCAGGGTGAGCGTGTCCTTGCCGCCGCAGCCGGAGAGCAGGATCGCGCAGAGAACGGCGGTGAGCACCAGGAGGGATACCAGCTTTTTCATTTTGTTTTCTCCTTCAGTTTTTGTTTTCTTCTGTGACTTTCTTTTCTCTCTTTCGCTTTCCTGACGGACTCGCTGGTTTCTGAGTCGAAGAGATTGGAGATCAGCAGCAGGGCCAGGATCACAAAGAAGATGATGGTTGCCAGGGCGTACATCTTGGGGGTGACCGTTTTCTTGGTCATGTTGTAAATGCGGATCGGCAGGGTCTGAAAGCCGTTGCCCGCGGTGAAGTAGGAGATCACGAAATCGTCCAGCGACAGGGTGAAGGCCATGATCAGGCCCGTGATGATGCCGGGCAGGATCTCGGGGATCTCCACCTTGAAGAAGGCCCGCAGCGGGGTGCAGCCCAGATCCATTGCCGCCTCGGGCAGGGACTTGTCCATCTGCTGCAGCTTCGGCAGCACCTGCAGGATCACATAGGGCAGACAGAAGGTGATGTGGGCGATCAGCATGGTCCAGAAGCTCAGACTGGTGGCGGCGCCGAAGAGGCGGCCGACAAAGACGAACATGAGCATCAGGGAGATGCCGGTGATGATGTCGGGGTTGATCATGGGGATGTTCGTGACGGTGTCCATCAGGGTGCGCAGGTACTTGCTGCGCAGCTTGAAGATGCCGACCGCGGCGGCGGTGCCCATGACGGTGGAGATGAGCGAGGCGCTCACAGCGAGCACCAGCGTATTGCGCACGGCGCCCAGCGTGTCGGAATCGCGGAAGAGCTCCCGGTACCAATAGAGGGAGAAGCCAGAGAAGACCGACAGGCTCTTGGCCTCATTGAAGGAGAAGACCAGCAGGATCGCGATGGGGGCGAAGAGGAAGATCATCACGAGCGCGGTGTAGAACTTGGCGATGGGTTTCATTTTCATCGTGCACCCTCCTCTCAAACCGCGGCGCGCTTGTTGGCGGCGCGCTGGAAGATGGCCATGCAGGCCAGGAGAATGACCATCAGGATAAAGGCGATGGCGGCGGCGAAGTGCAGGTTGTTGGCCACATACTGGCCCTCGATCGCGTCGCCGATCAGGTAGAACTTGCCGTTGCCCAGCTTCTGGGAGATGTAGAAGGTGGAGATGGAGGGGACCAGCACCATCGTGATGCCGGAGAAGACGCCGGGCAGGCTTAGCGGCCAGATCACGCGCCGCAGCACGCCGAAGCCGTCGCAGCCCAGGTCGCGGGCGGCCTCGATGAGCTTTTCATCCATCTTGGCCATCACGGAGTAGATGGGCAGGATCATGTAGGGGAAGTAGTCGTAGACCATGCCGATTACGACGGCGGATTCGGTGCCGATGATGTGGATGGGCTTTAAGCCGATCAGGCCGATCATGCTGTTGAAGATGCCGGTGTCCTGCAGGATGGTCATCCAGGCGTAGGTGCGGATCAGGAAGTTCATCCACATGGGAATCATGATGAGCGTGATGAGGATGCTCTGTACCCGGGCAGAGGCCTTGGAAATGATGTAGGCCGCGGGATAGCCCATCAGCAGGCAGATGAAGGTGGAGATCACCGCAAGCTTTAAAGAGCGCATGAAGATCAGCAGATAAGTGCGCACTTCTCGCGTGACGCCCGCCTCGTCCGCGACGGAGGAGGTGGCGGTGAAAAAGCGGGTGATGTTATTGAAGGTAAAGTTGAAGTTGTTGTCGGTAAAGGCGTAGTAGGCCACGAACAGCAGCGGCACCACGATGAAGAGCGCGGCCCACACCGAGTACGGCGCGAGGCACATGCGCTGGATCACCCGCTGCCGGCGGGAGACCGTGTTCTGATTCCTCATGCATCGCCCTCGCTTTCCGCGGCGGCGGCCTCACCCAGCTCCTCCAGATCCTCTTCGCCCAGCTCGCCGATCTCATCCATCTCCATGGAGAAGGAGGAGTAGTCGCCGAACATGCCGGAGTACTCGGACTTCTTCATGATGTGGATGGCGTCGGGCTCGATATAGAGGCCGATGTGCTCGTCCACGTCCACAAAGTCGGTGGTCTGGATCATCCACTTGAAGCCGTTGATGTCCACGATGATCTCGTAGTGCACCCCCAGGAAGGTGACGGAGGTGACGACGCCTTTCAGCATGCCCTTTTCCTCGGGGACGATGTCCACGTCCTCGGGGCGGACCACCACGTCCACCGGCTCCTTGGGAGCAAAACCGCCGTCCACGCAGGTGAAGGTGTGCCCGTGGAAGCGGACCTTTTTATCCTCCAGCATGACGCCGTCGAGGATGTTGCTCTCGCCGATGAAGTCGGCCACGAAGGCGTTGGTGGGTTCGTTGTAGATGTCCACCGGCGTGCCGATCTGCTGGATGCGGCCCTCGGACATGACCACCACCGTGTCAGACATGGAGAGGGCTTCCTCCTGGTCGTGCGTGACGAAGACGAAGGTGATGCCGGTGGCCTTCTGGATCTTTTTCAGCTCGGACTGCATGTCTTTTCTGAGCTTCAGGTCGAGAGCGGCCAGCGGCTCGTCCAGCAGCAGGACTTTCGGGCTGTTGACCAGGGCGCGGGCGATGGCCACGCGCTGCTGCTGACCGCCGGAGAGGCTGGTGACGCTGCGCTTTTCAAAGCCGGAGAGGGCCACGAGCTTGAGCATCTCATGAACCTTTTCCTCGATCTCGGCCTTGGGGACGCGGCGCTCCCGCAGGGGGAAGGCCACGTTTTCAAACACGTTCAGATGGGGGAAGAGGGCATAGCGCTGGAAAACGGTGTTGACGTTGCGCTTGTGGGGCGGCACGTCCTTGATGTCCTCACCGAGGAAGATGATGTCGCCCTGATCGGCGCTCTCAAAGCCTGCGATCAGGCGCAGCGTGGTGGTCTTGCCGCAGCCGGAGGGGCCCAGCAGGGTGAGAAACTCGTTGTCGTAGATGTCCAGATTGATGTTGTCCAGGACGACCTGCCCGTCAAAGGACTTGGTCACGTTTTTCAGCTCGATGATTTTTTTCATTCTCTCTCTCCCCAAAAAGAAAAGGTGACATATACACCGGGTATACATCACCTTGGAATAGACGATATGACCCGCGGCGGGCCGCGGCGTCTCGTTTGGTATGAGAGTCTATATAGCAAAGATTACTTTTACTACTCTTATTGACCATTTCACAAGTTTGTATACCGGTTTATAGTAACCAACTTATAAAACTGCGCTCTTAACGCAATCAATAAGGCAACAGAAGTTGCCGCCGCATTCCGCGGGGATTCGGCATTCGACCCGGCTGTCCGTATGGCCTTGGCTCCGGGCGCGGCTGCGCCCTTTGCGGTCGACATCTTGCTTCGAATAGACCCTATCCGATTGAGATGACTTATTTTATCAGGATTCCCCATGCCTGTCAATAAGGCAAAACAGCGGGAATTCCATGAATTACCACCCGAAAAGTACCATGCTTTTGCCTTATTAGACAAAGAGGGGCGCAGCGGCGCTCATCCGTCGTAGTATACCTCCCACAGCGTCAGCCCCAGAGCCGGGGCGGTGGGGCCCGCCTTGGCGCGATCCAGGGAGGCGAGGATCGCTTCCATGCTCTCCGGCGCGCGCTGTCCGAGGCCGACTTCGAGCAGCGTGCCCGTGAGGATGCGCACCATGTTGTAGAGAAAGCCGTCCCCCGTGAAATACAGGCGCAGCTCCTCCGGCGTCTCCTCAAAACGGATCTCGCGCAGCTCCCGGACCGCGGACTTTTTCCTGTTCTTAAGCGAGCAGAAGGCGGAAAAATCACGCTTTCCGCAGAGGGCCTCCGCCGCCTGCCGCATGGCAGCGGTGTCCAGCTTGCCGGGGCAGGGGAGCACGAAGCGGCGGGAGAACACGTCCGGCGTCTCCACCGTGCGGATGCGGTAACAGTAGGTCTTGCCCGTGCAGCTGAGCCTCGCGTGAAAGCGGGGAGCGGCCTCCTCCAGCGACAGGGCGCCGATATCCTCCGGCAGCACGTCACGCAGGCGGCGCAGCGTCTCCGTACAGTCCAGGGTCTGATTCGTCCGGAAGGAACAGACCTGACGTCTTGCGTGCACGCCCGCATCGGTGCGGCCGCAGCCTGCAATCTCCACGATCTCGCCCAGCAGGCGGCTGAGGGTGTTCTCCAGCTTCTCCTGCAGGGTATTGCCGGTGTTTCCCTGCTTCTGCCAGCCGCGGTAGCGCGTCCCTTCATAGCTGAGCGTCAGTCTGTAATTCGGCATGCCCGCGCCTCCTTCTGCGATAATCTTTTCCTATTATACCAGATGCAGACTGCCCGGGGCAAGGTCGAAAACGCTTGCAAAGCGCGGAAAGGGAGAATATAATAAGATGTCATTCCATACATCATTATGAGGAGTCTGCGATGAAAGCAAAAAAGGCGATCGGGATCGTGCTTGCGATCCTTCTGATAGCGGCCCTTGCGGCCGGGGGCGTGATCCTGTACCGGGAGCGGGCCGCCCGCCTCGCGGCTGAGGAGCACCAGCGCGAGCTGGACGCGGTGGAGGAAGTGACGGCTGTGATGATGGCGGAGGACCTGGATTCGCTTGCGCAGTACCGCAACCTGAAAACCGTGGACGCCCGCGGGAGCGAGTGCTACGCGGCGCTTCTCGCCTACGCCGGGGAGCACCCGGAGCAGCAGGTTCTGTACTCCGTCCCCATCGGGGAAAAGACCGTGGAGAACACCGAGACGGAGCTGACGCTTGCACCGTCGGACTTTGACTATGACACGCTGCTTGAGAATCTGGTGCATCTTCCCGCAGCTTCCAAAATCTCCCTCCCCGGCACCACGCTGCAGCCCGAGCAGATCGCCGCCCTGCGGGAGCGCTACCCGGAGCGGGAGATCAGCTACACGGTTTCCCTTCTGGGCAGGGAATACCGGGAAAACACAAAGAAGCTGGATCTGACCGCCCTGCAGAGCGCTGAGCTGGACGAGGCAATCACTGCCATGCGTCTTCTCCCGTCACTCTCCCGTGTAGTGCTGACGGATGGAGAGGGCGGCAACACGCTGAGCCTGGAAGAGCTCCTCACCCTGCAGGAGGCTTTTCCCGAGGTCTGCTTTGCCTACCGCTTTGAACTCTTCGGCCAGATCGTATCCACTGAGGACGAGCGCATCGAGTACATCCGCGTCCCCATCGGAAACGAGGGCGAAGAGGAACTGCGCCGGGCGCTGCCGGTGCTGAAAAAGTGCAGCTACTTCCTGCTGGACGGCTGCGGCATCGACAATGAAGTGCTGGCAAAGCTGCGGGAGGACTTTCCTGCCACCAAGATCGTCTGGCGCATCTGGCTGACCCTTTCCAACTTCCTCACGGATATCAAGATCGTCCATCTGACCTGGACGCTGGACAACAGAAACGTGCAGATCCTGCGCTTCTGCAACGAGGTGGAGTACCTGGACCTGGGGCACAACACCCTGTCGGACATCACCTTCATGGGCTACATGCCGAATCTGAAATATGTCATACTCTCCTATAACTATGTGCGGGACATCAGTCCTCTTTCCAACTGCAAGAAGCTGGAAATGCTGGAACTCTACTTCTGCCACCTGCTGGAGGACATTTCGCCTCTGGCCGAGTGTGAGAGCCTGAAGCTTCTGAACATCAGCGCCACCAAGGTGCACGACATCAGCCCCGTCTTCGGACTCAAGAACCTGGAGCGCTTCTACTGCATCATGAACTACGGCATCCCCGAGGAGCAGCAGGAGCAGATCTATGAGGAGCTGCCGGACTGCTGGATCACCTTTGAGCAGAAGATCTCCAAGGCAGTGGGCTGGAGCTTCGACGCCGCGGGCGGCGTACGCGCCCAGTGGTATCTGGATATGTATAAGATCCTGCGCTATCGCGTGGAAGATTACTACTTCGGCTATTATCCGGAGGAATTTGAGAACGGAGCGTGAACGCGCTTGGAACAAAAGAATAAGGGCCTGCCGCTCTGGGCTTTCCTGCTGCTGCAGCTGCTGCTGGCGGGACTGGTGCTCTGCGTGTTTGCGCTCTTTCACCATGTGATCCCATATTACAAAACGCGCAGCGAGGGCATGCCAGCCCCCATCGCCGCGGTGGAGCGGACGGAGACCCCGGCCCCCACGGCTCTCCCCGCGGAGGAGCCGGAAGAGGAGCCTTCCACTGAAAAAGAACCGGCCGGGCCAGAACCCACCGAGGAGCCGCGGCCGCTGACCTGGGCGGAAAAGTTTGCCGATCAGTTCAGCGAGGAGACCGTGTGGGAGGATCTGCACTACAGCAGCCCCACCATGGCGGTGACGGTGACAAAATATGAATACACGGAGCTGCTGCCGAAGGGCGTCTACTTTGTGGCGGATATCTATCTGAGCGACGTGGAGCAGCTGCACGCGGCTTTCCCTCTGACCGGCTATTCCTTCGCCGTCCCGGTGGACATCGCCCGGGACGCCGAGGCGGTCATCGCCGTCAACGGCGACTGCTTTGTGGATCAGCGCGGCGCGGGCTTCGTGGTGCGAAACGGGCAGATCTACGACGTGAATGATACGACGGCCGACATCTGCGCCCTCTACTATGACGGCCGGATGGAGACCTACGGCCCCGGGGAGTATACCGCGGAGGACGTGATCTCGCAGGAGCCCTGGCAGATCTGGCACTTCGGGCCGAGCCTCCTGAACGCCGACGGCAGCCCAAAGGAGAGCTTCAACATCTCTGAAGCGCTGCTGATCACCCATCCGCGCACGGCCCTGGGCTATTACGAGCCGGGCCACTACTGCTTCGTGGTGGTGGACGGACGGCAGGGAGGCTACTCCCTGGGCGCGGAGATGCAGACGCTCTCCGCCATCATGCATGAACTGGGCTGCAAGGCGGCCTACAACCTGGACGGCGGCGCCTCCTCGGTGATGGTGTTCCACGGCCAGGTCATCAACCGACCCTATGGCGACCGCTATCTGAACGATCTGGTCGTCGCGGCGGAGATCAAGGAGGGCGAAGAGTGAGACGCTTTAAACTCTTTCTTGCCATGCTGGCAAACGCCCTGCTGATGGGCCTTGTGGTGCTGGTCATTGTGGACGCCCGCAATCCCTACATGCGCTTTCTCACCAGCACCAGCTCCTATCTCTATCTGCTGCTGCTGGCCGTCGTCGGGATCACGGTGGTCTCCCTCTATATCGCCTCGCTCCGGCGCTGAGCGGAGACGCCCGATTCGTCAAACTGAACAGAATTGCCGAAAAAAGCTTCCCGTTTGGGGGGCTTTTTTCTCTGACTGTGATTCTTGTACATTTGAAAGGCTTGTGGTAAAATCTTAACAAGCGCAAATTCATATAAACATGCTTTAATTCCGAAAGGTGGTTCAACATGTTCATTGATTCCTTTTTCAATCGTTTTGTCCTGCCCGATGACCTGAAGGCTGCCGTCTCCAAGGCCAAGTGGCGCTGCTATCCCGAGACCAAGGATCAGCTGCTGGAGCTGTGCTACGGTCCCACCCATTCCTCCCGCTATGACGTGACTTACACCATCCCCGGCCGCGGCGTCTTCAAAGAGGCGGAGGTCGTCCGCTGCAAGAACGGCCCTGTGGTCAACTTCATGGAAGATTACATGCGCCGCCGCGATCCCGACTGCATGCGCATTGGCGACGAACTGCCCACCGACAAGCCCCGCTTCAGGGATGTGTACGGCTACGAGTTCTCCAAGCTGCGCGAGGAGACCATGCAGTGGTTCGAGGGGCAGGGCATCATCCTGCTGCCTTTCCACGCCGGCGGCCGCTACTTCGGCTATGACGCGCTGATGGTCTGCCCCACCAACGCAGCCTTCTTTGCCCTGTCCCTGGCCAACATGCAGGGCTTCGTCAGCATTCATGACATCGAGGCGGGCTTTACTCCCCGCGCCATCATCTACGTGGCGCCGCCCTTCCGTCTGACCCACTTTGACGGCAGACAGGTGGTCGTCCACCAGCGCAGCGAGACTCTGCACGAGGTCTTTGCCTACAACCTCTATCCCGGTCCTTCCGCCAAGAAGGGCGTGTTCTCCATGCTGCTGGACATCGGCGAGCATGAGGGCTGGGTCACCAACCACGCCTCCGCCGCCGTGCTGGAGACTCCGTATGAAAACGAGGTCGTCTTCATGCACGAGGGCGCTTCCGGCGGCGGCAAGTCCGAGATGCTGGAAGAGGTCCACAAGGAAGAGAACGGCCAGGTCCTGCTGGGCACCCACCTGGTTTCCGGCGAAGATTATTACCTGACCCTGAACGAGACCTGCAAGATCCACCCCATCGCCGACGATATGGTCATGGCCCACAAGGATCTGCAGAACGGCTCCGGCCACCTGGTCATCGCCGACGCCGAGGACGGCTGGTTCCTGCGCATGGACGGCGACCAGTACTACGGCAACGTCCCCATGTACGAGCGCATCAGCATCCATCCGCCCGAGCCGCTGGAGTTCTTCAACATGGACGGCACCCCCGGCGCCACCTGCCTGATCTGGGAGCATGTCATTGAGTCCACCGGCAAGCCCTGCACCAACCCCCGCGTGATCATCCCCCGCACCATGATCGACAACATCGTACCCGGCGATCAGCCCCAGGAGGTCAACGTGCGTTCCTTCGGCGTGCGTATGCCGCCCAGCACCGTCATGGAGCCGAACTACGGCGTCATGGGCATGGTGCAGTTTGTGCCCGCCTCCATCGCCTGGCTGTGGCGTCTGGTGTCCCCGCGCGGCTTCAAGAACCCCTCTATCGCCGACACGAACGCCGGCTCCGGCCTGAAGGCCGAGGGCGTGGGCTCCTACTGGCCCTTCTGCACCGGCAAGAAGGTGACGCAGGCAAACCTCCTGCTCCACCAGATGCTGGACACCCCCAACACCCTGAATATCCTGATCCCCAACCAGCACATCGGCGCCTACCGCATCGGCTTCATGGGCGAGTGGATCACCCGTGAGTACCTGGCCCGCCGCAACGGCATCGTGCGCATGAAGCACCTGGTGCCCGCCCGCTGCCCGCTCTTCGGCTTCTCCCTGGACGAGATGAAGATCGACGGCCAGTATGTCCGCCGCACCTTCCTGCGCCCCGAGTATCAGTCCAAGCTGGGCTTCGAGGGCTACGACGCCGGCGCCAAGATCCTGACCGACTTCATGAAGGAGCAGATCTCCGAGTTCCTGACCGACGAGCTGGATCCCATCGGCCGCCAGATCATTGAGCTCTGCCTCAATGACGCGCCGCTGGAGGAGTACCTGAAGATCACCCCGCTGAACCTGCGCTGAAGAAAACTTTCATAACAAGAACGAACCGCCGCCCAAATGGCGGGTGCTCATAAGAAAGTTTTGTATCAAAACGACTTTGGCATCTGTCTGAGCGGGTTGACAAACAAAAGCGGATTGTTGTTATACAGCAGTCCGTTTTTTGTTGCCTATTATCTCAAAATGAGTTGCGGGTATTGTTATGGACGATACTTCTTGAAGTGTGAAAACGACACTTCTTGAAGTGTGAAAATCACACTCAAATAATACTAAATATAGTAATACTGATATGAATAAGACTAATCTTTCTTTCCTTCCGGGAAGCGAACCGAAGGAAGCCTGTACAAAATTCGTTAACGACAGTTCCTTGCGTCATGCCTTAGTGCATAGCTACGCACTGTATTAAAGATCGATCTGTATTTGCTCTGATCGGAAGCCCGGCAGGCCACCCAGTACGTGGCATGGGCGTCTTCGTCGCTGATCGGAACGGACACTCTTCCGGGTATCTGAACTCCCATTTCGATCATGCGGTCGGAGTTGAAAAATGGCAGGGTCGATGCTTCGATCAGTTCTCCCAGGGCCTCAAGACCACGCTGTACCAGAAGGTCTTCTTCCGAAAGATGCTTTTTGCAGATGTCCATCCAGAAGCCGATCTTTCCGGAAACCAGAATACGCATTCCAAGCATCTCCGCAAAGGAGATGCTTTTCTTTTGGGCAAAGGGGTGGTTCTCGTCCACGGTAAGGCAGATCTGCTCATCCATGTAACGCTGACAGTACAACGTTTTATCTTCTGGAAGGGAATGCAGGACCACAAGGTCATACCTCCGGTTCTTCAGCCCTGTCAGCAGAAGCTCGTCCGTATCGACCAGTTCAGTGAGAATCGTTTTTTCAGAGAGGTATTCCTGCAGGGCAGGCATCAGTTCGTTGATCGGAAACGGTGAGCTCGACCCGATACTGACAGTTCGCAGGCTGCGGTCGTATGTCAGTACATGGTCGATCAGATCCTGGTTAGCCTGCAGGGCCTTCTCCGCGTATTCAGCGGCCACCTTGCCAGTCTCATTTAAGGAAAGCTTGCTGTTTTCCCGGTGAAAGATCGACACGCCCAGTTCTTCTTCCAGCTTTTTCATGGAACGGGATAGGGTCGGCTGCGTAATATGCAGTTCCTCCGATGCTTTTAAGAGTGTTCCGCATCTCGCAAATGCCGCGAACTGTTCCAGCAGATAGGTCTCGATCATGTTTTTGCCCCCTATTGTATTCGTATAACGTATACCATTATATACAAGAAGCAGTAGACTTGCAACTGATTTCTATATATAATTGGCACAGAAAGAAGAAACAACCTATAAATGACGTAAAAGCGAAAGGAGATCAAATCATGGAATACTTCACTCTCAGCAACGGAAACAAAATGCCTATGGCAGGAATCGGCGTATTTATGATGTCCCCGGCAGAGGCGGAAGCAGCAGTGGAGAGCGCTATAAAGAGCGGTGTGCGGCTCATCGATACCGCAAACGGTTATATGAACGAATCCGGCACCGGCCGCGGGATCAAAAAGAGCGGCGTTGCCAGAGAAGAGATCTTCCTCGTTACCAAACTCTGGCCTACGGTCTATGAAAAAGAAACGGCGATCGACGAGACCCTGGCACGCCTCGGTACAGACTATATCGATCTCCTCTTCCTCCATCAGCCCACCGACAACTGGCGCGAGGGCTACAGGAACATCGAGAAGGCCTATAAAGAAGGCAAGGTCAAGGCCATCGGCCTGTCCAACTTCCCGGAAGACCTTCTGAAAGAAGCGATCGAGACCATGGATATCAAACCCCATGTGGTGCAGGTGGAAGCCCATCCCTACTTCCCGCAGACAGAGCTGAAGGCATTTCTTGCCGAGACCGGCATGGGGCTCATGGCCTGGTATCCGCTGGGACACGGCGACAAGAACCTGATCAACGAGCCTGTGTTTGCCAAACTGGCGGGAAAGTACGGGAAAACCAATGCGCAAATCATCCTGCGCTGGCACGTGCAGAGCGGTAACGTCGTCTTCCCCGGCTCCCGGAATCCGGAGCACATCCGCGACAACTTCGACATTTTCGACTTTGCCCTGACCGGTGAAGAGATGGCTGAGGTCGGAAAGGTGAACAAGGGCGTACGCTACTACAACGGAACTCCGGAAATGCTCGCGCAGTATGCGAAGATGGAGCTTGGCCCGGACCTTTAATGGGCAGGAGGCAAAAGAGATGGTAAAAGAACTGGTAGTTTATTTCAGTGTCTACGGCACTGCAAGGATCGTGGCAGAGGAGATCGCGAAGCAGACCGGCGCAGATATCGCAGAAATCGAGTCTGCCGTACCCTATGACAGCAATCGGGATCATTATAACGCGCTTGCAAGACTCGCAAAGAAGGAACATGACGAGGATCAGCGCCCTTCAATCAAAAATGAGATCAATGTCGATGCATATGATACGATCTACATCGGTTATCCCATGTGGTGGTATACTTTCCCGATGATCATTTACACTTTCTTTGATAAATACGATCTCAGTGGCAAGACGATCATCCCCTTCAACACCCATATGGGCTCCGGAGACGGTGGCACATATGATATGATCCGCAAGCTTGAGCCGAAGGCAAAAGTGCTGACTGGTCTCGCGGTGGAAATGCGTGACGCTGAGAACGGACCTGTGGCAGCAGTAGAAAAATGGCTTGACAGCCTTGGTTCACTCAGGAAAAATGATTAAATTTAAGGAGGATGATACTTATGAGAGAAACAGTTCTTGCATTATCAGGAAAATTTTGGGACGGAATGCTTTATGCCGATGAAGCTGCTATGAGAGAAGTCGCGGATCCGGACTGTTGTTTTGTCCATATCGGTATGAATGCTGACCTGGATCATGAGATCAAGGCATTTACAAGGAAGATTTTCCAGCCCACGGATATTACGATCCATAATCAGGAAGTGAAGGAGTTCGGAGACGTCGCTATCTGCCTTACTGATGTAGACTATGGCCTTCTTTTGGGCGGAAACCCGACAACCCATCACTTCATGGTAACGGAAGTGTATCAGAAACAGGCGGATACCGTAAAACTGATCCAGTTTACGTTTACAGCCCTTGTGCATTAATGATCGGAACAGACAGAAAAAATCATTCATAAGAAATGAAAACAATCATGGAATATGCACAGTATTGAATACAGGAGCGAAGATGCCCCTGGAAGGGTTTGGGGTGTTTCAGATCCGCGACCTTGAAGAATGTGATGACATTCCTGAAAACTATAAAACTTTCTTACGAGGGCCGCCCTAATGGGCGGCGGTTCTCTTTGCTGACAAGAGTTTTCACGTTGAAAAGATGGCTGTCATCCTGAGGAGCGAAGCGACGAAGGATCTCATTTCCAACTCCGGTAACGAGTCAGGCTGACAAAACCCCGCTTCGTCTGTGCCGGACTTCAGTTTGCGAAAGGGCACTTTGAAAAGCACACGTATCATGACAAAACGAAACTTGCTGACTTTCCCCTGTACATTTTACAGCGTTTGAGATATAATACCAAAAGTTGAGTTTTGATACCGAGGTATACGCTATGCTGGAACTGAGAAATCTATCCTTCGCCGTGGAAGAAGACGGCGTGAAAAAAGAGATCCTGCACGATCTGAACCTGACCGTGAAGGACAGGCAATTCATGGTCATCACCGGCCCGAACGGCAGCGGCAAGTCCACGCTTGCGCGGCTGATCGCCGGCATCGAAAAGCCCACTTCCGGCCAGATCCTGCTGGACGGGGAGGACATTACCGACAAGAGTATCACCGAGCGGGCAAAGCTCGGCATCGGCTATGCCTTTCAGCAGCCGGTGCGCTTCAAGGGCATCCGGGTGCTGACGCTGCTGCGGCTGGCCGCGGGGAAGAACCTGAACGTGTCCGAGGCCTGCAATTACCTCTCCGAAGTTGGCCTCTGCGCGAGGGACTACATCCAGCGCGAGGTGAACGCTTCTCTCTCCGGCGGCGAGCTCAAGCGTATCGAGATCGCCACGGTCTTGGCCCGCAAGGCACGCTTCACGGTCTTTGACGAGCCGGAGGCCGGCATCGACCTCTGGAGCTTCCAGAACCTGATCCGCATCTTCGAGTCCATGCGGGAGAACATCAAGGACAGCTCCATGATCATCATCTCCCATCAGGAGCGCATCCTGCAAATCGCCGACAAGATCGCCGTCGTCTCTGACGGGCGCATCGACCGGCAGGGGAGCCGGGACGAGATCTATCCCACCCTGGTGGGCACCAGCGCGGCGCAGGCAGCCTGCAGCCGCCTGAAGTAAGGAGGGGCGCAGATATGGTACAGCTTGACGCGATTCAGAAACGCCTCATCTCCGAGATCGCCGATCTGCACGGCGTTCCCGAGGGCGCGTACAACTTCCGGGCAAACGGCGGCCTTGCCGGGCGGCAGACCACCGCCAACATCGACATCGTCTCCAAGGAAAACGGCAGCGGCATCGACATTCATATCAAGCCCGGCACCGTGAACGAGAGCGTGCACATTCCGGTGGTCCTGTCCCAGACCGGCCTCAAAGAGGTCGTCTATAACGACTTCTATGTGGGCGAGGGGGCCGACGTGGTCATCGTTGCCGGCTGCGGCATCGACAACTGCGGCGGCCAGGATTCCGAGCATGACGGCGTGCACCGCTTCTTCCTGGAGAAGAACGCGAAGGTCAAATATGTGGAGAAGCACTACGGCTCCGGCGACGGGACCGGCAAGCGCATCCTCAATCCGGTCACGGAAGTGCACATGGACGAGGGCAGCTATATGGAGATGGAGATGGTGCAGATCAAGGGTGTGGACTCCACCGAGCGCACCACCGTCGCCGAGCTGAAAAAGGACGCGAAACTGGTCGTGCGCGAGCGCCTGATGACCCACGGCGAGCAGCGCGCCCTGAGCGTCTACAAGGTGGAGCTCAACGGCGAAAACGCCAGCGCGGACGTGGTCTCCCGCTCCATCGCGCGGGACAGATCCTATCAGAAGCTGGATGCCTGCATCGTCGGCAACGCCCCCTGCAAGGGCCACACCGAGTGCGATTCCATCATCATGGACGAGGGCACGATCCTGGCCGTCCCCTCGCTGGAGGCGCATCATGTGGACGCCTCTCTGGTGCACGAGGCCGCAATTGGCAAGATCGCGGGCGAGCAGCTCATCAAGCTCATGACTCTGGGTCTCACCGAGCAGCAGGCCGAGGAAGAGATCATCAACGGCTTTCTGGCGTGAAAATCATACAGACCACCCCCCGGGCTTCTGCCCGGGGCTTTCTTTTTGGAGATTCTCTCTTGTGCATGGCATAAAATGGTGGTATTCTTAGCAAAGTAGTTTTTTGCTTCAACGAAAAGAGGGATCTCTATGAAAATTGTGGTTTTGGGCGGCGGCATCAGTACCGAGCGCCATGTGGCGCTGGTTTCCGCCACCTCTGTCTGCAAGGCCCTGCGCAGCCTGGGCCATCAGGCCATTTTTGTGGATATGTTTCTCGGCCTGGAGAATTTCGACGCTCCGCTGACGACGGCTTTTGACGCGCCGGACGGCTTCTGCGGCCAGGTCGCCATCGAGCATGAGGCGCCGGACCTGCAGGCGGTGATCGCCTCCCGGAAGGATCAGAGTCCCAGCCGCCTGGGCAAAAACGTGCTGGAAGTCTGCAAGCTTGCGGACTGCGTGTTCCTGGGCCTGCACGGGGCCGACGGGGAGGACGGCAAGATCCAGGCGGCCCTGGATCTGCTGGGCGTGCCCTACACCGGTTCCGGCCCACTGGGCAGCGCCATGGCCATGGACAAGGCCGTGGCCAAGCGCATCGTCGCCTCCGCGGGTGTGCGCACCCCGGCCTGGCAGGAAATCAGCTATAGCGAGGCGGATATCCCCGTCCTTGCGGAGACGCTCCCCGTACCCTGCGCGCTCAAGGCGGTGGGCGGCGGCTCTTCCATCGGCGTCGCCCTGCCCGATACCCGCGAGCAGCTCAGGCAGGCACTGCACGACGTGCTGCCCTACGGCACCCGCTTCGTGGTGGAGCAGAAGATCGTCGGCCGGGAGCTCACGGTGCCCATCTTTGACGGGCGCGCCCTCTGCCCCATTGAGATCGTCCCGCCCGAGGGGAAGGACTTTGACTATGTGTCCAAGTATCAGTCCGGCGACGAGGGGGCGAGAGAGCTCTGCCCCGCGCCGATCACGGAGGAAGAGAAGCAGCGCGTGAGCGAGGCGGCGCTGGCCGCCCACCGGGCGCTGGGCCTCTCGGTCTATTCCCGCTCGGATTTCATTATGGACAAGGACGGCCTCGTCTGGTATCTGGAGACCAATACGCTCCCCGGCATGACGCCGAACAGCCTCATTCCCAAGGCAGCCGCGGTAGAGGGCATGAGCTATGCCGAACTCTGCGAGCAGATCGTGCTGCTGTCGCTCCGGGATCGGAAACGGAATTAACAATTTCTTGATGTTTTGGACCCGCAGTGTGGTAGAATACACCAATAGATAGAAATAACACTTTTCGTGGGTGGGAACATGAGATATCGCTTTGAACAATTCATGACCAATGCGCGCATGCGCATGGCACACTTCATGGCGGGCCGCAACGGGAACGACCAGCTGAATCTCTTTCTCCTGATCGTGGACGTGGTGCTGCTTCTGCTGGCGTCGATCTTTTCCCGCAGCCTGGGCGGCATCCTCTATCCGCTGGTGCTGATCCTGCTGGGCTACAGCTATTTCCGCATGCTCTCCAAAAACCTCTACAAGCGCCGGACGGAGAATGAGAAGTACCTGCATCTGCGCGCCGCGGCAAGTTCCAAAATCCGTGTATTGAAGGAACGCTGGGTTCAGCGGCGCGACTACAAGTTTTTCACCTGCCCCTCCTGCAAGGCGGTCATGCGCGTGCCCCGCGGCCGGGGCAAGATCAGGATCGTCTGCCGCAAGTGCGGCAATTCCTTCGCGGGGAAATCCTGAATGTTCGGCTATCTTGTCGCCGATACGGAGAGGCTCACCGAGGAGGAGTTTGCCCGCTACCGCGCCTGTTACTGCGGGCTCTGCCGGTCGATCCGGGAGCGCCACGGCCAGGCCGCGGGCCTTGCTCTGACCTATGACATGACCTTTCTCGTGCTGCTGCTCTCCTCGCTCTATGAGCCGGAGGAGCGGGCGGGGGAGGGCAAGTGTATGCCCCATCCCATCGAGCCGCGCGCCTGGTGGCAGAACGAGAGCACGCAGTACGCCGCCGATCTGAACACCGCCCTGGCCTATCTCAAGTGCCTGGACGACTGGGAGGACGACGGGAATCTGGGCGCCCTGGCGGAGGCAAAACTCCTGGAGGAGAGCTTTCGCCGCACGCAGGAGGCCTGGCCCCGGCAGTGCGAGGCGATGCGCCGGGCGCTCGACGCGCTGTATGAGCTGGAAAAGAACAAAATCGAGGATGCGGACGCTGCGGCGGAGAGCTTCGGTACCCTGATGGCGGAGGCGCTCATATGGCGGGAGGACCGCTGGAGTGCAGATCTGCGCGCCGTGGGGCGCAGCCTGGGTCGCTTCCTCTATGTGATGGACGCCTGCATGGATCTGGATGAGGATACGCGGCGTAACCGTTATAATCCTTTCCGCCGATGGTACGGCCTTGCGGACAACGAGCAGCGCTTCCGGGATATTCTGGAGATGATCCTGGGCGAGTGCCTGGCGTCTTTTGACCGCCTGCCACTGGTGCAGGATGTGCCGCTTCTGAAGAATATTCTCTGTGCCGGTCTCTGGCAGCAATTCAATCAAAAATACAGCAGGAAAAGGGGAAGCGCTGATGGTGCAGGACCCGTATAAAGTTCTGGGTGTAGCGCCGGACGCCTCCGATGAGGAGATCAAAAAGGCCTACCGGGACTTGACAAAAAAATACCACCCGGATCTGAATCCGGGCGATGCGAAAGCGGCGGAGAAGATGAACGACATCAACGCCGCCTATGACGCGATCAAAAATGGCACCGCCCAGCAGGGCTACGGCCCCGGCGGCGCCGCCTATCAGCAGTACAGCCAGGATGCCGGCTACGGCTGGGGCGGTGGCGGTTACACCGGCTGGGACAACTGGTATACCGGCGCCCAGCAGCAGTATCAGCAGCAATACAGGCCCCAGGAGCGCAGCGAGTATACCGCCGCGCGCAACTTCATCCGCAACGGCATGTACCGGGAGGCGCTCAACGCCCTCTCCGGCGTCCCCTCCACCGAGCGGGACGGCCGCTGGTACTATCTCTGCGCCGTGGCCAACATGTACCTGGGCAACAAGATCGCGGCGCTGGAGCAGGCCAAGCGCGCCGCCTCCATCGAACCGGGCAATGAGGAGTATCAGCGCCTGGTGCAAATGCTGCAGCAGGGCGGGGACTTCTACCGCAGCTACCAGCAGGATTACCAGAGCAATTTCGGCTTCGGCCGCCTGTGCATGACGATGTGCCTGGCCAACATGTGCCTCGGCCCCATGTGCGGCTACCGGTTCATCTGCTGCTGACGTCAGAAGAAGCTCACGGCGCTCCGTTTCCGCCAAGCGTGGCGAAAACTGCGCTCTGTTCCCTCCTTCTTCCTTTCCAAAATCAAAGCCCGCGCTTTGATTTTGCTGGGAAAACGAAAGGATACGAACATGGTGTATTTGACGCGGCAAAGCTGCGTCAAATACGTAATTTATCAGAGATGCCGCGTCAGCTTATGCCGACGCGGCGTTCTTTTACTCATGGAACATATCTTGTATGGTCTTCTCTGTAAACGCTGTCAGGGCGCTGAAGTCCACATAGGGCTTATAGACCGCCTCAAGTTGGTCGTGGAGTTCCTTCGCCTGACGGAACTTTTCGTAGACTTCGGCGTAGAGCGCCCGGTAATCCGCCGTGAGCCGCCGCACTTCCTCCCGGTCCTTCTCCGCCATGGGGAGCCGCACGAAGTCCCCAAGGTTTACATAATCCGAGTCAACACCAAAGTGCCGCGGCTCCACCACGTGGGGCGCGGTGCCGTCCACCCAGGCCTGATGCAGCGCGGGGATATAGACCCCGTCCAGCGAGTCCGGGTCGCCGGAGCAGAGCACGTAGTGCACGTCATAGCCTCTTTCCTCCGCCGCTTCGCCGATCCGCCGCATGAAGCCGGACTTGCCGGTGCCCGGCCCGCCCTTGAGAATGTGCAGAAACGCACCCTCCTCCGGCGGAAAACCGCCGTACAGCGAGACAAAGCCCTTGCCGCAGTTTGCGCCGAGAAAATAAGTCTGTATCATAGTCAGCCTCCCAATTTGACATGGATTTGTTTCTCCCTTATACTATTCCCGGAAAGGCGTGAATATGATGTACGACTATATTCTCTTCGATTTTGACGGTACGGTTTACGACACGGTGGAGGGCATCACCAAATGCGTGCGCTACGCCCTCAACAAGCACGGCTGGGACGCAGAGCTGGAAGACCTGCGCTGCTTTGCCGGCCCGCCGCTGGACGAGATGTTCATGGAGAAATACGGCGTGACGCGGGAGATGGGCCTGCAGATGACCGAGGAATTCCGTGAGCGCTATAAGCCGGTCGGGGTCTTTGAATCCCGCCCCTTCGAGGGCGTGCGGGAGCTGCTCATCGCCCTGCGCGCTGCGGGGAAGAAGACCGCCGTCGCCACCTCCAAGCCCCAGCATCTGGCGGAGCAGCTGCTGGAGCGCTCAGATATGCGCGATCTCTTTGACGCGGTCTGCGGCTCCGAACCCACGGGCGGCGGCAACGCCAAGTGGCAGGTCACCGAGCGGGCGCTGAAGGCCATCGGTGCGGACAAAGAACGCAGTGTGCTGATCGGTGACACCAAATACGACGTGGCCGGGGCAAGACGCGTGGGTATCCCCTGCATCGGCGTGCGCTGGGGCTATGCCGCCCCGGGAGAGATGGAGGCCGCCGGCGCCATCGCCATGGCGGCGGATCCGGAGGAGCTGCTCTCATTTCTACTCAAAGCATAAAAAACTGTCATTCTTCGCTTTGCTCAGAATGACAGTGACATCATATTTCAATCACAATGGTCTGCAGTCCCTGGCGCTGGGCGTAGAGCAGGGTGCTCTGGGTGCCGCCGGGATAGCCGTTGTAACAGGCCAGCAGCAGGGAGGAGTGCTCCACCATATAGCGGTTGCGCCTCTGCATGCAATCCGGCGTGTAATGGATCTGCAGCACCGTGACCCTGTCGCAGCGGTCGAGCAGGCTGTTATAGCGCTGCCGCTGGGCGAGGTTCCAGCGGTCCGGCTGGCTGCCGCAGGGGATCACCGCCTCCAGCGCAACATCCGGATGACTGTCCCGCAGGGCAAGCACAGCCTCGGCAAAATACATGTCGCAGCCCAGGGCCATCCCGCAGAGAAAGCGCCGGAAGCCCGCCTCATAGATGCCCTCCAGGCGGGCGGCCAGCTCCAGCTTCAGCTCCAGACAGCGGGGATCCTGCTCCCTTGTGCCCCAGGGCAGGGACTGGGGCCGGTGTCCTGTAAAGCAGCAGGTGATTGCCTGTTCGTCCATACGTGCTCCTCAAATCGACTCAATGATTTAACTCAGTATAACCTCCCGCAGAGGTCTTGTCAAAGTCTATCTGCGGTGCTATAATGACATCGTCTTCAGGGCAGGGTGTAATTCCCGACCGGCGGTATGCTGAGCGCCGACCAAAAACCTGAAAAGAGCACCGCGGCCGGTTTTCGTCAGACGAGGAAATTGATGCGGCGGAATACTTTGTGTATTTCCCGCAGCAATTGACGAAGTATGACGGAAAGCGGGGCGATGAAACTTTAGGTTTTTGGTCAGCGTTCAGCATGAGAGTCCGCGACCTGCGAAAGCAGCTGACCCGGTGCGATTCCGGGACCGACAGTGTAACGAAGATACAAAAAAGATTGTGAGCGCCTTTACGGTCAAATCTGTTCCATACTTCATGGAAATGCTCGAAAATACACATAGTATTTTCTGCGCTTTCCATTTCGTCTGGCTCAGATTTGCCTCGCAAATTCCTCTCACATCTTCCTTGCATCTTCGTCAAGTCTGGATGGAAGAAGACGGGGAAACTGTATTTTTTCTCCTGTCCTTCCTTATTGCGCCCGAAGCGATTGCTTCGGGTAATTTTTTTAAGGAGGAATCAATATGGAAAACCTGAAGTTCATTCTCACCTGTCTCGCGATCTTCGCCGCGCTGGTGCTCATCGCCGTGGCCTTTGAGCGCCTGCTCGTGAAGGACCGCAAGCGCCTGTCGGACACCCACTATATCACCTATACCGCCATCTTTGCCTGCATGGCGGGCGTGCTGATGCTGGTGGAGATCCCGCTCTTTTTCGCGCCTGGCTTTTATAAGATGGACCTGAGCGAGCTGCCGATCATGATCTGCACCTTCTATCTCGGCCCCGTGGCCGGCGTGGTGGCGGAGCTGATCAAGGTCTGCATCAAGCTCCTCCTGAAGGGCACCTCCACCGCCTTCGTGGGCGATTTTGCCAACTTTGCCGTGGGCTGCTCCTTCGTCCTGCCCGCGAGCATCGTCTACCACGCGAAGCCCAGCCGCAAGTCCGCCCTCTGGGGCATGGTGGTCGGCACCCTGGTGATGACCGTTTTCGGCAGCGCCTTCAACGCGATCTATCTGCTGCCCAAGTTCGCCGTCCTCTTCGGCATGCCGATGGAGGTCATCGTGGGCATGGGCACCAAGGTCAATTCCGCCATCACCAGCGTCCCCACGCTGGTCCTCTTCGCGGTGGTGCCCTTCAATCTGCTCAAGGGCTTTGTGGTCTCTCTGCTGACCTTCCTGCTCTATAAGCGCATCTCTCCGATCCTCCACAAGGGTGACGAGCGGCGCCGGGAGAAGAACGCAGAAAAGGCTGCAGCCTGAGCGCGCTGAGCGTGAGATTAAAAAACTCCGAGATCCAGAGAACGCCGAGATAGGCGGCAAGGCCGCAGCGCGGCAGAAGCAGCCAGAGCAGCACGAGACCGGCGACGGATTCCGCAACGTTGATCCCCATGCTCCAGACCTGCTGACCCAGGCCCTTCAGGCAGCCGTCCACCGCCATGTCGAGATACATCACCGGCACCAGCGGGGCCAGAATACGCAGATAGCGCGCGGCCTCCCGATTGTGGTAGATCGTGCCGCAGAGGAGATCGGCGCAGAAAAACAGAACAGCTGACACCGCCAGGGAGTAGCGCAGGCTCATGCGCAGAAGCTTCCCGGCGGTGTTTTTTATCCCTTCCGCGTCTCCCTGCACCTGGGACTCGGTGAGTGCCGGCACGATCACTTCCGCGGCGGAGGCAAGCAGACAGGAGGGGAAAAAGAGCAGCGGCATGGCCATACCCTGTACGATCCCGTAGCCAGCCAGCGCCCGATCCGGGGCGAGACCATAGGCCCGCAGCCCACGTGGAACCCAGAGCTGCTGCAGCGTGGTGAGGGCGCTGCGGGTATAGGCGGAGAAGGCCAGCGGTACCGCGATGCGCAGCATGCGCCCGGCGAGAGCTTTCCCATCGTTTTCGGCACGGTAATGCGTGAGCCGGTCCTGCAGATAAAAGCACGCCATCAGCAGCAGGGACAGGAAATCTGCCGCCGTGCGGCCCAGCGTGACCGCACAGCAGCTCTGCTCCAGATCTCCGGAAGCGGCCCTGCGGAGAAAGAGCATCACGAGCACGATCCCGGCGATCTGCTCCGCCAGATGCACCAGCGCCGCCTTCCAGACCCGGCCGCAGGCCGTGAAGTAGCCGGAGAGGGAGGCAGAGAGCGAGATGCAGGGCATGGCGAGCGACGCGATGCCGAGCGCGCGCACCGTGCGCGCGTCCCCGATCCAGAGAAAGCCCAGCGGCTCCGCGAGAAGCCGCAGCAGCGCACCGGCGAGAAGACCGGAAAGGCCGCCGTAGCAGAGACAGCGGCCCATGGCCGCGCGGATGCTGCCGGTGCTGCCGCGCCCCAGCTCCTCGGCGACGAGCCGGGTGGAGGCGAAGCGGATGCCGGAGATGGCGAAGGTCGCCCAGAGATTCACAAGCGACAGCGTGAGCTGCCAGAGCCCGAGCCCGGCAGCGCCCAGGTTTCGGGCCAGCCAGCTCTGAAAAATCATGCCCACCGCCTGCATACAGAGCGACACGCCGGTGAGCAGCAGCGTGTTGCGGACAAGTGTTTTCGATGCCATGCTTCATCCTATGCGGGTGCAGACAGGCATAGAATCATCCTTGCAATGGGCCGCTGGCGGTGGTAAAATAAATAAAACAATTCTTTCAAGGGGATATTGCATTGAAGAAAGCAACGAAAATCACACTGATCGTGGTCGCGCTGCTGATCATGATCCTGCTGCCCTCCAGCTGCTCCAACGGCATCGGAGAGGCGCTTTTCCACCGCGCGCCGTCAAGTGTTTCCGCCTCAGCGCCGACGCTGGCTTCCACAGAGGAGCCCGCGCCCACCCCGGAGCCGGAACCCACGCCCGAGCCGACGCCGACGCCCACGCCGGAGCCGGAGCTCGCTTCCGGCATGGCCCTGACCGTGGACGGAAAGGTGCAGGAGAGCGGCACTGTGCTGCGCTTTGACGTGGAGTGCATGAGCCTGGACGAGGCCGCCGATGCCCTGGGCATCGAAGTGAATACGGACGGGGATTCGGTCTATTTCACCTGGCGTAAGCGGAATGTTGCCCTCAGCATCGACGGCACGCAGATCTCCTACGGCGAAAAAACCGCTGAGCTGGAGACCGCGCCCTTCCGCTATCACGGCGCTGTATGGGTGCCGGTGCGCTCCTTCTGTGATGCATTGGAGATCTCCGTGTTTCTGGATGAGGAGAACGCGCACCTCTACTGTACGCCCGGCGCGGGCGACTGGGCGCTGGCCGAGGGCTACAAGGTGCCGGTTTTGATGTACCACGGCGTGAATGACTATGCCTGGACTATGCCCAGCCTCTTCGTCACCCCGGCGGAGATGGAGGAGCAGATCGTGTACCTGCTGGATAACGGCTGGGAGCCCATCTGGTTTGAGGACCTGGAGCATGTGGAGGATTACACGAAGCCCATCATTCTGACCTTTGACGACGGCTACGTCTGCAACTACAATATCCTCTTCCCGCTGCTGCAGAAGTATAACGTCAAGGCCACCTTCTTCATCATCACGAACTACTTGAGCCGCCCCGAGGGCTCCGGCTACTCCAATCTTGAGCAGTACCTGACCTGGGACAACCTGCGGGAGATGGACGCCTCCGGCCTCTGCTCGATCCAGAGCCATACCGAGGAGCATCTGGACATGGGCATCTTGGGCGAGCCGTCCACCCACCGGGAGCTGGAGGGCTCCAAGCTCATGCTGGTGCGGCAGATCGGAAAGGAACCCTTTGTGGTCTCCTATCCCGAGGGCAAGGCCACGGATCTGACCTACAGCGTCACCCGGGAGACCTATCGCTTCGGTGTGAAGATGTCCGGCCCCACCTACGTCACCGGCGACGACCCGGTGATTATCTGGCGCATCTTCATCCCGCGGGGCACCAGCATCGCAACGTATGAGAACTTGATCAACCAATAAGGAGGAATCACTATGATCATCACCATCGGCAGAGAGCACGGCAGCGGCGGCCATGAGATCGCCCGCACCCTGGCGGAAGCGCTGGGTTACGCCTGCTATGACAAGGAAATCGTGGATCACGCGGCGGAGGCCTCGCATTTCAGCCGCGAGGTCATGGATTCCTTTGACGAGAAGCGGGTTTCCCCCTATGTGGTGCCCGTACCCAATTTCGTGGGCATGGGGGAGAGCTTCCGCCTGAACATGCAGGTGGCGGCCGCCCAGTTTGAGGCGATCCGCAGCCTGGCCGAAAAGGGGAACGCCATCTTCGTCGGCCGCTGCGCCGACTATGTGCTGCGAAACCGGGAGGATCTGCTGCGCGTCTTCATCCAGGCCGGAGAGGAGAGCCGCACCCGGGAAATGATGAAGCGCCGCGATCTCACGGAGGAGCAGGCCAGAAAGCTGATCCGTCAGGTGGACAAGGACCGTGCCAGCTACTACCGTTACTACACCGATCAGGACTGGGGCGATCGGGAGTACTATGACCTCTGCATCAACAGCGACAAGGTGGGCGTCCAGGGCGCCGTGACCATCATCAAGGCCTGTCTGGAGGCCATGGAGAAGGCATGAAGCGAGGGCTTTCCTATCTGCTCGCGCTCCTTCTGCTGCTGTCGCTCTGCGCCTGCGGGAAGGAGAACCCGTCGCCTGCGGCGAGCCCGGCCCCTGCCGGGACAACTGCGGCGCCGGTCTCCGCAGCCCCGCTGCGGGAAGCCTTCGACAACAGCGGCGTGAAGCTGCAGGGCACCGCGCTCGGCAGCCTCTCCTGCGATACGCCCTTCCGCACGGTGTTTTCCGAAGTCTGGGAAGTGCCGGAAGGGGAGAGCGTGCAGAAACGCTTCATCCATTACACGGACGGCCTCGGCCTGTGGGATACCTTCTCCGTGATCCTGCTGTCGGAACCCGACACGCCCGAGACCGGGACGGAGGAGATCGAGAACGCCTATGCCGTGCTCCGGGCCGACCATTTCGGCAGCGGCAGCGGGTATAAGAACGCCGTGGCCGAGAGCGACTGGAACTGGGATACCTTCTGCAGTGACAGTAACGACGCCGAGATCACGCTTACGGTCACCAACAAGGGCAAAACCGCCGAGGTCAGTTTTACGGCACTGACAGCGGAGGGGACTGAATTTCACCAGAGCTATAAGGACATCGGGACAGACGGGCCGCTGTATTTCTGCCTCACGGTGGAAAACGCCTGTCTGGACCTGCTGCCTGAAGAATAAATGAATCATAAGGGGAACGCTATGGAACTGAAAAACACGGTACTCGGCATCGAACTGGGCTCGACCCGCATCAAGGCCGTTTTGATCAATGAACGGCATCTTCCCATTGCCTCCGGCGATTTCGAGTGGGAAAACCAGCTGGTAAACGGCATCTGGACCTACTCCATGGACATGGTGCACACCGGCCTGCAGACCTGCTTTGCCAACCTGAAGGCGGACGTGAAGGCCAAGTTCGGCCTGGAGCTTGACACTGTCGGCGCCATCGGCGTCTCCGCCATGATGCACGGCTACCTGCCCTTTGACAAGGACGGGAAGCAGCTGGCGGAATTCCGCACCTGGCGCAACACCATCACCGGTGAGGCGGCCGGGAGCCTGACCGCGCTCTTTGATTTCAACATCCCCCAGCGCTGGAGCATCGCCCACTTGTATCAGGCCATCCTGAACGGGGAGGAGCATGTGAAGAACATCGCCTATCTCACCACCCTGGCGGGCTACATCCACTGGCAGCTCACCGGGGAAAAGCTCATGGGCGTGGGCGAAGCCTCCGGCATGTTCCCCATCGACAGCGCAAAGTGCGACTATGACGAGACCATGCTGCAGAAATTCCGCGAGCTCACAGGCATCGATCTGCGCATGATCCTGCCGAAGGTGGTCTCCGCCGGCGAGCGGGGCGGCGTGCTGACTGCCGAAGGCGCGAAGTTCCTCGATCCCAGCGGTGTGCTGCAGCCCGGCATCCCCGTGGCCCCCTGCGAGGGCGACGCGGGCACCGGCATGGCCGCCACCAACTCCGTCCGCCCGCGCACCGGCAACGTCTCCGCCGGCACCTCCGACTTTGCCATGATCGTCACCGAGAAGCCCCTGGGCGTCCACCGGGAGATCGACATGGTCACCACGCCGGACGGCGCGCCGGTCGCCATGGTGCACTGCAACAACTGCACGTCCGACATCAATGCCTGGGTCAATCTCCTCAGCGAGTTTGCCGAGGCCATCGGCGCTCCCCAGGCGAAGGGCGCGCTGTTCACCATGCTGTTCAAAAAAGCCCTGGAGGGCGACGCCGACTGCGGCGGCCTCCTGAGCTACAACTATTTCTCCGGTGAGGGCGTGACCGATCTGGACGAGGGCAGGCCCCTCTTTGCCCGCACGCCGGACGCGAAGTTTACGCTGGCAAACTTCATGCGCACCCACATCCTCTCCGCGCTTTCCACGCTGAAGATCGGTCTCGACATCCTGACGCAGACCGAGCAGGTGGGCATCGACAAGCTCTACGGCCACGGCGGTTTCTTCAAGACGCCCGAGGTCGGCCAGCGGATGCTCTCCGCCGCAGTCGGCGCGCCGGTCTCCGTGATGGAGACTGCGGGCGAGGGCGGCCCCTACGGCATGGCCCTGCTGGGCGCCTATATGCTGTGGAAGGACGAGGGCGAGAGCCTTGCGGATTATCTGGACAACAAGGTTTTCGCCGGGGCGAAATCCTCCACTCTGATGGCCGACGCCGCGGATGTGGACGGCTTCAACCGCTTCCTGTCGCGCTACAAGAAGGCGCTGGCTGTGGAGAAACTCGCAGCCGAGAGCATATAAAGCTTATTCTGCCGTAGGGGCGGCTATCAGCCGCCCGCCGGTCAGCTCGAACCATTGAAAACAGAAAAGAAGGCAGCTTCTGATTTGCGTCAGAATCTGCCTTCTTTTTTTGATTTATTTCAGTACGAGAGAGCAGAAACGGCTGATAACCGCCTTGCAAGTTGAAAAACGTACTTTCCGGCTCAGTTGAAGCTGTCTGCATTCTCGCGGAATAGCTGCTCCACGCGCTCCCGCAGGGCAGTATGCTCCGGCAGTACTAGCTGCGGGTCCGCAGCCAGAAGCCTGGTCGCCTCCTGCTGCGCACGCTGCAGCGTGTCCGCGTCCGCGCCCAGATCGGCGATGTGCGTCTCCGGCAGGCCGTGCTGGCGGGAGCCGAAGAAATCGCCGGGGCCGCGCAGCCGCAGATCTTCCTCGGAGATCTTGAAGCCGTCGTTGGTTTTCGTCATGATGCCGAGGCGCGCCCTGACCTCCTCGGTGTCCGCGTCGGAGACCAGGATGCACCAGCTCTTGTGCTGGCCGCGGCCCACGCGGCCGCGCAGCTGATGCAGCTGGCTTAAGCCGAAGCGCTCCGCGTTTTCCGCGATCATCAGCGCCGCGTTCGGAACGTCCACGCCTACCTCGATGACCGTGGTGGAGACCAGAATATCCGTCTCCCCGGCCACGAAGGCGGCCATGACCGCGTCCTTGTCCCTGGCCTTCATCTTGCCATGTACGCAGGCCACGCGCAGGTCAGGAAACACGCTCTGCAGCTCTTTCGCGTGTTCTTCCGCGGATTTGAGAGGCGTGGGGAGATCCTCGTTTTCCTCCACCATGGGGCAGACCACGAAGACCTGCCGCCCTTCGCCGGTGAGCTTGCGGATAAAACCATTGAGCCGTGCGCGATAGCTCTCGTCCACCGTGAAGGTGTCCACCTTCTGCCGCCCGGGCGGCATCTCGTCGATAATGGATACGTCCAGATCGCCGTAGATGATCAGCGCCAGGGTGCGCGGGATGGGCGTTGCGGACATGACCAGCACATGGGGCTTGCCAGCCTTGCCGATCAGGGCGGAGCGCTGCTCCACACCGAAGCGGTGCTGCTCGTCCGTGACCACGAGGCCGAGATTGCTATACTCCACATCCTGGCTGAAAAGGGCGTGGGTGCCGATGATGAGGTCCAGCTCGCCCGCTTTCAGCGCTGCCTTGACCTCTCGCTTTTCCTTCGCGCTCATGGCGCCGGTGAGTTTCCCGATGCGAAGCCCGAAGGGGGAGAGCATGCCGCTCAGCGTGTGGTAGTGCTGATCCGCCAGAATCTCCGTTGGTGCCATGAAGGCGCTGCCGTGCCCGCTTCTCCACACATACCAGATCAGGGCCGCGGCCACCAGCGTTTTACCGCTGCCCACGTCGCCCTGCACCAGCCGGTTCATCACCCCGCCGCTCTGCAGGTCCTGTACGGCCTGCTCCACGGCCCTGCGCTGGGCGCCGGTGGGGGAGAAGGGGAGCGAGGACCAGAATTCCGTGAGATCGGCCTCGCCGATGGGGATGCCGCCCTCCCGCACACGTTCGCCGCGGATGCGGCCCAGCGCGCAGGCCAGTACGAAGAGCTCCTCAAAAATCAGGCGGCGGCGGGCCAGCTCCAGCGTGCCGAAATCGGCGGGGAAGTGGATCTGCTCATAGGCGTAGCGAGCGGGCACCAGCTCACAGCGCTGTCGCACCTCTTCGGGCAGGATCTCCGGCAGCTTCTCACCGCAGAGATCCAGCCCCTGCCGTACAGCCTGCAGGATGCTGGCCTGGTTGAGCCCGGCCGTCATCCGATAGATGGGGACGATGCGGCCGGTCTGACCGCCTTCGCGCCCCTCCGGCTCCGCCACCGGGTTGCTCATGCTCCGGTGGGCGCCTTTTACTTCCATCTTCCCGAAGAAGACATATTCGTCTCCCCGGTGGAAGCTGTCCTTCCGGTAGGACTGGTTGAAGTAGGTGATGTCCACAAGGCCGCTGTCGTCCACAGCCTTGAACTTCACCAGCTCCAGCCCGCGGCGGATGCGCGTGAGCCGAGGCGTGTCGGCCACCACGGCGCGGATGCAGACCTGTTCGCCGTCCATCGCGAGGGCGATGGGGCGGTACTGGCTGCGGTCCTCATATTTCCTGGGAAAAAAGGAAACAAGGTCACGGAGAGTAAAGACGCCGAGCTTACCCAACGCCAGCGCCTTTTTCTCTCCTATGCCCTTGATGTAACGTACGTCGGTGTTGAAATCAGCCATTATTCGGAAAACTTTAAGGTGTAGCTGTCGTTGACCAGAGTGAACTTCTCAATGAGGCCGCTGGTGCAGATGACGCGCTTGGAGTCCGTGACCAGGATCATCTCAAAGCCGCCGTACTGCCGCCAGTAATTGAGCGCCCGGGTCTCGCCCAGAATGAACATGGCGGTGGAGAGGCAGTCGGCCATGGTCCCGTCCTCGCAGATGATGGTGACGGAGGTCAGGGAGTTGTTGGCCGGGTAGCCGGAGGCGGGATTGAGCAGATGGTGATAGGTCTTGCCGTTCATGGCGGTGAAGCGGTCCTGATAGGCCGCGCTGGTGACCACGGCGGTCTCGCCCACGTTGATGACGCCCAGATGGGCGGCGGGGTATTCGGGATCCTGCACGCCGACGGTCCAGAGTGAGCCGTCCGGCTTGACACCCAGGGTCTGCACGTTGCTGCCCATGGAGATGAACGCGCTCTCCACACCGGCCTGGCGCATGGCGTCGATGGCATTTTCGCTGGCGCAGCCTTTCGCCACGGCGGCAAAGGTCAGCTCTGCCCCGATGGGGAGGGAGACCGAGTAGGCGCCGGAGGAGGGGAAGCTGGTGAGCACCAGCTTGTCGTAGCAGAGCTTCATCATCTCGGCCGAGATCTCCTCGTCCGTGGGGAGATAGTACTTGCCGTCCACGAAGCCCCAGCGCTTGACCAACGGATAGATCGACAGATCCAGCGCGCCGCCGCTCTGGGTATAGACGGTCATGGCGGAGGAGAGCATCTTGGCCACCTGGGCCGAGACGATCACGTTCTGGCCGTTTGCGTGGTTGATGGCGTAGGTGGTGCTGTTCGGCAGCTCCGGATCCAGCGCCGCGTCCATGGCGACGATGACGCCCTCTGCGGCGTTCAGGCCAACCTCGGCCTTCTTGCCGTAAGCGGTCAGGGTCATGATGGTATTCATGGCCGAGACCTGCCGCTGTGTCATCTTGGATTCGCCGCAGGCGGAAAGCGGCAGGATCATGCACAGGCAGAGCAGGGCGGCCAGCAGGCGTTTAGAGCTGATCTTTGTGAGCTTCATAGAATTCTCTGTAGTCCTTTAACATGTACTTGAGCAGATTGGGCGTGTCCAGCTGGTAGGGACACTTGCTGCTGCAGCTGCGGCAGCCGATGCAGTCATCGATCTTGTTCATCTTGGCCTGCCACTCGGGGGTCATGTACTGCTGCCAGGGGGAGCGGCGCAGCAGCATGTTCATGCGGGCACAGTTGCGGATCTCGATGCCCATGGGGCAGGGCATGCAATAACCGCAGCTGCGGCAGAAAGAGCCGGAGAGCTCCTGCCGCTCCCTGCGAATGAAGGCTGCCAGCTCCTCGTCCATATCCGGGTCCTCCTCCGCCACGGCGAGCCACTGCTGCAGCTCTTCCATGTGCTGGATGCCCCAGATCGGCACCACGTTGTCATACTGCTTCATGAAGGCGTGGCAGGCGCGCACGTTCGTGAGCATGCCGCCCGCAAGCCCCTTCATGGCAATATAGCCCATGCCGGCGGCTTTGCACTTATCGGCCAGAGCCAGATCGCGATCGTTGGAGATGTAGCTGAAAGGAAACTGCAGGGTCTCGAAAAGACCGGAGGCGATGCAGTCCTCCGCCACGTTGACCCGGTGGGTGGTGACGCCGATGTGCCGGATCCAGCCGCGCTCTCTGGCCTCCAGGGCGGCGGCATAGGCGCCGTTCGGATCGTTCGGGTCAGGCACCTCCGGCACCTGGTGGAACTGGAAGAGGTCGATGAAATCGGTCTTCATGCGCTCCCGGCTGAGCTCAATGTGCTTGAGAACCGTCTCCCTGTCCCGCGCGGCGCTCTTGGTAGACAGCACGATCTGATCGCGCACGTCGGCGAGGGCGAGGCCGATCTTCTCCTCGCTGTCGGTATAGGCGTTGGCGGTGTCGAAGTAGGTGATGCCGCCCTCAAAGGCAGCGCGCAGGAGCTTCACAGCATCCTCCTTGCTGCAGCGCTGCACGGGCAAGCAGCCCATGGCGGTTTTGGTGACCATCAGCCCGGTCTTACCGAGGGGTATTTTCTTCATTTTAAGCCCTCCCATAGGCATATGCCGAATTTCAACAAATAAAATGAAAAACAACTCTTGCCTTTGCGCCGCATCTTTGCTATAATACGCAAAGGTTGATCCGTTAACGGTATCTATGTAATTATAACAAAGATCTGCCGTAAAGGCAATAAGCGGATTGACCGGAATATTCGCGGCTGTAGCTCAGCTGGATAGAGTGCCAGACTCCGACTCTGGAGGTCGTGGGTTCGAATCCCGTCAGCCGTACCAAATGGCGCGAATACGAACACCGTGATATACTTCCTCAATGGGGTATTCGTGGCGTCCGTATTTGCGGCGAAGTGAAAAGACCAGCAGTTGTACCTATATGGTGCAGCTGCTGGTCTTTTTCTGCTTTATACGCGCTCCGCCCGGAAAAGCCCTCCATAACGGAATAAGTGATAATCTAACAATTCGCACCGAAATCTGCGGATTTTTGGTAGATTATCACACAAAGGAGCGGCTGCGCAATGATTAGAATTAAGCTGTCCCGCGTTTTGGGCGAAAGACGCTGGACACAGGCTGATCTTGCCCGTGCGACGGGCGTTCGGCCTACAACGATCAACGACTACTATCATGAGATAGCTGAACGGATCAACCTGGAACACTTCGACCTGTTCTGTGAGGCCCTCGGCTGTGATCTTTCGGAGCTGATTGTCTACGTTCCGAATCAGGAGCCGAGAGTGAAGCATGATAGAGCCGGAAATAAAAAACTATAATCCATAGACGCACTTCCTCATGAGAAAGCCCGGACACTTACCAGTCCGGGCTTTTTCATATTTTGGTGCCGTCCGGGAACTCGAAGTATGAGACGTACTGCGCTCCAAGGGCCTTGGCAATCTGCTCCAGATCCGCCGAAGAGAACTTGCCGGTCTTTAACCGTTGCCCGAAAGCCTGGGAGGAACTGCCGAGACGCCGCGCCAATTCTGCTTCGCTGACTTCGGCAAAGGTCTCGGCCAGCTTAATCTTTTTCGATATATCCATAGATACCTCCTTCCTATGCCGTTATGATAAACGAAACCCTTTAATCTGTCAAGAAAAGAATTTCAGAAATAAATGAAAACCTTAAAGAAAAGTATTGACATATGAAAGGAAATCCTTTATAATTGAGCCATCAAAGGACAGGAGGAACACAGAATGCAGATCACGATCCGGCAGCTCAGACAGGCCCTCACCGCTATTGACAATCAGGAAATGACCGTCAAGCAACTCCGAGCCAAACTCTTTGAGCAAGAGGAACAGGACGCCGAAAACACATCGGTCAATGATCTGATCGAGACGCTTTACTGGGCGACTATCTGATAAGGAGAAAGCACATGAAAACAGCGAAAGAGCTTATGAAAGACGCAGCGGCGCGGGATGACTGGAAACATCTGACGCTTTGGTCGTGGGCACACGACTATGAGAACAAGGCGACCGAATGGAACAACATTTTTCCGCCTGTCGCAGATGATCGCCGTTTGTTTATCAACACCTACAAACAAGTGTATGAAGCGATCGATAGCCTGCCTGATAACCCCCAATCATGGATATGCGTTGCGATCAGCCATGAACTGTATAACGAGCGAGGAATGATGAACGGCATTCTTGCCCGATTCAATTGACAGTCAGCCCGCCCCGGAGGTCACGAGGGCAGAAAGGACACAACAATGATGAAAGTTGTCTTTTACGACAAGCGCCGTGAGACTTTGACATCGGTGGGCGGAGTAATCCAGATCCAGAGCAGCTATAGCCAGATTAGAGGTCGCCCCGTTAAGGTCTGGCTTCTCCTTATGGAAAGCGGAAAAGACCTGGTGTACAAAAAGTGCGATTATGATATTGACCGTGTAGAAATCTAAGCCGAAACGGGCGAAAGCCCGTCGCCGGGAACTGCCCCACCCGGCCCGATGATGGCAGGGCAGAAAGGAAAGATATGGAGAACGTCAAATACTACACCATCCGCGAGGACGCGGCCCGGCGTGCAAAGAACGCCAACAGCTACTTTGATTACGTGGAAGGCTCCGCCACCGCCGAATACCGCCGCCTGGTAGACAACGCCGCCGCCATTGCCGAGCGCCAGAAGGAGCGGGTTGGCACGGAGTACCACGAGAAGATCGACCGGCTCCTCGATGCCTATGCCCGGAAATTGGCCGACAACCTGAACCGCCGCTATGAGATCGACGCGCGGGTGCCATCTATCCTGATCACCGGCGGAAGCAATTTCCCGGTGCGGGCCAAGGAGAAGCAGAACGCCGCCCGCGATACCAATGAGCGGGAGTACATGGAGATTCAGGGCATCCTCGATAAGATCAAGAGCACTGGGCTCGGCGGGGTCATGAGCGACGATCCTGACGCTATGCTGAAGCTGCAGCTCAAGCTTGAGGGCCTTGAACGTCTGCAAGAGCACATGAAGGAAATCAACGCCTATTATCGGAAGCACAAGACCCTGGACGGCTGCCCGGATCGCAGACCTGATGAATTCGGCCCATTCCCGAGCTGGGCGCTTTCGAACAACAATGCAAATATCCGCCGCATTCGTGGCCGCATTGAGCAGCTGCAGAAGGAAGCGGAAAGAGCGGCCGAGAACATCGGCCCGAAGCAGGGAGACGGCTTCATTCTCAAAGAGAATCACGAGATCGGGCGCATTCAATTTCTTTTCGATGGGAAGCCGGACGAAAAGATCAGAGATATATTGAAGAGCAGGGGCTTCCGCTGGGCACCTTCTGAGGGCGCATGGCAGCGTATGTTAAACGATCACGGCAGATATGCGGCGGAGCGGGCCATTGAGGAAATGGCGGCCTTGAAGGAGGCGTGAGCATGGGATGGAGCTACATCACTCCGGAGCAGGGAGCAATCATCGACAGCATTTGCAATGAGTTTTGGAATGGGTGCAAGGGAGACGGGTGCCGCAAGTGCCCGCTTCTCCCGGCCTGCATGAACGAGGACGCGCCGCTGCTGCCGGAGCCCGACAGGACAGAAGCGTGGGAGCGGGGCCTTTGGAAACTGGCCGATCAGGTGACAAGAGGCTGACTGTATTTCCTTAAAAAGTCCTTAATGACAACTTAATAAGGAGTGTGATAAAATTCAAGCTGTAAATTTTTATCATTGCGTAACCGCATCTCCCGAGCCGCTCGCCCCGGCCATGACGGAGATGCGGTTTCTCTTTTCAGCCGCTCCGATGATTACAGATCGGAGGAGCGACAATGAAGATTCTCACCTTGCCCCTGGGCGAAATAAAGCCCTACGAGAAGAACCCGCGCATAAACGATGATGCTGTGCAGGCGGTGGCCGAAAGCATCGTACAGTGCGGTTATAACTCGCCTATCATCGTAGACGAGGCGCACATCATCCTTGCCGGACACACCCGGCTCAAAGCCATGTATTTCCTTGGCTGGAAAGAGGCGAAGGTCGTACAGATCGACGGCCTGACCGATGAACAGAAGCGGAAATACCGGCTCCTGGACAACAAGACCGCCGAGATCGCGGATTGGGACATGGAGCTGCTTGCCGACGAGCTGGAAGGTCTGGACTTCGGCGACCTGGTTCTGGACTGGGGATTCGACGAAGAAGAGCCGTCCCGCTACAATGGAGCGAATCAGAACGATTTGAGCCTTGCGGAAAGGTACGGTATGCCGCCGTTCTCCGTCCTCGATTGCCGATCCGGGGCATGGCAGGAACGGAAGAAAGCCTGGATCAAGCTCGGAATCAACAGCGGCGAGGGCCGCGCCCACGGCCTGCTCGGAGGCGGCGGCCTCGATGATCTGGCAAAGAATAGCCAGAAGAACACCAACTTGACCGGCACCAGCGTATTTGACCCGGTGCTTACGGAACTGATGTACTATTGGTTCAATAAGCCGGGCGGCTCCATCTATGACTGCTTCGCCGGAGGCTCCGTGCGCGGCGTGGTAGCTGCATACCTCGGTTATAACTACACAGGAATAGATCTGTCGCAGGATCAAATCACCGAGGACATGAGGCAGGCCGAGGCAATTGGCGTATCGCCGCGGTACATCTGCGACGATTCCCTGAATGCGGATCAATATGTCGCCGACGAGAGTGCGGACATGATTTTCTCCTGCCCGCCCTATGCGGATCTGGAAGTGTACAGTGATAACCCTCGGGATATTTCGACGATGAAATATCCCGATTTCTTACGGGTATACCGGGAGATCATCGCCACGGCCTGCCGGAAGCTGAAGAATGACCGCTTCGCTGTGTTCGTGGTCGGTGACGTCCGGGACAAGCGTGGGGCATATCGGAACTTCGTAAAGGACACACAGGACGCATTCACAGATAGCGGCCTTGCCTACTACAACGAGATTATCCTGGTAACTCAGATCGCGACCGGGGCGCTTCGGGCTGCCCGTCAGTTCAACAGCGGGCGCAAGGTGGTAAAGACCCACCAGAATGTGCTGGTGTTCT
>CAMOXI010000008.1 GCA_946628965.1 uncultured Clostridia bacterium | reverse complement strand
TGGTAATCTTGATGACGTCGTAGAGAAAAAACTGAATGCTGCCGCCCAAGCGGGAGGCGGTGTTGAGACCGAGCGCACCCAGTCCTTTGCCGATCAAAGCGTTGAGCCACTTCATACCGAGGATCTGATCCTGAATGATCTTGCCCATAAAACACAACCTTCCATCGAAACATTTAATTTTTTCAATATAATGAGTTCGGATTAAGCCGACGCAGGAAACGTCGGCTCATTCACAGCAGCTTTTTTGACGGCAGATGCAGTCCGGCTTATCCTCGAACATCCGGCCAAGTGTCTGATGCATCGAGGCAAGTGCCTCGTTGTTGAGGGAGTAGTATATGTTTTTCCCTTCCCGCTTCTGCTTCACGATCCCGGCCTCGCTCAGCACCTTCATGTCGTGGGACAGCGTGGGCTGTGTGATATGAAATTCCTCCAGGATCTTGCAGCCGCACAGTTCTCCGCAAGAGAGCATATCCACGATCCGCAACCGCTTGGGATCGGACATGGCCCGCAGCATTTTCGCGGTGTCGATATAGACCTGTTCCATGCACTTCCCTCACATTCAAAATATTCTATATGTAGAGTAACACACTTATAGAAATTTGTCAATGTGTATTTTTCTCCAACTGCTTTTCATACACGATATGCCGTATATGAAAAGGGACCCTGATCGTATCATAATCAGAGTCCCTTTATAAGAAATGGTCCGAGTGACAGGGTTCGAACCTGCGGTCACAGCGCCGCTTCGCGCCGTTGTGACCGCTTCGCGGCCAGGATTGTATGGCATGAGGCCGCAGGTTCCGCTCGCCCTCCAAGCAGCAAAAAGAGGGAACCTTTCGGCTCCCTCTTCTTGCTGGTCCGAGTGACAGGGTTCGAACCTGCGGTCACAGCGCCGCTTCGCGCCGTTGTGACCGCTTCGCGGCCAGGATTGTATGGCATGAGGCCGCAGGTTCCGCTCGCCCTCCAAGCAGCAAAAAGAGGGAACCTTTCGGCTCCCTCTTCTTGCTGGTCCGAGTGACAGGGTTCGAACCTGCGGCCTCATGGTCCCAAACCACGCGCGCTACCAGCTGCGCTACACCCGGATGTCGTCAGAAGAAACTCGCTCCCTTCCGTTTCCGCGGTTTCTGTAAGCGCCGCGAAAACTCCAGATCCGCTCCTTCCTTCTTCCTCTTCCGGTCAAACCCGCTTCGCTGGGCTTTGCCCGGATTGTACGAAAGAGAAGAAACTCGCTCTGCTCAGTTCCTTCAGCTCGCCCATTATATACCAAGTTTTCCGCCCGCGCAAGAGATTTCTGGATTGATGTTTTTGCCGAAACATGATATGTTATAAAGTAACTTCGTTTTTGAGTGAGGAATATCTATGCGAATGAGAAAGCGGCACAATCTGGAGCCGCGGATGGAAAAATGTGCCGATCTGCTGATCGCGGAGCCCGCGGAAACCCGCGGCCAATGGCGCGAAGCGCTGCCCGGCTTTGCGGCCCTCCATGTGGAGCTCGGCTGCGGCAAGGGCCGCTTTACCGCAGGGACGGCGGAGCAGATGCCTGAAACCCTGCTGCTTGCCATTGAAAAAGTCCCCGACGCGATGATCATCGCCATGGAGCGGGTGCGCGATCTGGGCCTGAAAAACGTTCGTTTTATGGATATCGACGCGGCGAAGCTGCCGGAGATCTTTGCCCCCGGTGAGATCGACCGCCTGTACATCAACTTCTGCGACCCCTGGCCCAAGAGCCGGGACGCCAAGCTCCGCCTGACCGCGCCGGGCTTCCTCCGCCTTTACGCGGACGCCCTGAAGGACGGCGGCGAGATCCATTTCAAGACCGACAACACGGCGCTCTTCGACTGGTCCGTCGGCGTCTTTGCGGACGAGGGCTGGGCGCTCAGCGAAGTGACCCACGATCTGCACGCAAACGGCACCGTGGGCGTGATGACCGACTACGAGGCCAAGTTCACAGCCGAGGGCATGAAGATCAACCGCCTGGTCGCCGTGAAGACCGCCGACACCAAGGGCACCGCAGCGGGCGTGCTGCCTCGGCTGCGGGGCGCGTCCCTGGTGGACGCGCGGGGCTATGCGCAGAGCGCGGCAGACAACGGGCAGGATCATGCCTGAGCTGCGCCTGATTCCCGAAACACGGGAAAGCTGCCACGCCTTCTTCCGGCGCCTTAAGCAGGATCCGGCGCTCTTCGCCGAGGGGGAAGCATTCGTCCCCTACTGCTATGACGAAGCGGCGGTGGACGCCCGCTTTGACGCGCTGCAAAAGAGGCAGGACAAGAAAAGCTACGCCCTCCTGCTGGACGATGCCGTGATCGGCAACGTGGAGCTCAAGCACATCGACGCCGCAGCCCGAAGCTGCGAGCTCGGCATCTGCCTGACGGACGACAGTGTGAAAAACCACGGCTTCGGCACCGAGGCCATGCGTCTCGCGCTGCGCCTCGGCTTTGAGGAGCTGGGCATGGAGCGCGTCACCGCCAAATGCCGCAGAACCAATCCCCGCAGTCTGCGGATGCTGGAGAAGACCGGCTTTCGCCGCACCGGCGAGACCGAAAGCTATCTCACTTTTGAATACTTGCGGAAAGAGAGACAGACCATGAAATTCATTTCCTGGAACGTAAACGGCCTGCGCGCCGCGCGCAGCAAGGGCTTTGAAGACGTGTTCCGTGCGCTGGACGCGGACTTCTTCTGCCTGCAGGAGACCAAGCTGCAGGCAGGCCAGATCGACCTGAGCTTCCCCGGCTACGAGAGCTACTGGAGCTACGCCGAGAAGAAGGGCTACTCCGGCACCGCGATCTTCACGAAGCACCATCCCCTCTCCGTGCGCTATAATCTCGGCATCCCGGAGCACGACACCGAGGGCCGGGCCGTGACGCTGGAGTACGAAAACTTCTATCTGGTCTGCGTCTACACCCCCAACGCCCAGGACGGTCTCAAGCGCATTGACTACCGCATGGCCTGGGAGGACGCCTTCCGCGGCTATCTGCAGGAATTGGACAAGGCAAAGCCCGTCATCGTCTGCGGCGATATGAACGTGGCCCATGAGGAGATCGACCTGAAAAACCCCAAGCAGAACGTGGGC
Source organism: uncultured Clostridia bacterium (assembly GCA_946628965.1). Lineage (GTDB taxonomy): Bacteria > Bacillota > Clostridia > Oscillospirales > Oscillospiraceae > Limivicinus. The sequence goes on along the minus strand of CAMOXI010000008.1, from coordinate 42,886 downwards.
AACGCCGGCTTTTCCGACGAGGAGCGCGGCAAGTTTACCGAGCTGCTGGCCGCGGGCTTTACCGACAGCTTCCGCTTCCTCTATCCGGATAAAACCGACGCCTACTCCTGGTGGAGCTACCGGGCGGCGGCGCGGGCCAGGAACGTGGGCTGGCGCATCGACTACTTCGTGATCTCCGACCGCCTGCGCGACAAGGTGCAGGACGCCTACATTCTGCCCGACATTCAGGGCAGCGACCACTGCCCTGTGGGGCTTGAGCTTACATGGTAAACACATCGTCCTGTCATCCTGAGGAGGCAATTGCCGACGAAGGATCTCAGAGAATTATTACCAAGTCGAAATGAGATCCTTCGCTTCGCTCAGGATGACAAGCACAACAGGAACAGACATGCCAACTATCGGAAACGTACAACTCAATGGCCGTGTCGTCCTCGGCCCCATGGCCGGGGTCACGGACTTCGCCTTCCGCGCTGTCTGCCGCGAACAGGGCGCGGCGCTCGCCACCACTGAGATGGTCAGCGCCAAGGCGCTCGTATACAGGGATGAAAAGACCAAAGCCCTGCTCTTCTGCCCGGAGGGAGAGCACCCGGTCGCGGCGCAGATCTTCGGCCACGAGCCGGAGATCATGGCCGAGGCCGCGCCCCTGGCGCTGGAACTCTCCGGGGCAGACATTCTGGACATCAACATGGGCTGCCCGGTGGGCAAGATCGTCAAGGCCGGGGACGGCTCGGCCCTGATGCGCGACCCGGAGCTGGCCGGAAAGATCATTGAGGCCGTGGTACACGCCGTGGACCGGCCCGTCACCGTGAAATTCCGCAAGGGCTGGGACGCCGGCAGCATCAACGCCGTGGAATTTGCGAAGGTCTGCGAATCCGCCGGGGCGGCCGCCATCGCGGTGCACGGCCGGACGCGGGTGCAGATGTACGCCGGTCGGGCGGACTGGGACATCATCCGCGAGGTCAAGCGCGCGGTCTCCATCCCCGTCACCGCCAACGGTGACGTCTTCACCGGAGCGGACGCCGAGCATATCCTGCGCTACACAGGCGCCGATCTCTGCATGATCGGCCGGGGCGCCTTCGGGAACCCCTGGCTCTTTGCCCAGGCCAACGCCGCCATCGCCGGGGAGGAAGAGCCGGCGCTGCCGCCCCTCTCCGTACGCATGGACACGGCGGTGGGCCAGATCCGTGCGCTGGCGGAAGTCAGCGGGGAGCGAATCGCCTGCCTGGAGGCGCGGCACCATCTGCCCTGGTATCTGCACGGGGTGCCCCACGGCGCATATTACCGCAATCAGCTGGTCCACGTGGAAACGCTGGAAGATGTGGATCGGATCGTAAAGGACATCAAACGGGATCTGCAATGATCCCACGGCCGGTCAGGCCGCTTCACTCCTGCTGAATGCCGCCGCGGCAGACAGCCCAGAGGAGAGAAAAAGATGATGAGGAGGGAAGCTATGAACAGAGAAGAAGAATTCGATGTTATCCGCAGGGTACTGGACGGGGACGTCAACGCCTTTGAGGAGCTGGTGAAGGCCTACGAAACCAAAGTTTACAACCTGGCGCTTCAAATGATCGGCAACAAACAGGACGCGCAGGACGTGACGCAGGAGGCCTTCATCAAAGCCTACAGCTCGCTCTCCTCCTTCCGGGGGGAAAGCAGGTTTTCGGGCTGGCTGTACCGGATCGTCTCCAACATGTGCCTGGATTTCCTGCGAAAGAAAAGCCGCGGGAAACCCGGCTCTCTCACGGTAGAGGATGACGACGGCGAGGAGATCCAGCTGGATCTGCCGGATACCAGTCAGGCGCCGGAGGAAGTGCTGGAGAAAAAGCTGACGCGGGATGCGGTGCGGCGCGGCCTTGCTTCCCTGCCGCCGGACGCGCGGCAGATCCTTCTGCTGCGGGAAATCGAAGGATTGAGCTATGAGGAGATCGGCGAAACCCTGGGGCTTGAGAGCGGCACTGTGAAGTCCCGGCTCTTCCGGGCACGAAAAAAGCTCGCGGCCTTTCTCCTGAAGGACGGGAACATTCCCGATCACTATACGTCTAGAAGACCGAAAGGAGGTTGTGATTCCCATGATCCCAATGAACGAACATGAGCCTTACCAGGAGCTGATCAGCAGGCTTCTGGATGACGATACATTAACTGAAACAGAGAACGAAGCCCTCCAGGCGCATCTGGACGAATGCCCGGAGTGCCGCCTGCTGTATCAGGCTTTCAAAGAGATGTCCGGCTTTATCGGCAGCGAACTGGAAGAGCCGCCAGCAGAGCTGCGTGAAAATATCATGGCAGAGATCCGCCGGGAAGAAATACGGCGCAATAATCGGCGCGTGATCGGACGGACGGGTCTTGTCGCCGCCGCGGCCGTGCTGATACTTATGATCGGCGTCGCCCCGCGAATACTGTCACCTTCCTCTGCCTCCGGCAGTGACGCCGCGGCCATGGCCGGCGGTACATTATATGCTGCCGCAGTCGAAGAAACAGCGCCCGCTCCACATTTTTATGATACAAATGCTAACGAAAGCGAACCCGCCGAGGAGAGTCTATATCCCGGCGATGTGGAGGGCACCGAAATCGAAGATCCCAATGTCACATGGGAAGGCGACTTTATAGAATACTCCCCTGAAGGAGAAGAATCCGATTCCGGACTGGATCCCTATTTTGATGAGAATACAGAGGATAAACTCAGCATGGATTCTCTGCTTGTTCAGCTTTCAGGCGTGGAAACCGATGTGGATTTTTCTTCACAAACCATGAATCCTGTTTACCTGATCGATACCGACATCGGTGTATTGCAGATTTATCGTTACAACAACAGCCTGTATTTTATCGATCCCTTTACCGGCATCCCCTGCGAGGCCATGTGCAGCGAAGCTGCGCTGATCCGTTTTCTGCAGGAGTGAGCCCGGAAAGGGCAAAACCCGGATTTTTCTTGAAATAATATCCTTTATGTGCTATAGTATTGTAAATTATGATTATAAAAGGCCATAAAGGAGAGTATTGTCTGTGAAGCGCGTAAAAGTATCCAACAATGTGATCCGCCGTCTGCCCCGCTATCTTCGAAAGCTGGATGAATTGACGGAGAACGGCATCAGCCGTGTTTCCTCTTTTGAGCTGGGCAGCCAGCTTGGCCTGACTCCTTCCCAGATCCGTCAGGATTTCAGCTGCTTCGGTGAATTCGGGCAGCAGGGCTACGGCTACAACGTGCCTGCGCTCCGCTCCGAGATCGCATCCATTCTGGGAATGGACCGCGGTTTCAACGCCATCATGATCGGCGTCGGCAACATCGGCCGTGCTCTGACCGAAAATTTCAATTTCAGCGAATGGGGCTTCCGACTGATCGCCGCTTTTGACGTGCGGCCGGAAATCATCGGCACCATGTTCCACGATGTGCCCATCCTGTCCATGGACGAGCTGGCGCAGTACCTGAGCGAACACAAAGTGGACGTGGCCGTGCTCACCGTGCCGAAAGAGGCCGCCGTACCCGTGACTGAGATGCTCACCGCAAACGGCGTGGAGGCCATCTGGAACTTTACGAATGTGGAGCTGACCGCGCCGGACAGCAAGATTCTCGTGGAAAACGTGCATTTTTCCGACAGTCTGCTGTCACTGAGCTACTTTGTCTCCGAGCGTGAGGACGAGCGCGCCGCCAGGGCCGCCCGTGCCGAGCGCAGCGGAGTCTGATCGTATCAAGAGTATGCAAAAAGCTTCCTGCGGGGAGCTTTTTGTTCTCCAAAGGAAGGTTTTTATGTCTGATACCATCGCCGCCATCGCCACCGGCAGTCAGGTTGCCGCCATCGGCATCGTCCGCCTCTCCGGCGAGCTGGCCATTGCGCTGGCGGATCGGCTCTTCACCCCCCTGCACGGCAGACCGATGCGCGAGCAGGAGAGCCGGAAGCTTGTCTACGGCGAGATCCGCGCGCGGGACGGCGCGCTGCTGGATCTGGGTCTCTGCACCGTGAGCCGCGGCCCCGCGAGCTATACCGGGGAAGACACCGCCGAGTTTCAGTGCCACGGTTCGCCGGTGGTGCTGCGGCTGCTGCTGGAGGAGCTGTTCGCCCTCGGCGCGCGGCAGGCCGGGCCGGGCGAGTTTACCAAGCGCGCCTTTTTAAACGGCCGGATGGAGCTCTGCGCGGCGGAGGCCGTGGCCGACATCATCGACGCCGAGACCGCCGAAGCCGCCCGCAACGCGGCGGGCCAGCTCTCCGGCGCCATCGGGCAGCGCATCGCCGCCATCTATGCCGCGCTGACGGACATCAGTTCCCACTACCACGCGGTGCTGGACTATCCGGACGAGGATATCGAGGATTTCACCCTTGCGCAGTACGCCGATACCATCGGCACAGCCATCGCTGATCTGCGCGCCCTGCTCGCCACCTTCGGCCGGGGCCGTCTCCTGACCCAGGGCATCCCCACCGCCATCGTTGGCAGGCCAAACGCGGGCAAGAGTTCGCTCCTGAACGCCCTGCTGGGTTATGACCGCGCCATCGTGACCAGCGTCCCCGGCACCACGCGGGACACCATCGAAGAGAAGCTCCGCCTCGGCGGGCAGCTGCTGCGCCTGACGGATACCGCCGGCATCCGGGAAACCAGCGATCCGGTGGAGGCCCTGGGCGTGCGCCGCAGCCGGGACACGCTGGAAAACGCGGATCTGGTACTGGCCGTCATCGACGGGAGCGAGGCTTTCACCGCGGAGGACGCGGAGATCCTGCACGCCGCCGAGAGGGCGCCCCACGCGCTGGTGCTGCTGTCAAAGGACGATCTGGGGCGCCATACCACTTCCCTGCCCACTTCCCTGCCGGTGATCCCCATCAGCGTCGTCACCGGCGAGGGGCTGAGCGCTCTGGAAGAGGCGATCCGCGCCCTCTATCCGCTGCCCGGCGTCCCCGCCGGGGAGATCCTCACCAACGCCCGGCAGGCCGACGCCGTGCGCCGCGCGCTGGAGTATATGGAGAGTGCGCGGGGGGCCATGGAGGGCGGCATGACCCCCGATATCGTGCTGACCGAGTGCGAGGGGGCCATGAACGCCCTGGGCGAGCTCACGGGCCGCACCGTGCGCGAGGATGTGACGACCCGCATTTTCCAGCGCTTCTGCGTCGGGAAGTAGCGTGGCCGGCGGTCAGTGATTGAGAGGAGAAGATTCATGGATAACAGCATCATCGAGCGCCTGATTGCGGGGAATCGCCGTTCGCTGACGGCAGTGCAGAACCCCGGTGAATATTCCCCCGCGCTGCGGCTGGACACCGCCGAAAACGGGCAGCGGCCCTATGCCATCGTCATTTCCTGCGCGGATTCCCGTGTCGTGCCGGAGAGCATCTTTTCCGCCGGTCTCGGCGAGCTGTTTGTGATCCGCATCGCCGGAAACGTGCTGGATGCGCACCAGCTGGGCAGCATTGAATATGCCGCGGCCCATCTCGGCTGCAAGCTGATCCTGGTGCTGGGCCACACTGGCTGCGGCGCAGTGGGCGCCGCGCTCTCCGGGCACGGGGAGGGCTACATCCGCTACATCACCGATGAGATCCAGCGGGCGATCGGCCAGGAGCGCGACCCGGCCGCCGCCTGCCGCCTCAACGTGCTGCACGGGGTGGAGATGATCCGGCAGGCTTTCCGTGATCACCCGGAGATCCCCTCCGCGCAGCTGGAGATCCGCGGCGCGGTGTACGACATCCGCAGCGGCGCGGTGGAGTGGCTGTGAGCGAAATCTGCCCGATCCTGCGCGATTTTCCTTGACAAGCGTATTCCGCTGTGGTACTATGTCATAGCGGCTTGCAGAAGTACCCAAGAGGCCGAAGGGGCTCCCCTGCTAAGGGAGTAGGCCGGTTTAGACCCGGCGCGAGGGTTCAAATCCCTCCTTCTGCGCCAAAGAAACAGCTTGATTTTGTTACGAGATCGAGCTGTTTTTCTTTTTCTTATCCGGTTTTCGGTTTGAATTGTTCGCGTCTCTTTTCCTGCTTGTACTGTTTTCTGTTTAGTTTTCTGCTTACAGATTCAAAAACAAGATTTTGCCCCCGGAGGGTCTGGTCTTTGCCTGACTCTTCGGGGGCTTATTTGTTTCTGATTACCGGCCTGTTTCCTGCCAATCACCGGCCTGTTATGCCAGGTTCTCAATATAGGCCTGCATCCGGGCAGCGCTGTCCTCTTTCATCTTTTCGGACACATGACCGTATACGTCCAGCGTGAAGGCTGCGGTCGCGTGGCCGAGATTGTCCTGCACCGTCTTGATGGGATCACCGTTCTGCAGGGACAGCACAGCGTAAGTGTGGCGGAGATCGTGCACACGGCTGTCCGGCGCGCCAATCTGCTCGGCCAGCTTTTTGTATGCCTTATAGACCATCGTCACATCCAGATTCCGCCCGTTGTCCCTCGTGAAGACCAGGCCGGTCTCGCGCTCCTTCGCACTCTGCCAGCCCTGCCAGACTTCCCCGGCCTGTAAACGCTGCGCGGTCTGCGCCCGGTACTGCTCCCGGAGGAGCTGCATCACAAAGGGGGCTGCTGTAATCGTCCTGGCCTTATCGTTTTTCAGCGGGGCAAAGGTGTAGCCGCCGTCACGTTCCGGGCGCTTCTGGAGCTGCTTTGTGATCTTAAGCGTTCCCGTATCGAAGTCCACACAGTCCCAGGTCAGCCCCAGCGCTTCCCCTTCCCGGAGGCCGGTGAACAGGATCAGTTTATACACCCGCTCAAAGTCGTGCCCTGTACAGGCTGCCATGAGGGCCTTGACCTGCTGATCGGAGAGCGGGACAATCTGCGTCTTCTCCACCCGTGGAAGCGTCACCCGCTCGGCCGGATTGTTCTTGATATACCCCACGTCAACAGCGGTCGAAAGCGCCTTGCTCAGAATACCGTGGATATTCTTGACGGTCTTTGCAGAGAGTGGCTCCTGCCGGGTGCTGATCTTGCCGGTCTTCGGGTCTTTCTCCTTCACGGTGCGGCCCGTGCGCTGAAGCTCGTTATAGAAGCTCTGGATCTGGGGCGGCGTCAGTTTGGAGAGCTTCACAGCACCGAGAGCGGGCCGAATATGGGAATCGGTCATGCTCTTGTACTGCTTGACCGTGAGATACTTCTTATCGCCGCAGTAGTCCTTGAACCAGAGATCGAACCACGCGCCCAGCGTGATCTTTGACGGCTCAAAGAAGTCTCCCTCCTGGACAGCAGTCGCGGCGGCCTGCATCTTCTGCGCAACTTCCTTCTGCGTCTTGCCGGTGTAGGTCTTGCGGATCTGCCTGCCTGTACCCGGATCCGTGCCGACGGTGACCTGCGCCTCCCAGTAGGTGTACGGCTGCCCCTTGCGCATGACGGTCTTCTTATAGATACAGCCCGTCCCCTGCGCCCGGCGTGTGCTCTTAGCCATTGTTAGCCTCCTTCTCATTCGCTATGCCTTCATTGTCGGCCATATCAGAGCTCAGCTTTCTCTCCATCTCCTCCACATGGAAAAGCTCATTACATAGTGCGGTGGCCGATAATGTCAGCCGAAACACGGAAAATGCAAGTCTGTCTTTGTGATGGGCTAAGCTCTTTTTTCGATCATCCTCAGGCAGCTTCAAATATAAATATGTCCGATTTGCATTTACAACAGCGCGTTCAACATCTGAAAGGTGTTGAAGTAACTCGGGGAGTTCCTTCGCGGAGAGAAGAAGGTCTAATGCTTTTCTTGTTTCCTCTTTTTTGGGCCGCCCAAGAAAGTCCACCGATGCAGAAGAAAGGTGCGTGTATTTCTCTATGTCCCGCATGGATGGGTTCTGAGCCGGAACTTCGGTGAGCCCTAAAAGCCAATCGGAGCTGACCTGAAAAGCCCGAGCAATTGCGACGATCTTCTCTGCGGTCGGTGCTGTGCTGCCGTCAATATAGCCGGTCACCGATTGCCGCGACTTCACACCAAGAATCTCTGTCAGATCATCCTGGATCAAATTGCGTTCCTCAATCAGCTCTCTCAAACGGCTCGGGAAAGGATCGTAGTAATGGTCTCCTTTTTGCTGTGGTTTGCGCGGCATAGTAGATTCCTCCTCGTTAGCAAATAACTATAGCGTTTTTATGCTTATAGCTGTCAACTATTGCAATAGCAATAAATATCTGCTACTATATTATCACAGCAATCAATAGCTGTCAAATGATTTTTGGAGGTGTAAAAAATGGATCGACTTACGATCTCCGTCACAGAAACCGCGCAGATGCTGGGGGTTTCTCGACCGACCGTTTACAAACTGATCCGCACAGCGGGCTTTCCCGTCATGCGTGTCGGCACAAGGACTTTGATTTCGCGGGCAGGGCTGGAGAGATGGGTGAAGGAACAGACGGAGGAGCAGAGGGCATGAGCTACAAAAAAGAGCCGCTCCCGGTGTGCGAGACCGGCAGCGGCGAGGGCGGGCAGCTTACGTTGGAGGACGTTCGGCTTCCCGGCTCACAGTCTATCACCTCTTCGCAGAAGGCGCAAGGTATTTCCGCCTTGTTGCTACACGGAGAGGCCAATGCTGTTCCTCTCGGCCTGCTCGCTGCTTTGACGGGCCTGGATCGCCGTGTAATCCGACGGCAGATTCAGTTAGAGCGGCAGGCGGGCGCGTGCATCTGCGTGAATTGCCGGGATGGATACTATCTGGCGGAAACCGAGGCTGAGCGGGACGCCTGCGCGCGATCCATGCGCCACCGTGCGGCAGAGGTAGAACGCACCGCCCAGGCAATTGAGCGCGCGGAGGTGAGCGGCTGATGGCAAGAAACAAGGAAGGCCGCCCAGAGTGGTTCAAATTCTGGCGGCGTAATCGGCGGCAGCTTGACATTGAGCAGCTCGGCATGGAAAGCCGAGGAATCGTCTTCACCAACATGATGAGGTATTTTGATTCAGTTGACGCGGAGCTGCTGCCGATGAATCCATTGGAGGGTATGGCCTTTAACGTCGTGAAAATCAACGTCGATGATTCTTTCGCCGAGTATGCCGAGCGGGAAGAAACAAACCGCGCCAACGGGCGAAAAGGCGGAAGGCCTCCGAAAACCGAAGCAAACACAAATAACCCGATGGGTTTTGAAAAAACCGAAGAAACCCGAAGAGAGAATACAGAAGTCAGAGGTCAGAAGAAAGAAGTCAGAAGTGGTACAGAGGCGGACAAGCCGCCCGCTCGCCTGCGCTTTGTTCCTCCTTCTCTGGAAGAGATAGCCGCATACTGCAGGGAGCGAGCAAACGGCATCGACGCCCAGCACTTCCTGGACTACTACACTGCGAATGGCTGGGTGCAGGGCAAGGGGAAGCCAATCCGGGATTGGAAAGCGACGGTGCGGACGTGGGAGCGACAGCGCAGCGCACAACAGGCCGCGCCTTCTGCCGCTGATCTCTCATGGCGCAGGAGCGCCAGCGCCCCCGCGCCGGAGGATCTGATCGAGGATCCGCCGGGATCCGGCCACTACCGCTTGCGGGGGGAGGTGCGCGCCGTTGGTTAATCCTTCTTTTGTCATGGACGCCGAGCGCAGCCTTGCGGGCTGCCTGCTGGTCGATCCCGCCGAGACGCTGCGGGCCGTGCGGGGCGCTGTCTCCGCCGGGGACTTTCTCAACGGAAACGCTGCCGCCGTCTATACCGCCGCCTCGGCGCTGGTCGCAGCGGACAAGTCCATTGACCCTGTACTGATCCAGGAAGAGGCCGCCCGGCAGGGCACACAGCTTTCCAATGAGTTCTGCGGCGAAGTCATGCGGCTCTACTGCACCACAGCCAATGCCGCTGAGACCGCCCGCGTCATCCATGAGGCGGCCCAGGCACGCGCAGGGCGTGAGATCGGGCTTTCCCTTGCCGATGATACTCTGACGCCCGTCGAAGCGCTGGGCCGCTTACAGGCCCTTTTGCGGGAACAGGGGAGCCGACTGCACACGCCGATGGAAGCGGCCAACGCAGTCATGGACTATATCAACGCCGCCGCTTCCGGGGAGACGCGCCCCTTCCTCACCACAGGCTTTCCTTCTCTCGACCGGCAGCTTGCCGGTGGTCTGGTTGCGGGTGGGCTGATCACCCTGGCCGCCCGTCCCGGCACCGGCAAGACCACGGCAGCGCTGGCCATCGCCGAGAATGTGGCTACTGCGGGCGGCAAGGTCCTCTACATCAGCCTCGAGATGACCGAAGCGCAGCTCTGGGCCTGCCGGGCGGCCAGCCTCTCCGGCCTGTCACGGTCAGCGATCTATGGGGGAAGAATTGCCGCGCAGGAGTGGGGGCGGCTGACAAACGCTTTCGACTGTCTCTCCCGGCGTCCCTTCTTCATCCGAGACACACCCTCCACCCTGGAGGATATTGAGCGGGAGGCCCGCTGCCTGGATAATCTGGCGCTGATCGTGGTGGATCACATCGGTTTGGTAAAGCCCACCGCAAAGGGCAGCCGCTATGAGCTGATGACCGATACCGCTCACCGGCTCAAACAACTGGCGTTGTCGCTGCGGGTGCCGATCCTCGGCCTTTGCCAGCTCAACCGGCAATCCGAGCAGCGGGACAGCAAGCGTCCGACGATGGCGGATCTGCGAGACTCCGGCGCGGTGGAGGAGGACTCCGACGTGGTGTGCCTCCTGTTTCGTGCGGCGCAGTATCTGCCGGAGGATGAGCGCCCGAAGCCCTGGGAGAGCCAGCCGATTGATTTCATCGTGGACAAGAACCGCCACGGCTCGACCGGGCTTGCGACCATGAGCTTCTGCGGCTACAATGCGCGGATCACGGAGGGCAACTATGGACGTTCTTGAAATCATTGCCTGCGTGGAAGAGGAGGCACGGCGATTCCGCGCGCTGGGTCTGCTGCCCTCCGAGCTGCAGGCCGACGATCTGCGCAAGGCGGAGCTGCTTGAAAAGGCAGTGGAGATCCTGCGCGCTTTGGTAGACGATGGTAGACGGGTGGACGACGGTGGACAGGTGGACAAGGGTGCCCAAGTGGGCAAGATCGGAACATCGGAACATCGGAACACTTTTGGACAGTCGGACACTTCGGACAGGGAAAACGGCACCGGCGAAATGGCACCGGCTCCCGAAATGACACCGGCAAAGGACACCACGGGGGTGTGCTTTGATGGGTAAATCTTCCCAGCGCAAGGGTGCGGAGGGCGAGCGGGAGCTGGCTGCACTTCTGCAGGGCTACGGCTTCGACACGCAGCGCGGCGGCTCCCTCTCCTTCGGGGAAGTCCCCGATCTCACCGGCCTGCCGGGGGTGCACATCGAGTGCAAGCGCGTGGAGCGCCTGAACGTGCCGGAGGCCATGCAGCAGGCGATCCGGGACGCGGAACGCTTTCAGGACGGCGTTCCGGCTCTGTTCCACCGCCGCAACCGTCAGCCCTGGCTGGTGACGCTGCGGCTGGAGGACTTCATGAAACTCTATCAGAAAGGGGGTGGCACAAACGGAAGAGAAGAACTGCACGTGTCCGGCGCCCGTGCCGTACATCGTACATGAGAGCAGCCTTGCCCGCATGGAGCGGGTGCAGCGGCGCTTTACGCTGCTGTTGCTGGTGGAGCTGGCCGCGCTGATTGCGAGCAACGCTTACTGGCTCGTGCGCATTTTCGGGTGAGTACGGACAGCAAAACCCGCTCCCCGGCTATCTGCCCACACTACGGGGGCGAAAGCGGTACAGCAACCGTCTGCAAAGGGATTGCAGGCGCGGAAACCGTCCGGCAGAACTTCTTGTCAGGGAACAAGCTGCGGCTGTTCCAGGCCAAATACTGCTGCCGCGACTGGCAGAACTGCCCGCTGGCGAAGCTGCACTAAGCCCTGAAAACCTTGTCAATGTCCAAGTCCGGCTCCTGCATGTGCCAGAGCAGCCGCGCAAAGGCGCAGCGCGTCCAGCTCTTGCGGCAACAATCGGTAATGTGGGCTGCGGCCCCGTTCGGGAAAGTGAATACCGTCGTGGTCGCGTCACCGATGCCGTCACAGAAGATTTCTCCGGCCTTCTCGCCGCGGTAGAAGGGGCATTTCGCCTCGCTGCTCTGATATAGCCACTCCATGTCCTGCGCCTCCTTTTTCCCCATTGTACCACAAGCAACCAGGCAGGGAAAACCGCCGTCCCATCCGGGGCGGCGGCTTTGTCATTCCTCGCTGCTTTCCTTTATGGCTTCCTGGAGTGCTGTGTAGCGCAGAGGGTCGTCAAGGATCGCGCTCAGCGCTTCGACGATCCCCAGCGAAATGAGGTAAGCGCTGTCTACAAACTGCGCCTTGTTTCCCTCTGCCGGGTCTGTGTGAAATGCTGTCTCCAGCAATTCGTGAAGGGTAAACACACGGGTCACAATGTCGGGATTCTTCACAGTCAGCTCCCTCCTCTCATCGGATCAGATAGTAGTAGACGAAGAGCAGCTCTTCAAGGGTGGCGTTCGGCAGCACTTCGGTGATCGCATCGATCAGCTTCTGATTCTCGTTCATACTGCCGCCTCCCGCACCTGGCTTGCGCCGAAGAAGCTGGCCTTGTAGCTGGCACCGTCTCCCCTGCTGCCGTAGATCAGCTCCACGCCGAAGAGGGCGCGGCTGCCGTGGATCACTTCATAGCCCAGGGCTTTCCAGCCCGCCCAGGTGTTAACCGCTTCCGCGATCGAGGCTGCCTGCTTGGCCGCCTCGATCCGCCGGGCGTTCACCGGCTCCGCCTTTGCCGAGAGCCAGGCCCGGTGCAGCGCCTCGGAGAAGCTGATTCCCAGCCTGCGAAACAGCTTCCACGCCCGCGTCATGATCTGCGAGAGATTGTATTTCATACTGTATCCTCCTTTTTGGGGCCCCGCATACTTGTTGTCGTTACGCTGCTCCGATTGCAAGCTCCGTGTCCATCTGCTGTCGGGCCCCTTGTCCTTACAAGCACAGTATAGTATATCTGCGCAGATATATCAATTGTAAGTAGTGACAAATATATCTGCGTAAATATGTGGAATTTGTATATTTGCACAGATAGATTTCAGGAGTATAATCATGGTATACTATCAGCATCAAATACACGGGAGGGATGACCATGCCCACGACGAAGGCGCAGCAGCGCGCCGTCAACAAGTACATGAAAGAGAACTATGACCGGGTCAACCTGACGCTGCCGAAGGGCCAGAAGGACAGAGTGAAGGCCCGCGCGGACGCAGCCGGGGAATCGGTCAACGCCTATATCGCACGGGCCATCGAGGAACGCATGGAGCGGGAGGACGAAGCATGAAAATTTACACGATCATCGGCGGTGTGAATGGCACCGGCAAGAGCAGCCTGACCGGCGTTCTGAAAGCGCAGACAAACGATCTGGGCCGCATCATCGACGTGGACAAGATCACCGCCGAGAATGGCGGCAGCGCCATCCAGGGCGGCAAGATCGCGCTGGAGCGCATCCGGGAGTGTCTGGATAAGGGGCTGAGCTTCACACAGGAAACGACGCTCTCAGGCCGCAAAACGGAGCTCACGGCGCAGGAGGCGCGGGAGCGGGGTTACAGCATCCGGCTCTACTATGTGGGCCTGGACAGCGCGGAGGAGTGCCTGCAGCGCATTGAAAACCGCGTGGCCCACGGCGGGCACAACATCCGGGAGGAGGACGTGCTGCGCCGCTTTGCCGGGCGCTGGGAGGCCGTAGCGAAGGTACTCCCCTACTGCGACGAGGCCCACTTCTTCGATAACTACAACGGCTTTGTCGAGGTTGCGGAGTACGTTAACGGCGAACTCATCACCAAAGGCAGCAGGCTCCCGGCCTGGGTCGAGGAGCTGCAGGCCTTCCTGCAATAAGGCGGTGCGGATATGCCAAAGATCAGCTATCTTCCCTCTGCCCGCCCAACGCCGGAGGTCAACTATCTGCGGGCGCTGTTCAGCGCGTATCGCAAAGCCAACGGCCTGAACAGCGAGATCGTGGCCGCGAAACTTGGCGTTGCCCCGGAGACCGTGCGCTGGCAGTGGGCCAAGCCGCCCAAGACCTGGCGCATCGACCAGCTCATGAAATACTGCGAAGCAATGGGCATCCCTATCATGGAGGCCCTGGAAGCGGCCGTGAAGTGAGTGGGCAGGCTTTCATTTTCTGTCCATAAAATCGGACTTTCGCAAGCAATCGTTTTCTGCTTAGTTTTCTGCTTAGACCATTCCCGGCAATTGACAGGCATTTACGCTTGATCCGGCAAAGCATTGATTTTACGGAACTTTTTTGACCATCATTTTCAGCAATTTACAGTCTCTTTATAATTCAAATCCCTCCTTCTGCGCCAAAAGAAAAGACCACCCATCCGGGTGGTCTTTTTTGTTCCATGATGGAGGGATTTGAATCATGTCCGAAAGCCACACAGGTGGCTTTCATCGACCAGTGCAAACACTGGTCGATCCCTTTATTTCTTTTTCCGTCCCCCGTAAGCGAAAAGAAATGCTCGCAAATCCCTCCTTCTGCGCCAGAATAGGATTGCTATTTTAACAAGATAGCAATCCTATTTTTTGCCCTAAACAGCCTTGAAATAAAAGGCTTATCGGCTTTTCAATATCAAATCAGAAAAATCTCTCTTTCTTCTTAAATATGAGAGATTGTTTTTTGTTGCTATCATTCATGTTGAATTGTATAATTATCTATACAAATCGGGATTTAATGTGGAGGAGTACTATCATGAACTGGAGAGAAATTCCGAAAATAGATGCACATATGCATATTATTCCTGATGAGGTTCATGCAGTTAACCAGGATTCAGATGATGAATTATCCTTTGCTACTGCTACCGGTTACCGGAAGCTCATGGATCGATTCAATATTCAAAATGCTGTGATTATGCCGTTTAACGATCCCTGGCTGATGTCCATGGAATTTACAGTTGACGCCGTCCATCGGAATATGTTTCGCATTTGCGAAGAGGATCGCAGGCTTCACTGTTTTGCAGATGTGGATATAAGGAATACCGCTGAATGCACATGTGCACAGATACAGAAAGCCTTTGAGCATGCTGAATTTTGCGGCATCAAGATTCACCCCAATAATAGCGGGATGAATATCGATGATGCGTATAATGATGTCATTGCTGAGTATGCGGTAAAGCATGATCGTGTGATTGCTGTGCATTCATATCCTTCCAGCGCAAGAGAGCAGGATCGGGATGAGTATTGTTCTCCGATAAGAATAGAACGCTGGATGGACAGACATCCCGGACTGAAGGTTATCGTGTGTCATCTTGGAGGATTCCAGTGGGAGGACGCCGCAAAACTGAATGCTTTTTTCGACATCTCTGCTATCCTTCCGGATCTCGTGGACAGGTACGACGCACAAAAGGCAAATATGATATTAAGAGAATTCGGAATTGAGAGACTGCTTTTCGCTACAGACTGGCCCTGCAGTAGAAGCGTTGAACCGGCAAGAATCATGGAGCGATATTTTGATATCCTTGATCAAATGGATTTTTCGGAAGAAGAAATGCATATGATCGGTCATATGAATGCGAAAACGCTTTTCGCATTATAATTCGACCAATTCCAGTTTGTCGATGAGTTTCGCCGAAGGCTTTTGGGCTTCCATTGATAAGAATCAACGATTACCCTCATTTTGTTGAAACAGCAATCTTTAGCCAAAAGAAAAGACCACCCATCCGGGTGGTTTTTTCTTTTGGTATATAAGTGGTTTGAAACCGAGCGCCCGCGAGGGGAAAGCGGCGCTGCGCTGCCGGGGGCAGATGCAGCAGCGACGCTTTCTCTGCAGCGGTCGAAAAAACGGAGGAACAGCGTAAGCCCGAAAGGTTTTTCGGGTACCGCAAAGCGGATCAAATCCCTCCTTTCCCTCCTTCTGCGCCAGTAAAAACCCTGTATTCTCAATGGATACAGAGTTTTTCTGTACCCTCTGACCCTTTATTTGACCCTTTATCCCAAGTCAGAGATTGGAAAGATTGACCCTCGCGTGATCCTATAATGACTATCTGATAGCGGAATGCCTTGCGGCATTCCGCCGGGCATCTTTTGATTGCGGCGCCTGCGGCTGCATGATCCGCAGCCGGGAGGAATGGGAGGCGACCGAGTTGGGCAAGGCCGTCAAGGCCATGCCGCTGATTCGCCAGGCCAAAGAACCCCCTCAAAGAGCCCGTTTCAAGGGGTCGACAAAGTGTCGACCCCTTGAAACACCAAAAATGAGAACTTCCGGAAAAGTTCTCATTTTTGAGTATATAAAACGCGAGAGGGAATAGCCAATCTCCTCTCGCGCTCTCCCCATGCGGATCCATCTTCTGCCGCATGGGCGAGGAGTTGTCTACAGTCTGCTTATCTGCTTTACTTCTGTCTTATTCCGCTTTGGCGATGAACTTGCCGGTCAGGTAACCGTAAGTGCAGGCCATGGAGTGGCTCGCGCCGGCGATGGTGGTCGGGTAGTCGCCCACGAAGCGGCCGCCCTGGACGTTGCCGATGGCGTAGAGACCGGGGATGACCCTGTAGTCGTTGTCCAGCACCTGGGCGTTGGGGTTGGTGCAGAGGCCGCCCAGCGTCACCAGGAAGCGGAGAGAGCCCTCGTCGGTGATGGCGTAGAAGGGGCCGTCCTTCACGGGGAAGAGGCGCTGGGCGCACTTGCCGAAGTCCTCGTCCACGCCCTTCTCGCAGAGCTCGTTGTAGCGCTCGACCGAGGCGACAAAGTTGTCGTAGGCTTCGCCGCTCAGGCCCAGGTTCGCGGCCAGCTCCTCGATGGAGTCGCCCTTGGCGCTGGTCCACTCGTCGATGGTGTCGATCAGGTTCTGGTTGGCGCTGCGCACAGAACCGAGGCCGCCCTGCATCAGCGGGAGCTGTTCGGCCCAGTGGGAGTCGAAGACCATGTAGATGGGGGTCGGCTGGCGGACGAACTGGGCGCCGTAGTGGTCGTTGGTCTGATCCTCGTTGTGGAAGCGGATGCCCTGGGCATTGAGCTGCAGGAAAGCGTCCGGGCCGAGCTTGCCGAAGTCGCCGTGGGCCATGCTGCCGAGGGGGCCGGGCTCCATCTGGGCGCCGATCCACATGCCCATCTGCTGGCCGTCGCCCATGTTGGCAAAGTTGGCGTTGATGTCGGTGTGGGCATAGGTGACCTTGTACTTGTCCATGATGTCATGGATCCAGGGCAGGTAGTAGGCCATCATGTTCTCATTGTGGCCGAAGCCGCCGGAGGCGAGGATGACGCCCTTCGCGGCATTGACCTGGGTATAGCTCTCATCGTGGAGATTCTGGAAGATGACGCCGGTCACGCGGCCGCTCTCGTCGCGCAGCAGCTGGCGGGCGGGGCAGTCAAAGAAGGCCTCCACATTGCCGGAGTCCAGCGCGCGCTGGAAGTTTGCCTCCAGCACGGGGGTGTGTCCCTTCGGGCGGAAGTTCAGCGTACCGGAGAAGATGCGCTCATGGTCCACGCCGGGCTGGTATGCCGGCATCGGCGCCATGGGAGAGGCGTAGACCGCGTCCTCGGGCGGCTTCTCGCCGATGGGGACCCAGGTGATGCCCTCGTAGCCGTTGCCGTACCAGGTGACGGCCTCGCCGCAGTTGTCCGCCCACTTCTTGAGGATAGCGGGGTTGGCGCGGTGGCTCATCTGGTTCATCAGTTCGTTGACCAGCTCATTGGCGTCGATGTCCTCCACGCCGAGCTCGCGGGACTTCTCGCAGTTGAAGAAGGAGAACTGGGAGGAACGACCGTTGACGGTGGAGCACTTCTCGATGGCGACCACCTTCATGCCCTCTTCGGCGGCGGCGCGGGTTGCGCAGACGCCGGCGACGCCCAGACCCACGACGGCCACGTCGCAGTCGACAACAGCGCTGATTTTGTCGGCGGGAATCGCCTCGGGCGCGTCCATGAAGCTTAGATCCAGCACATGGCCGGAGGGCGCGGCGGCCTCATTGACGACCACGCTCTCGCCCTTCGCCTGCGCGATGCAGGCAGCGGCGGCCACGCGGACCGCGGTGGAGGTGACGGAGGCGCCGGAGACGCCGTCGATCTCCGCGATCTGCCCGGCGAGGAGCTGGGCTTTCAGTTGTTCCGCGGCAGCCTGGCCGATCTCCGGGGTCTCGCCGGAGACGTCCAGTTCCACGTCGGTGATGCTCTCGGCGTCAAAGGTCATCGTCACGGTGACGGTGCCCATGCCGTTGGCGGTGGCGGAATAGGTGCCGGGGATATAGGTGCCGCTGCCCTCGGCGAAAGCTTTGCCGGAGATCCCGGTCACAGCCGCGGCGGCCAGCATGCTCACGGTCCCCTTGAGGAAGGAACGTCTGGATAAGGATTTGCTCATAAAAATGACCTCCTGTTAAGATGATTTCATGGCTCTTTGCCATGATCTTAACAGAAGGTCCGTTTTTTCTCAAGGCGCTGCGGATAACTGGGCGTTTTCGCCCGATAACTGGTCAGGCCGCGGCCACGGGGATCAGCATGGTCAGCACGAAGTGCCCGCCTTCGCTGTGGATCTGCATGGAGCCGTCATGCCGTTCCAGGACGCTGCGGACGTTCTTCAGCCCGTAGCCGTGAACGCCGCCCTCCTTGTGCGTCCGAAGTTCCGGATTCATCGCGCCGTCGAAAGCGTTTTCAAAGCGGATCACGAAGCAGCCGTGCTGCTCTCCCCCGGACACGCGGATGACCCGATCCGCCGTATCCGCGGCCTCCAGCGCTTCCATGGCGTTGTCAATGGGGTTTGCAAACAGGGTGCAGATCTCCAGCGGCTGCAGGTCAAGACCCGCCGGAAAACGCAGGGCGCACTCCAGCTCCAGGCCCATCTCGGCGCAGCGCTCCGCCTTCTGGCTCAGGATCAGATTGAGCGTCTCGTTCCCGGTATCCAGGTAATAGCCCGCATTTTCCACCTGCTCGCTCAGTTCCTTCACATAGCTGCGCACCGATTCCATATTCTGCATCTCCGCCAGCAGCGCCATGTGATTGGCCATGTCATGGTAGATTCCCTTGATCTTCTCATCGTTCTCCCGCTGCTGGGAAAACTGCCGGTACTGGCGCTGCAGCTGCTCCTGCGCCCGCTCCAGTTCCTGGGCGGCCGTCTCGGCGGCGAAATAGCGCTCCTGCGCCGCCAGAGACACCAGCACCGCCGCGCCGAGAGAGAGCCCGATCAGGTAGAAAACCAGCAGCGCGTCCTCTGTCATCCCGGTGTGGAGATAGTACAGATAGTGATAGAGCGCAATACGGCAGGAGAACATGACAAACGGCGGAAAGATCGCGGAAAACAGGGCGCTGCCCGTGATTTCCCGCTGCCTGTCCACCCGGAGGAATAGGCGGCGCATCCCGTACAGGATCAGCAGCGTGATCAGGTTGAGGATCATCCGCTGGGCCATGGCCCCGAGGGCGGCCGCAGCGGGGAACAGGAACTGCATGACCTGGGTATTCCAGGAGCCGCGGCACAGGATGAAGGCAAAGGAGAGATAGAGCGCATAGCGGTACTGGATCCCCGTCTCCCGCCAGACCTGGAGGGAGCAGCCCAGGATCAGCAGCAGATGCAGCAGCAGGACCAGCAAGAAGGAGGAGCGGGGCGTCACGCCGAAGAGGAGCGCATAGATCCCCACGCTGACGAGGGAGCCGCGCACATAGTTCTCCTTCGTATACAGCGGATAGAAAAAGATCTGGAATTCCAGCAGATAAAACAGCAGGGACAGCAGCCGCCCCGCCTCGAACAGGCTTGGGATATTCATATGAAATTCCCGCTCCAGTAAAAGGAGAGGGCCTCCTTCAGCTCTTTCTTCCGGTGCTTGCTGACGGCCAGCACCTGCCCGTCGGTGAGCACCAGCTCGCTGGGCCGCAGGCAGTCGATACAGGCCATATTGACCAGATAGGCCGTGTGGCAGCGGAAGAAATCCTGGTTCTGCAGAAGCTCCTCCATCTGGGCCATGCTGTGGGTGCAGCGGATCTCCCCGCTGCTCTGCGTGTGCAGGCACACGTGGCCCCGCTCGGTCTCGACATACAGGATGTCCCGCACGGCGAGGCGATACTGCCGGTCATAGCCGCGCACGACGATGGTGTTCTGCAGCTTCTTTTCACTCAGCGTGACCGCGCCGTTCACGACCTGCAGCAGCCGGTTTTCATCTACCGGCTTTTTCAGGAAGTGGTAGGCGTGCACGTCGTAGCCGTCGATGGCGTACTGGATGAAGGTCGTCATGAAGATGATGAGCGTGTCGCTGCCGCGCGCTCGCAGCGTGCGGGCGGCCGTCAGCCCGTCGGTCCCGGGCATCTGGATGTCCAGCAGCAGGATGTCCGGCACATTTTCTTCCGCAAGCAGCGCGTCCGCGCTGTCGTATTCCCGCAGCTGTTTCCCGGCCAGCACCGGCTGCAGCATAGCGATGAGCGCAGAGCGGATGCGCGCGTCGTCGTCGCAGATCCCGATGGTCATGGCAGCATCCCCCTCCCGCTTTCGCGAAGTCCGATCTCTTTTCTTTCATTCTAAAAAGGGAACTGTCGTTTGTCAAGTTCCGGGATTCGATTAGGCCGCCGCACATGCAAAAAAGGCCTGAAATCCTTCGATTTCAGACCTTTTCCCATTCCTTTTGTCCCGTCAGGACGCTTCAGCTGACGAACTGGTAGACGGTGAAGGCCGCATAGATGCACAGGAGCAGGATCCCCTGCCAGCGCTTCAGCTCGCCCTTTTTCAGCGCGGGCAGGCACATGATGGACATCACGGCCAGCATGACGGGCAGATCGATGACCAGGCTGGAGTTGACGCCGCCCAGGATCGTCTTCTCGGCGGGGATGGCAAAGGGAGAGATCGAGATCGCCATACCGCTGACCAGAATGATATTGAAGAGATTGGCGCCGATGATGTTGCCCAGGGACAGGGAGCCGTGCCCCTTCAGCAGGCTGGTGATGGCCGTGATCAGCTCGGGCAGGCTGGTGCCCAGCGCCACCATGGTCAGGCCGATGACCGAGTCGGGAACGCCGAGGGCCGCGGCGATCAGGGTGCCGTTATCCACCAGGAAGCGCGCGCCCAGCGCGATGGCGGCGGCGCCGACCACGAGCAGCAGAAGCTCCATGACAAAGGAGCGCTCTTTTTCGGGCGCTTCCCCGCCTTCGTTCTCTTCCCCGCTCTCTTCCGCCAGCTCCGGGTTCTTCTTCATCTGCAGGACGGAGATGACCATGTACAGCACAAACACCGCCAGGTAGCAGAGGCCCATCCAGCGCTCAAAGCGCCCATAGGTCCAGGCGATCAGGGAATAGGTGAGCGCGGCGGCGAAGAAGAAGGCCGTGGGCAGCGCAAAGGACTTCGGCTGCACCTTGCCGGGCTTCGCGGTGATCGTGATGGCCGCGATCAGGCTGGTGTTGCAGATGATGGAGCCGATGGCGTTGCCGTAGCTGATGCCGGCGTTGCCCTGCAGGGCGGCCTGGCTGGAGACCATCACCTCCGGGAGGGTGGTGCCGATGGAGACGATGGTGGCGCCGATCAGCAGTTCGGGCAGATGGAAGCGGCGGGCGATGCCGACCGAACCGTCGACAAACCAGTCGCCGCCCTTGATCAGAAGGGCGAAGCCGACCAGAAACAATAAAACAGGTACAAGCATGGTTTCAAGATCCTTTCCAACGAGAATGCCTGCACAGCCTTTCGCCGTGCAAACAGCATTATACACGTTTGACAGGAAATGTCCAGTTATGAATCCGTGAAGAACGCCGCGCGCCGGGCAGCCGCCTGTGGAGAAGAGGCGGCAAGAAATCCTCGCAGAAACTTGCCAAAGAAGGGGCTTTGACTTTATAATACTCCCATGAGCTGCCTCTGCTGCAGAGGCAGCAGCCTTTTGATGAAAAGAGAGCACAGCATGGAACATATCCTTCTCTGCGGGCGGCGGCGCAGCGGCAGAAGCGCGATGATCCGCCGTCTGCTTTCCGGTGTCCAGGCGCCGGTCTTCGGCTATGAGACCCTCACCCTGGGCACCCGGGCGGACGGTTATCATGAGATCTATCTCTATCCCTACGGCGCGGCGGACAAGGCCCCGCGGGAGGAGAATCATCTCGCCGACTGCAACACCCGGGACCGGATCGTCCGTACGGCGCTTTTTGACACGCTGGGCGTGGCCTGCCTGAACGCGCGGAAAGACGGGATCCTGGTCATGGACGAGATCGGCTTCATGGAGAGCGGCGCGGAGCGCTTCTGCGCTTCGATCCTGGAGAAGCTGGACAGTGAGCTGCCCATCCTGGCCGCCGTGCGGGAGGGCATGGAGACGGATTTTCTGCGCCGGGTGAAGGCGCACCCCTCCGCCCGGGTGATCGAGATGCGCCCGGAGCGCTTTGAAGAGATCTGTGAAGAACTGCTCCCCATCGTAAAGCGCTGGGAGAAGCAGTGTAAGGAGAATATGCTTTGATACAGAATCATATGCAGTGGGAAGAGGCAGCGGCCCGGCTGCTGCGGGAAGCAAGGCTGCCGGGGACGGAGGAAGTCCCCCTGTCCCAAAGCGCCGGGCGCGTCCTCGCGGCGGACTGCCGGGCGCGCACGGCGGTCCCGCCCTTTGACAAGAGCCCTTTTGACGGTTATGCCTGCCGGGCGGCGGATCTGCCGGGTTCGCTGCGCGTGATCGGCACGGCGGCCGCGGGCTGCCGCACGCTGGCAACTGTCGGCCCGGGCGAGGCGATGCGCATTTTTACCGGCGCGCCGATCCCCCCGGGTGCGGACACGGTGATCCGGCAGGAGGATGCTGAGGCCGAGGCACAGGCCGTCCGGATCGCACTGGGCGCCGCCCCCGGCACCAACATCGTGCGGCGGGGCGAAGACGTCCGTGAGGGGCAGATCTTGCTCGGCGAAGGGACCCGGCTGGAGCCGGGGCATCTGGGGCTGCTGGCCGGGCAGGGCCTCGCGGAGGTCGAGGT
Source organism: uncultured Clostridia bacterium (assembly GCA_946628965.1). GTDB lineage: Bacteria > Bacillota > Clostridia > Oscillospirales > Oscillospiraceae > Limivicinus. The sequence goes on along the minus strand of CAMOXI010000008.1, from coordinate 20,208 downwards.
CTTCCGAAAGCCGGGCGCCGTGCTGATCCCGACCGGGAACGAGCTGGCGGAGCCCGGAGAGGCCTGCCCGCCCTATGGGATCTACAACAGCAGCAGCTATGTGCTGGCGGCTTATCTTGAAAAATTGGGCTTTCTCGTGCAGCGGCAGCCCATCGTGCCGGATACGGAAGCGGCGACGCTTGCCGCCGTGGGCAAAGCGCTGGACGGCCCGGAGGATCTTGTGCTCACCACAGGCGGCGCCTCCGTGGGCGACTACGACTTTGCGGAGAGGACGGCCGCCGCCCTCAATGCCGAGCCGCTCCTCCGGAAGGTCAACATGAAGCCGGGCGGCACGATGCTGGTCTCCCGCGCGCGGGGCAAACTGCTTGTAAGTCTCTCCGGCAACCCGGCGGCGGCGCTGATGAGCCTGCTGACCGTGCTGCGGCCCGCGCTGCTGGCCATGACCGGGGATACGCAGCAGACGGTGTTCTGGCAGCTCCCGGTCCGGGAGGCCATGCCGAAAACCAGCGGCTCCGACCGCATGCTGCGAGGGCATCTGCTGATCGAAGACGGACAGGCCTGGTTCCAGGAGCACCAGGGCCGGGGAAACGGCAACATCGCCTCCTTCGCTGGCTGTGAGCTGATCGGCATCGTCCCGGGTGGCAGCGCGCCGCTGAAAAAAGGGGATCCGATCCGCGTGCTGCGCCTGCCGTCCCCGCTGCTGTAAGGGGAGAGAAGATGGAAAAGACCGTATCTGCGATCCTCCTGGCCGGGGGCATCAGTTCCCGCATGGGCTGCGATAAGGCGGAGCTGGCCTTTCGCGGGAAGCCCCTGATCCGATATCAGACGGACAGGCTCAGCACCCTCGGCATCAAGGACATTGTGATCGCCGGGTATCCGAAGCCCCCGGAGGGCACGCGCTTTGCGCCGGACGTCTATCCCCGCCGCGGCCCGCTGAGCGGGCTGCACGCAGGCCTGCTGGCGGTGGAAAACCCCTGCGCGCTGCTGCTCGCTGTGGATACGCCGCTGGTTCCGGCGGCCCTGCTCCGGGAGCTGATCGAAGCCCACCGGGGCGGGATCACCCTGGCTGCCATGGAGGGGGAGCCGGAGCCGCTGATCGGCGTATACGACAGGGCGCTCGCCCGGGACTGCGAGGCCGTTCTGCAGGGGGAGAGGACTTCCATGCGGCAGCTCTTTGAGCGGGTGAAGCCCGCCCTCGTCCCCTATCGGGGCGACCCGCTCCTGCTCCTCAACTGCAACACGCCGGAGGAATACAAAACCCTTTGCGAATGCCGCATCTATGACGATACCCGGCCGGGTCACCCCGGGCTTTGAAGAAAACCAGACAAAGGAGAAACCTGCATGAGCGAGTGGAAAAAGACTCTCTGCAATCTCTGCGCCATGACCTGCGGACTGGAGATGGAGGTGGAGGACAACCGGATCCTCAGCGTCCGTCCCGACCCCGCGAGTCCCAGCAGCGAGTGCTATTGCTGCCGCAAGGGCAGAAGCGCCAAATACTTCGTGGAAAACAGCGAGCGCATCCTCTACCCCAAAAAGCGCGTGGGCGACCACTATGAGCGCATTACCTGGGAGCAGGCCTACGCGGAGATCAGTCAGAAGGCCAACGCGATCCTGAAGGCCCACGGGCCCCGCTCCACGGCCATCATCGGCGGGGGCGGCGGCGCCACCGGCGCGGCGGCCGCCACGGCCCGGCCCTTTCTGAAGGCCATCGGCTCCCAGTACTTTTTCAATCCCATCGGCGTGGAGTTCATGGGCATTTTCTGGAGCTGCGGCCGCATCTTCGGCGATCAGTTCCACCCCCTGGAGCCGGACGACAAGAACTGCGAGGTGCTGATCTTCTGGGGCTCGAACTCCTATGTGTCCCACCAGCTGCCCAACGCCAGGCCCATGATCCGCAGCTTTTCTCAGGATCCGAACAAGATGGTCATCGTGGTGGACCCGCGCCTGTCGGAGACGGCGCGCATGGCGGATATGCACATTCAGGTGCGCCCCGGCGCGGACAGCCTGTTCTTGCGCGCCCTGATTGCCCTGATCGTCGAAAAGGGCTGGCAGGACCGGGACTTCCTGTACCGTTACTGCCGCGACTGGACGCAGGCAAGGGGCTGGTTTGCGGATTTTGACATTGACGGGGCGCTGCAGGTCTGCGGCGTCTCCCGCGAGCAGGCGGAGAAGTTCGCCCGCATCCTCACCACGAAAAAGTGGGGCATGCACCAGGATCTGGGCCTGTACTTCGGGCGGCAGTCCACCCTGTCCAGCTACCTGTGTCTTCTCCTGATGGCGGTCTGCGGCACGCTGCTGGTGCCCAGCGGCAACGTCCCGCCGGTGCGCATCATCACCCTGGACAACTCTGACGAGTCCGATCCCAGAATCTGGCGTCTGCCGGTGACCGGGCGCTTCCCGGTGGCGGGCATGTATCCCGAGGGGGCGCTGCCGGACGAGGTGCTGGGCGACAACGAGGACCGCATCCGCATGGCCTTCTGCAATATGTCCAACCCCGCCCGCAGCTACCCGGACTCCCAGAAGATGGAGGAGGCGCTGCGCCGTCTGGAGCTCTTTGTGGCCATGGACTGCGTGGAGACCGAGACCACCCGCCTTGCCGACTACGTCCTGCCCACGCCCAGCGCCTACGAGGTGGGCGGCGACTTTGACGTGTTTGCCTTCCACTATCCCGAGATCCTGTATTTCAGCCGCCGCGGCGTGGTGAAGGCCCCGGGCGAGGCCCGGGAGGACGCCATGATCTATGCCGAGCTGACTCAGGCCATGGGTCTCATCCCGAAGCTGCCGCAGTATCTCTACGACGCGGCGGAGGAGGCCGTGCGCAGCGGCGACCGCATCAGCTATTTCATGAAGGTCGTCCTGTGGATCGCCAAAGGCGGCATGAAATACTTTGACCAGGCGGCCACCATCATCGCCCTGACCCTGGGGAAGGCCATGGGATCCGCGGGCCACGCCATGTGCTGGGCGGCCCTGCTGATCTCCAAACTGCCGGAGCGGGCCATCATGGACGTGAAGCCGGATACCGGACGGCATCCCCTCCTCGCCCGCCTGCCCATGCTCAGCGAGTACTGCACCATGGACGCGGCCTTTGAACTGGTGGACCGGCACCCGGAGGGCGCGATCATCGCCCACAGTGACACCGAACACCTGATGGAGCGGCACATCCGGCACAAGGACAAAAAAATCCACCTCTGGTGCAAAGAAATCGACGAGGCGATTAAGGCTGTCACGCCGGAGCGCGAGCGGGAAGCGCTCACGCTCAAGGGCGGCTGCAACATGATCCTCTCGGCCGGGCGGCACTCGGACGGCGGCATGAACACCTCCATGCGAAACCCCGGCACCTACCGCTTCCGCGACCCCTACCGTCTGGCCATGAACCCGGAGGACGCGGCGGCGCTGGGCTTCACCGACGGGGAGACCGTGCGCGTCACCACGAAGAAAGGATCCATCGATATCCCGGTGGAGATCACCTGGCAGACCTCCCGGGGCTACTGCATGATCCCGCACCACTTCGGCCTCAGCTATGAGGGCAAAACCCACGGGATGCACATCAATTATCTGACGGACCATCGGGATCTGGACGAGCTGACCGGCAATGCCAGGTGGCGCTACACGCCCTGCCGGGTCGAGAAACTGCAGGAGGTGTGAGCATGGAGCGCGTGAACCTGACGATCAACGGAAAAAGCGTGACGGCGCCGAAAGGGAGCACGATCCTGGAGGCCGCCGAAAGCGCCGGCATCCGCATCCCCACGCTCTGCTTCTATAAAGGGCTGGAGCCCGGCGCGAGCTGCGGCCTCTGCGAGGTGGAGGCCGAGGGCTTTCAGACGCCGCTTCGCGCCTGCGCCTTCAAGGTGCGGGAGGGCATGGTCATCCGCACGGATACGGACGCGCTGCAGGCCGGGCGCAAGCTGCGGCTGCAGAAGCTTCTGAGCCGCCACCCGGTGGACTGCGACCACTGTCTGCGCATCGGCAGCTCCAAATACGCCGATCTCGACCCGAAGTTCTGCGAGATGTGCTTCTTCTGCGACTGCGTGCGGGAGGGCTTCTGCGAGCTGCAGGCGCTGGCGCACGAATACGGGATCGACGTGCTTCCCTTTGCGATCGTCCCCGGCGATCAGCCGCTGGACGCGACCACCGCCATCGTGCGCAATCCCAACAAGTGCATCAGCTGCCGGCGCTGTGTCAAGGTCTGCAATCAGGTGCAGACGGTGAACAATCTGAAGGCCGTGAAAGACGGCGTCGCCCTCGCTTCGGGCGGGAGCATGGCCGAGAGCGGCTGCGTCGGCTGCGGGCGCTGCGTGGAGGTCTGCCCCACCGGGGCGCTCTTCGCCCGGGAGCACAAGGATGAGCTGGTGTACTATGCCCACAGGGAAGGCGTCCGCACCGCGGCGGCCGTCTCCGCAGAGCTCCTGCCGGAGCTGGAGCGGGTGCTCGCTCTTGCGCCCGGCAGCGTGACGCTCGGCGAGATCGCGGGGGCGCTCAGGAAGATCGGCGTGGACGCGGTGTTCGACCTTGCCGAGGCGGAAGAGGCCGCGGCTGCGCAGGCCGAAGCGCTGCTGGATGAGAAGCTGCAGGCGGGCAGGCCCGTCATTCTCACAAACAGCTTTGCCGCGAAGGCCTTTCTCGAAAAGAACTATCCTGACAAGAAGGACAGCTTCCTGTTCTATGACTCCGCCCTGGCCGTTTTCGGCCGGGCGACAGCGGGCTATGACAAACGCTTTGCCTTCGGCCCCGTCGGCGGCGACGCGGCAGCGTGCGAAAAAACCGGCTGTGTGGACATCGCGGTGAATTCCCGGGAGCTTGCCCGCATCATGCGCCGCACCGGCGCCGAGCCCCATCCCGGGCGCAGTGCGGCCTTCGAGAGCCTGCACCTCCCCAAAGCCACAGGCCGCTATGGAAAGCTGCTGGAACACGCCGCCTGGAACCTGGCGCAGGAGCCCGAGGTCTTCGCGCTCAACGGCCTGCGCTGCGCCCTCTGCCATAACCTGGGCCAGGCGCGCAGGGCCATCGCCGGGGAAGAGGGCTTCGATGTGATCCGCGTGATCGCCTGAGGCAGCACCGCAGGAGGCAGAGCCATGAAAAAAGTCGTTATTCTGATCGGAAACTACGGCTCCGGCAAGACGGAGATCGCGCTGAACATGGCGGTGCAGGCCGCGGCGGAGGGCAGGCGCACTCAGGTCATCGACCTGGACCGCATCAACGACTACTTCCGCATGTCCGACTTTGTGAAGCTGCTGGACGAGAAGCAGATCCACCTGGTCTCCCCCACCTTCGCGGGCGCCGGGATCACCCAGACCAACATGCCCGCCGCCGTGGGCTCCGCCTTCGCGCAGGACTGGGATCTGGTGATCTTCGACGTGGGCGGCGATCCGGCGGGCGCTCTGTCCCTGGCGCGCTACCACACAGATTTCGCGGCACTGGTGCCGGGGCAGCTGGAGGTCTATGACATTGTGAACATCCGCCGCCCCATGTCGGAGACGGCGGAGAAGATCCTCAGGCTCAAGGCGGACATGGAGGGCTTTGCCCGCCAGACCGTGACCGGCTTTATCAACAACGCCAATCTCCAGGACTGGTCCAGCGCCCAGGATCTGCGGGACGGCTATCCCGTGCTCCGCGCCGCGAGCGAGCAGAGCGGCATCCCCGTGGTCTATACCGCCGGGCGGCCAAAGAACCTGCAGGAGTTTCTGCGGGACGGGAACCTGGATCCGCGCTATGTGGGCACTCCCCTGCCGCTGGAGCCCTACATGAACCGCAGCTGGAGCAATTTCACCCAGGGCCGGTTCTGATACGAACAGACAAACAGGAACGCCGCAGACTGGCTGCGGCGTTCCTGTTGTTTTATCGTTATTGATGGGTGCTTATGCTTCCGGCTCCACGGGGGCTTCTTCCGCTGGCGCATTGTCCGCGCCCGCTTCCTCCGCGGCGGTCTCTTCCTCGTCCGGCTCCTGCAGGTCCTCGGGCAGGACGGTCATCAGATCCTCCTTGGTGGGGGCATCCATCGCGGCCACGCGGTTGGCCTGGCGCACGATCATGTCCTCAAAGCAGTTGCGCACGTCGCGGCCGTTGCCGAAGTTCTCGCTGCGCTCCTCATAGAGCTGGGTGAACATGGCCACGGCGGCCTTCTCGGTCTCCTCGGTCAGGGTGTAGCTGTTCTTCTCGCACTGCTTGCGGAAGATGGCCATGAGCTGCTCGCCGTTGTAGTCGGGGAAGAAGAAGTACTTGTTGAAGCGGGATTCGAGACCCGGGTTGGAGGTAAGGAAGTTCTCCATCGGCCCGGTGTAGCCCGCGACGATGACGATCAGATCGTCCCGGTGGTCCTCCATGGCCTTGAGGATGGTCTCGATGGCCTCGCGGCCGAAGTCATTCTCGCCGCCGGAGGAGAGAGAGTAGGCCTCGTCGATGAAGAGGACGCCGCCGAGGGCTGACTTGATGACCTCCTGGGTCTTGAGCGCGGTCTGGCCCACATAGCCGGCCACCAGGCCGGAGCGGTCCACCTCCACCAGCTGGCCTTTGGACAGGACGCCGATGGCGGCATAGAGACCGGAGACCAGGCGGGCCACCGTGGTCTTGCCGGTGCCGGGGTTGCCCATGAAGACCATGTGCAGGCTCATGGGCGGGACGGGCAGGTCATTGGCCTGGCGGAGCTTGCGCACCTTGACCAGGTTCATCAGGTTCTTGATGTCCTTCTTGACCTCCTCCAGGCCCACCAGATCCTCCAGCTGCTCCATGAGCTCGTCGAAGTCTGGCTTTTTCTCCTCCTCGACCTTGGCGGCCTCGGGCGCTTTCTCGCCGCCGGAGGTCTGCACCTGCACGGGGTGCTTCTCCTGGAAGCTGGGCTCCCCGCTAGTGACAAAGTCCAGGGGGTTGAGGCCCTCGCGGCTCTTGCGCACGCCCGTGGTGTCGCAGATGGCGGTCAGGCGGTCGGTGCACTCGGTGATGAAGGCGGCCTCGCTGTAGGTCACATCGTCATCCACGGCGGCCAGGTACAGCAGGATGTTCGTCAGCATCCGGCTGAAGGTGCGGGAGGTCTCGGTGCCGCGCTTGGCGTCGCTCTCTGCCATGTTCCAGAAGAACACCGGGGGCAGGAAGGCGTCCTCCCCGCAGGCGGCGCCGGTCAGGCTCCACAGCAGCCATTTGGGCTGTGGCTGGGAGCGGGAATAGATCTGGTTGGCCATTTCCACATGGCGCTCGTTGATGCTGCCCGCGCGGCCCCAGAGGCCCAGGGCGCACTTGGTCATGAACTCGTCCAGCTCCTTGGCGAGCCCGGCATTGCCCACGCGATAGAAAGCGTCGGTATTGGCGACATAGATCTTATGAAACTCCTCGGGAGAACGGTTCCAGGTGGTAGGCATGTTATCTCTCTCCTGTTTTGGCAGTATTGGATTTCTGACTGTCTATCTATTATAATCCATTTTCCGATGGGGTCAAGGAAAAAACAAACAAGCCCGGCCGGAGCCGGGCTTGTCGCAGACATACAATCTTCAACCCATGTCATTGCGAGCCAGTGCGCACACTGGCGTGGCAATCCGTTTCTTTTTCAAAACACTGTATTATCAAGGATGACAGGATACGGATTCCCGCACCAGTGACATCGGTCACTGGTGCGGAATGACAACGAACGGGCTTTGCCGCAATGTGTTCGGTTTTCTCCCGCGAGGGACTCAGTACGGGGCGACGGTGGCGTGGAGCAGACGGGCGTGGCTCAGCGCGCCGGTGGAATCGGCATAGTAGGTGGCGTTGCCGATCTGCACGTTCTGGTTGCGGACCAGCTGGCCGCTGCCGTTCACATAGTACATCTGATTGCCGGAGATGACCACGCGGTCGTAGGCCATCCAGCCGTCAAAGCCGACGTAGTAGGTGTAGTTGTCCTTGCCGTTGACCCAGGTGTTAGTGACCTGAGAACCGTAGACGTTGTTGTAGCGCCAGCGGCCGTTGACCTGCTGCCAGCTGCCGCCCTCGGTCCTGCCGTTGATGGCGTTGCTGGGAGAGGCGGCGTTGTCGCTCTGGTTGGGCAGCTGACTGGTGTAAGCCTGGGTCAGCCTGCCGTCCGCCGCCGCGTTATAGGTGCGGCCCTGGATGGTCACCTGACGGCTGACCGCCAGCTTGCCGTCGTTGGAGACGTAGAGGAGCCTGCCCTGGGCGACGATGAGCATGTTGGTGGCCATGACGCCGTTGGACTGCATGTAGTACCAGCTGCTGGTCCTGACCCAGGCGCTCTTGACCATCTCGCCGTTATGGTAGTAATACCAGTTGCCGCCGGACTGGACCCAGCCCTCCTGCCCGGAGGGGCTGGCGGGCGTCAGGACGCCGTTGGCATCCGCATTGTAGGTCGTGCCGTTGTAGGTGACGGTGGTGTTCACAGCCAGGATGCCGCTGTCGTAGAAGTAATACATCTTGCCGTCGATGGTGGCCACAGTGCCGCTGAGCATGACGCCGCTTGCGTTCACATAGTACCAGCTGACGCCGTTCTTGCCCTTGACCCAGGCGTTGGTGCACATGACGCCGTCAGGCCCCATGTAGTACCACTTGTTGCTGGCTTTGACCCAGGAGCTGGTGACCATGACGCCGTTCTGGTAGAAGTACCAGTCGCTGCCCTTCTGGACCCAGCCGTCCTGCACGGGAGTCGGGGTGGGCGTGGGGCTCACGGGCGTGAGGGCGCCGTTGGCGTCCGCCTTGTAGGTCTGGCCGTTGTAGGTGATGGTGGTGTTCACAGCCATGACACCATTTCCGTCCACATAGTACTGGATGCCGTTGGTGACAATGATGGCGTTGGTGACCATCGCGCCGTCAGAGCCCAGGTAGTACCACTTGCTGCTGGCCTTGACCCAGGCGCTGGTGACCATGGTGCCGTTCTGGTAGAAATACCACTTGCCGCCGGACTGGACCCAGCCGTCCTTGACGGTGGGCGTGGGCGTGGGGCTCACGGGCGTCAGCACGCCGTTTGCGTCGGCCTTATAGGTCTGGCCGTTGTAGGTGATGGTGGTGCTCACGGCCATGACGCCGTTTGCGTCCACATAGTACTGCTTGCCGTTGGTGGTGACGATGGCATTGGTGACCATCGCACCGTCAGAGCCCAGGTAATACCACTTGTTGCTGGCCTTGACCCAGGCGCTGGTGACCATGACGCCCTTCTGGTAGAAAAACCACTTGCCGCCGGACTGGACCCAGCCGTCCTGCACGGAGGGGCTGACAGGCGTCAGGACGCCGTTTGCGTCGGCCTTGTAGGTCTGGCCGCCGTAGGTGATGGTGGTGTTCGCGGCCATGATGCCGTTGGCATCCACATAGTACTGCTTGCCGTTGTAGTAGATGATCTGGCTCACGGCCATGGCGCCGTCCGCGCCGACCCAGAACCAGCTGCCGTTGTCCTTGACCCACTGGCTGGTCACCATGGCGCCGTCGGCGCCCAGGTAGTACCAGCGGTTTGCGCTGTCCTTGGCCCAGCCGTTTTTGACCATGACGCCGTTGGTGTCATAGTAATACCACTTGCCGTCGATCTGCTTCCAGCCGGTGTTGCCGGAGGGGCTGGACTCGCTCTGCCAGCTCAGCGTGCCGCCGTAGTTCTGGCCCGCGACGCTGCCCCAGCCGCTCTGGCTGCCGGGATAGTACACCGTGGCGACCACGTTCTTGAAAGCGGTGGCGTTGATGCTGGGGGCCGCGCCCTGGAAGCGGATGGTCTTGAGGGAGGTGCAGCCGCTGAAGGCGTTGGCGGCGATGGAGGTGACGCTGCCGGCGATGGTGGCCGTAGTGAGCCTGGTGCAGCCCATCAGCGCGTTCTCGGACACGGCGGTGACGCCCTGCTCGATCGTGAGGGTGACGGGGTCGCCCAGGGGGCCGGAGGTCATGGCGCCGCTGCCGTAAATGCGCATATTGCCGGCACTGTCCATATCATAATAGACGTTCGCGCCGCAGCTGCCGCTGTAGGCCGCCGTGTCCGTGACCGTCTCGACCGCGGGTTCGGCGCTGATCGCCTCGCCCTCGGCTTCGGCGGGGTCGCTCGCCTCGTCCGGGGCTTCTTCCTCGGCCGGGAGGATCTCATCGATCACGAGAAGCATGGGCTCCTCGGAAACAGCTTCGGGCTCTTCCGCGAAAGCCGCCGTCGGGACAAACGACAGCAGCATGCACAGAATCAGTGCAAAGCCGATCATTTTTTTCTTCATGTGCATTCTCCTTTTGTATCTCTCTGGTTTCTCTCTGGTGGATTCTGCCTGTGCAGGAAAAATCTCTGGTTCACATAATACCATGCGTGGCCGGAAAATGCAAGAAAATCCGGCCGCGGATTCAGATAGTTTAAGATTTATGCGTCACATATTTACCATGGTTTCCGCGGACAGCCGCCCTTTGGGCGGCAGCCGCTCCGCCCCTGCTGCCGGCGGCGGGGCATCAGCGTCTCCCGCGGCGCTTCTCTGCCCGCGTTTTCACCGCGCACCCGCTGCCAGACGCGTGCAAAGGGCCGCAGCCGTTCCCGGATCTCCCGATCGTTCATGCCGGAATCACCTCGCTCCAGACTATAATGAGTATATGGCAAAACTGCTTTGCTGTTCTGCTGCGCAGCGAAAAGCTTTTTGGCTTTTCGCCATTCTATATTATTGCAAAGGGGCGGAAAATGTGTAATAATACCAGATAAGCAATACATGCGTGAGGTGCAACTATGGCGAGATTTTTCATGGCCGGGACCAATCTTATGGGCGGCACGGCGATTATCCGCGGCCGGGACGCGGAGCATGTGCGCGTGCTGCGCATCCGCCCGGGCGAGGACGTGACCATCTGCGACACCCAGGGCACCGATTACAAGTGCCGTCTTGTCCGCGCCGACAAGGAGGAGGCGGAGCTGGAGGTCATCGAGGTTGTGCCCTGCACGGCGGAGCCCAGCGTGAAGGTCACGGTGCTCTGCGGCCTGCCCAAGGGGGACAGGACCGACTATATCATCCAGAAGTCCGTGGAGGCCGGCGCGGCGCGGATCCTGTTTTTCCAGTCCGACCGCTGCGTGGCGCGGCCCGAGACGCCGGAGAAAAAGATCGACCGCTGGCAGCGCATCGCCGAGGAGGCGGCCAAGCAGTCCGGCCGGGGCATCATCCCCGAGGTGGGCTGGGCCGGGAACTTTGCCGACGCACTCAATGAGGCGGTGCACACGGATCTGGCCCTCTTCATGTACGAGACCGGCGAGCGGGAAAAGCTGAACGAGGTGCTGGACGCAAACCATGACATCGCCACCGCCGCCATCGTCACCGGGCCGGAGGGCGGCTTTGCCGAGTTTGAGGCGAAGCTGGCCGGGCTCGCGGGGCTGCACGTCTGCTCCATGGGGGAGCGCATTCTCCGCTGCGAGACGGCGCCGGTGGTCGCGCTGACCGCTGTCATGTACGCCACAGGAAATCTTTCTTGAACAACGCCTGCGGGGATGTGTCGATCACATCCCCGTAAGTTTTGAGTTTTGCGTGCTGCGTTTTGAGGAGACGCGGAATCCCTTTTGGGGAAGTGCTCAATACTCAATACTCAAAACTCAAAGCACAGGGGCTGTGAAATAATATTTCACAGCCCCTGTGCTTTACCAGTCGGTCTCCCGGTAGATCTGTTTGAGCCGCGCGATCTCCGCGGGCGGCAGCGGCTCCTGCAGGGGGTTGTTCCCCGTGCGGAAGCAGGCTTCAAAATAGGGGATGGGCGCCACGTCCCGCTTCTCCGGCCGCAGATCGACGCGGACATAGTGCCCGTCGTCCAGCTCAAAGATCGCGTGATCCCGGTACCAGCCGATGTAGGAGACGATCTCGGGCTTGCGGAACTTCGTGCGGCTGAGGGCCAGAAGCTCCTCCGTATCGGCAGTGAAGGTGACCTGCAGATCGGTATTTCCGGCCTCGACCAGGGCGATGCGCACGGCCTCATCCCGCGGATAGCGGTAGTAGTCGGCGCTGAGGAAGGGCGTCACGACGCTGCGCAACCCCCGCTCTTCACAGAGGGCGAAGAGATTCTGATAGCAGCGGTGGAGAATCAGCAGCTCGTTGGACTTGCCCGCGCACCAGCGGGGCGCGGCGCAGAGCAGGATCTGCCGGTACGGGAGCGCCGGGATCTCGACGGCGGCGCAGCTTCCCACCGGGAGGAAGCCCTGCCGCCGGATGGCCGAAGCCAGCTCTTCCCCGCCCGCCTCGCTCAGGCGGCGGCAGGAGGGCGCGTCCGACGCGGTCAGCGAGATCTCCACGCAGACCACCGCGGCCTCCGCCTCGATGTTCAGAATATCGTCCCTTGTGACGGTGTAAGACATGGCAGCCTCCGCGGTTTGTGAAATCGGCCGGGAATGCTTATTCGTCCGGCTGCTGGCCGTCGTGGGCCTTCCAGGCGCATTCGGTGATCTTCATGTCCGTAAACACCGCCGTGAAAGAGGATTCCTCCGGCGAGCAGGCGTAGATCCCAAAACGGATCTTCCCCGCGCCCTCCCACAGGTGGCAGACGCGCATCTGCCGGAAACGGACGCCGTCCTCGGAGCACTCGATGCAGTAGTCGTCCTCCCGGCGGCTCAGGCGATACCACATGTGCTTTACGCTGGCGGGGATCTCGGTGGTGGCCCAGTCGGAATAGCCGTGGTTCGTGACCACGCTGCCCAGGTGCTGGAACGCCGCGTTTTCATACTCCACCGAGCCCTTGAGCCAGTTTTCGCTGTCCAGATACAGCACGATGCCGCACTGGTCGAAGCGGGTGTGGCTGCCGGTGAAGTCGGTCTTCACGATGAAGCTGAAGAACTTCTCCTCCGTCTCCATCTGCAGAACGGGCGCGTTGTCGTTGCGGAAGTGATAATAGGTGCGCTGCCAGAGGTCGGTGTGCGGGGCGGTGGTGATCGTAACGCTGTCTTCGCCGATCGTGAAGGCGGCGGGCTCCCGGGTCCATTGCAGGCCGTGCAGGTTCATGGCGTTCTCCTTTTCTGCCCGGATTTCGGGCCTATTGATTCAGCCGACGAGGATCTCCCCCGCGCTCTCCGGATCGTCCCTGATGATCTCCCCCACCGCCGGCACGCGGATGCAGCCGCTGCGGGGGTTCTTGATGCTGTCGATGGGGGAAAGCAGCGTGGCCTCCACCTCGGACTTTTCAAAGGAGAGGTCGGTGTCGAGCATGCGGCAGTTTATGAGCTTCAGACCCTTGCAGTAGCAGAGGGGCTGGGTGCCGATCAGGGTGCAGTTTTCGAAGGTCACGTTTTCGCAGTACCAGGCCAGGTACTCCCCCTTCACCACGCTGTCGCGGATGACCACGTTCTTTGCGTGCCAGAAGGCGTCCTTGGTGTCAAAGTCGCAGTTTGTAAACACGGAGTCCGTGATGTACTGGAAGGAATACTTGCCCTTAAGGGACACATGGTCAAAGTGCAGGCGCTCGGAGCGCAGCATGAAATACTCGCTCTCGGCGTGGGAGTCCTTCATCTCCACCCCGCGCACGGACCAGCCGAACTCGGGCGAGACAATGTCGCAGCCCTCCAGCCTGGCCTCCGCGCACTCGCGCAGGGCCTTGATGCCGTGCAGCTTCGTATTGCGGATGCTAACATTTTCCGTGTACCACAGGGCGGCGCGGCAGAGCGGCGTGAGCTCGCTGCCTTCGATCTCCAGGTTCGTCACGTGCCAGAAGGGATAGCGCAGGTTAAAGTAACAGTCCTGCACCTTCACGTCCCGGCATTCCTTCAGGGCGCTCTCCCCGTCAGCCGGGCCGTCAAAGCGGCAGTTCACAAGCTCCACGCCCCGGCTGCCGTACAGGGCTCTCTCTTCGTCAAAAACTTGATCGCGGATCAGGGTCATCTGTATACTCCTTTGCTTATTCGATTCTATCTGAATCAGTATAGTTCATCCCAGGAGAAAGTGCAAATAAAGTTTTGTACGCTTTTGCGGCACGAGTGAGTTGTTTTTCCCCGAAAACATGATATACTCAATGCGCCAACAAAGTGTCGACACCTTGAGTATCACAAATGAGAACTCCCGAAAAGGTTCTCATTTGTGAGGATATTAAACGCGAGAGGGAATAACCAATCTCCTCCCCCCTTTTGTCCGCTTCGCGGACATTTCCCCCGCCGGGGGAATCTTCCTCTCGCGCTCTCCCCATGCGTGTCCTGCTTCTGTTGCATGAGTATGTCTGCAGTCTGGTATACTCTTCTTTTGACAACAACATGGCGAAGGCCATGATATTCGGAGGTACCGATGTACGCCTGGAAAAACTATGAGATGGGAACCTGCTACTACCCGGAGCACTGGCCCCGGGAGCTCTGGGAGAGCGACCTGGAGCGGATGCTGGCCGTCGGGATCCACACCGTGCGCGTGGCGGAATTTGCCTGGGCCCTGCTGGAGCCGGAGGAGGGCCGTTTCGATTTTGCCCTCTTTGACGACTTCCTCGCCCTCTGCGCCGAAAAGGGCATGCAGGTCATCCTCGGCACGCCCACGGCCACGCCGCCGGTCTGGCTCACCGAGAAATACCCGGAGGCCCTCAACGCCCTGACGGACGGGACGCTCCTGCGCCACGGCGCGCGGCGGCACTACAATTATAATTCCCCGGTCTATCAGCGGCTCTGCAGCCGGATCGTGGAGCAGATGGCCGCCCGCTGGGGGCAGCACCCCGCCGTCGTGGGCTGGCAGATCGACAACGAGCTCAACTGCGAGACCGACGAGTTCCATTCTGAGGCGGACAACGCCGCCTTCCGCCGCTTCCTGCGCGAGAAGTACGGCACGCTGGACGCGCTGAACGTCGCCTGGGGCACCGTGGTTTGGAGCCAGATCGTGACCGCCTGGGAGCAGATCTATACCCCGCGCCCGGTATTAAATGGCGGCTACAACCCCGGCATGCTGCTGGACTACTCCCGCTTCGTGTCCGAAAGCTGCGTCCGCTTTGCAGCGATGCAGGCGGAGATCCTGCGGCAGCACAAGAAGCCCGGCGACTTCATCACCACCAACGGCCTCTTCGGCAACCTGGACAATCAGAAGCTGATGCGCGAGGCGCTGGACGTCTACACCTACGACTCCTACCCGGACTTTGCCCTGGGTCTGGATCGCGATCCCAAACACAGCACGGATCTCAACGACCGCAAGTGGACCCGCAACCTCATTGAGAGCCGCGCGGTCTGCCCCCACTTCGGCATCATGGAGCAGCAGTCCGGCGCGGGCGGCTGGGCCAACCGCATGGAGATGCCGGCCCCCCGGCCCGGGCAGCTCAAGCTCTGGGCCATGCAGAGCGTTTCGCAGGGGGCGGACTTCGTCTCCTTCTTCCGCTGGCGCACCGCGCCCTTCGGCACCGAGATCTACTGGCACGGCATCCTGGACTACGACAACCGGGACAACCGCAAGCTGCGCGAAGTGCGGGACTTCGGCGAGGCGCTTCGGAAGATCGCACCCGTGTGCGGGGCGGAGAACGTGGCCGCCTTCGCCCTGGTGAAGGACTGCGACAACGAGTTTGACTGCCGCGCCGACCGCTGGCATGCCCGCATCGCCTCCCACAGCGAGAAGGAGATCTTCGCCGCGGCCGAGCTGAGCCACACGCCCTATGACGTGCTGTATCTCAATGACGAGACGAGCTTTGACGCGCTGCGGAAGTACCCGGCGCTCTTCTACCCCCATCCGATGCTGATGAACGAACAGCGGGCGGATCTGCTGAAGGCCTATGTGGAGCAGGGCGGCGCGCTGGTGCTGGGCTGCCGCGCGGGGCTCAAGGACATGCACGGGCGCTTCCCCATGCTGGTGCAGCCCGGGCCGCTGCGGGAAGTGACCGGCACCGAGGTCAGTGACTTCAGCTTCGTCTCCCCCGCGGAAGACGCGGACCCGGATTACCCCGTCTTCCACGACGTGCTGAACGCGCTGGAGGGCACCGAGGTGCTGGAGCGCTATCGCACGAGCTATTACGCGGGTGAGCCGGTGCTGACGGAGAAACACCTCGGCAAGGGCCGCTGCCTCCATCTGGGCAGCGCCTTCTCCCGGGATACCGCCCGCCGCCTCTTCCGCCGCCTGGGTATTGAGGAGCCCTTCGCCCGCTGGATCTCCGCCCCGGAGGAGCTGCAGCTGGTGCTGCGCGAGAAGGACGGGCGGCGCTTCCTCTTCGCCCTCAATTACACGCAGGAAACGCAGACGCTTACGCTGCGCGTCCCCGCCCGGGAGCTCTGCGCCGGCGCCGACTGCAGCGGTGTGCAGGCTCTGCCCGCCTTCGGCGTTGCCGTCTATCAACTGAACTAACACGATCCACCGCTTGTTTTTTCACAGGCGGTGGATTTTCTTTCTCTTTTCAATGTTTCCCAGTTTTCCCTTGAGCTTATTGCACAAAAAAGAGTCCGATCATTCGGTCAAGATGTGAAAACCGACGGCGGCGGAATTTACAATTTTGTAATACTGTGATAGAATATCTGCAACTATCTGGCGCATGTATAATCCCTGCGCAGGAAAGTAAAAAGTAAAAGGAGGAACACAATGAAGAAACCCAAATTGGGCCTGAGACGCGGTCTCGCGGTACTGCTTGCTTCGCTGTTCGTGCTGAGCATGTATGCCACCGGCATCGCCCAGGCCAACGCAGGTAAGATCAACTCCTTCCTCGGCACCACCAGCTACAAGGTGGAGAAGACCGGCGAAGGCGGCGACGGCATCTATTTTGAATCCGAGTTCGGCTCCCTGAAGGAAGTCATCGACGCCAAGGAGGCCCTTGCCGTCGAGATCTCCCAGGAGGGCTCCGTCCTGTTCAAGAACGACGGTGCCCTGCCCCTGAGCACCAGCGACAAGGTCACCATCTGGGGCCTGAACAGCCTGGCGCCCACCTTTGGCGGTTTGATCGGCTCCACGGTCTCCGTCAACTACGAGGCCGGTCAGCAGACCATCACCCTGATCGACGCCATGAAGGACCGCGGCTTTGCCATCAATGAGGACATGCTCAAACTCTACCAGAGCGACGTGGCCTCCGCCTTCTACCGCAAGGCTGCCTTCTTCGGCCAGGAAGTCCCCGGCCACAGCCTGATCCCCGTGTTCTGGCCCATGTTTGAGACTGCCGACAGCTACATCATCGGCGAGCTGCCCGCGGACAAGTATGACGAGGACGTCCTCGCCTCCGCGAAGGACACCGCCGCCGTCATCTTCCTCTCCCGCGACAGCTCCGAGGCCTCTGACTACGCGGTCAGCACCATGAAGGACCCCAACGGCGACAACTTTGAGCGTCCGCTGGGCCTGTCCGACAACGAGCGCGCCATGATCGAGCTGGCAAAAGCCAACTCCAACGGCAAGGTCATCGTCGTCATCAACGCCGACGTGACCATGGAGATTGAAGAGCTCAAGCAGGACCCCGGCATCTCCGCCATCCTGTGGGCCGGTCTCCCCGGCGCCTACGGCTTCTACGGCGTGGCTGACGTGCTGTGCGGCAACGTGAACCCCTCCGGCCACATTGCCGACACCTACGCCGTCAACTCCACCTCCGCCCCCTCCATGCAGAACTTCGGTCTGTTCTTCTACACCAATGAGGGCATTGATCCGGGTACCGACAAGGGCAACTGGTACATTGTGGAGAACGAGGGCATCTACGTCGGCTACAAGTACTATGAGACCCGTTACGAGGACGCCGTCCTCGGCCAGGGCAACGCCGCTTCCGACGCCGGCTGCTTTGCTTCCGCCGGCGCCTGGGATTACGCCAAGGAAGTCACCTACCCCTTCGGCTACGGCATGTCCTACACCACCTTTGAGCAGGAGCTTGAGAGCGTGGACTTCAACATCGGCGGCGAGAGCAAGGCCGTTGTGAAGGTCACCAATACCGGCGACGTGGCCGGCAAGAGCGCGGTCCAGCTCTATGTCCAGTCTCCTTACACCCAGGGCGGGCTGGAGAAGGCCGCCATCCAGCTGGTCGGCTTCGGCAAGACCGGTATTCTCGAGCCCGGCGCTTCCGAGACCGTTACCGTTGATTTCGACGCCCGTTACGTTGCCAGCTACGACGAGAACGTCGTCAAGGCCGACGGCACCCAGGGCGCCTGGGTCCTGGATTCCGGCGACTACTACTTTGCCGTCGGCAACGGCGCCCATGAGGCGCTGAACAACGTGCTGGCCGTCAAGACCGGCAGCGAAGAGGGTCTGGTCAAGACCAGCGATTACGAAGTCATCAGCACTGCCGCCGTCAAGACCGCTTCCGTGGGCTCCCAGGATGTGGAGACCTACTCCGTCGGCGTGCAGAATCAGCTGCAGAACGGCGACCTGAACAAGCTCATCCCCGGCTCCGTCGAATACTTCACCCGTTCCGACTGGAGCAAGGGCTGGGGCGGCGTCTGGGGCATCCAGGCCACGGATGAGATGCTCGTCGGCCTGAAGAACCAGAACTATGAGCTCACCGAGAACGGCGAGGGTCTCACCTGGGGCGCCAACAACGGCATGCGCCTCGTGGACATGATCATCACCGACGATAACGGCAACTACGCAGGCACTGTCGCGCTGGACGATCCTCTGTGGGATACCCTGCTTGAGAACGTCACCCTCGAGGAAGCTGTCAACTTCATGGAAAAAGCCGGCGACAACTTCGATCCCATCGACTCCATCGGCCTGCACTCTGTCGCCATCTATGACGGCCCCATCGGCTTCGTGTCCGACCAGCTGCCCAACTACGCCGCCATGTGGACCGCCAGCGAGGCTGACGAGCCTACCTACGTGTCTGCCGACGACGAGTACGCCACCTGGCAGATGCCCGTCATGCCCACCGAGCCTGTCGTGGCTGCCACCTTCAACAAGGAGCTGGTGGAGCGCGAGGGCGAGCTCTTCGGCGAGGACTCCCTGTGGGCCAACGCCTCCTCCCTGTTCGGACCCGGTCTGAACAACCACCGCGCCACCTACTGCTCCCGCAACCATGAGTACTACTCCGAAGACTCCATGCTCACCAACATCATGGGCGTGGCCGTCTGCAAGGGTGGCCACAGCAAGGGCCTGATGATGGAGCCCAAGCACTTCGCGCTCAACCATCAGGAGGCCAACCGCTCCGGTACCTCCACCTTCATCACCGAGCAGGGCGCCCGCGAGATGGAGCTGAGAGGCTTCCAGGGCTGCCTGTCCGGCAACTATGCTCAGGGCGTCATGACCGCCTTCAACCGTCTGGGTACCGTGTACTCCGGCGCGCACCGCGGCCTTGTTACTGAGATCCTCCGCAACGAGTGGGGCTACACCGGCTACGTCGTCACCGACATGATCAACGGCCCCGAGTACATGAACTGGCGTGACGTGACCTTCGCCGGCGGCGGCGGATGCCTGACCTCCACGGCCTACCAGGATTCCGTGATCGGCTCCCCCCTGTCTGCCGACAACATGAAGAAGATCCAGAAGGATACCGCCTTCCAGCAGGAACTCAAGCAGATGCTCAAGTATGACCTGTACACCTTCGCAAACTGCAACACTATGAACGGCGTGACCAGCGACACCCGCGTAGTTCCCGTGACCCCGTGGTGGGAGGCGACGCTCAAGGGTCTGGACATCGGCTTCGGCGCGCTGACCGCGCTGGCCGTCGTGCTGTACGTCCTGCCGCTTTTCAAGAAGAAAGAACAGTAAGGAGGACATGGAAATGAAGAAAACATCCTTTGGTTTTTACCTGATCGCCCTCTCCACTGTCCTTGCGATCGTCGGCCTGGTGCTGTATAAGAACGCGCTGGTCCAGACCAGCCAGGTCAACACCTTCCTGATCCTGGCCATCGTGGCCGGCGCCTGCGCCATCATCGCAGCGATCGCCCTGGGCAAGGAGATCGCCAATGTTCTGGCCGCGGCCCATGTCATCCTGCTGATGGCGGCCGTCGCCGTCTCCATCGGACCCATGGTCAATGACATCGGCCTGGCTTACGCCGGCCTGAACCAGTGGTCCGCGATCACCCCGTACTTCCACTTTGTCGGCGTCGCCTGCGCGGGCTGGCTTCTCAGCCTGATCGCTTCCTTCGCGGGCATCGTGAAAAAGGCCTGATCACAACTCTTTCGCAATCCCATGAAGGGCGGCGGCATGTTGCCGCCGCCCTTCTTCATCTCAACGAGACGTTGAGATGAAGAAGGGCAGGTATTGAAACCTTGAATCGGTTTCAATACCTGCTATCATTGAACGTGAAGAGGGAATAACCAATCCCCTCTTCACAATCTCCCCATGCGTATCCAGCATAGACGCTTTTGATTGCACTCTGCGCGGTAAACTGCCGCACCATTCTCAATGAAGATCAACGAGGTGATTTCCATGAAAAAGCGTCCTCTCCTGCGGTTTTGCATCGGGCTGCTGATCGCGGTG
>CAMOXI010000007.1 GCA_946628965.1 uncultured Clostridia bacterium | reverse complement strand
GACCCTTCAGGTCGCCTAATTCTATAAATGTCTAACTTTTGGGGTTCACTTCAAAATGCGGATCCGCCTGATTCTTCCTTTATGAGATCACAATGCGCTGAAATCCGACCGCCCGCGGAATCACACTTCACCCGCTGCCGCGATCTTCTCGTCGGCCAGGGCCATCAGCTCCCGCTCGCTCTCAATGTCCGCGGGGCTGGGGTAGTGCCGGGCCATCTTCTCAAAGTCGGCCCGGAGCTTCGCGGCCTTTTCCGCGTCACCCGCGTGCAGGGCCAGCGCGTATTCGCAGCGCATCACAGAGGGGAAGCTCTTCATGCTCTTCATGAACTGCTGCTGCTCTTTTGTGAGCATCGCGGCGGCGTCCTCCCCGCGCAGCAGGGCAAAAAAGATCCGGTCACAGCTCAGCAGGCTCCGGTATACGCCCTGCAGCCGTACGTCCCCCTCCAGCAGCGCCCGGGCGGCCTCGTCCGCCTCGTCGATGCGCAGCATGTCGGCCAGTCGGCCTTCCCGCAGCACGGCCACGGAGGCGGTGATGCCGTTTTGCAGCTCACTTTCATCGGGGAGCGTGAACCACGCCTCCGGCATGCCCTTCAGCCGCACGCCGCGGGAGGACAGCTCATTGGCCTTCAGCTGCACCCAGAAGGCGCGCACCGCCGCAGGGGATTTTTTCATGGAGACGATGTTGGAACCGTCGTTGTCCACCTCTGCGAGATGCAGCGGCAGACCGTTTGCCAGCGCAAACGCGATCCCGATCAGCGCCCCCATCTGCAGAAGGAGGGCAGCGATCGTCCCCGGGCTGAGCCGGGAGAGGAGAAAGAATACGAGCGCGCTTAATAGATTCATCAGCACGCCGCCCAGATTATACAGCACGAAGGGCATCGTGCCGTTTTGCAGCTCCGGCGGCGTCATCAGGCACTGGCCGCCGGTCCCGGCGAGGGAGAGACGGCGAAAGCGCAGGCCCTCCTCCGTCTTCTGCAGCATCAGGCTCCCCACCCGGAAAGAGGAGAAGCCGTAGCCGCTCAGCAGCCCGAAAATCAGATGCCCGCCCTCGTGCAGGATGATCTGCAGGTACATCACCAGATACATGCCCGCCAGCATCAGCGCGAAGACGAGCAGATAGGAGCCAAAGCCCTGGAGCTGGGCTGCGTCCATATAGTGCAGGATCAGGATGCCGCAGAAGCCGCCTACCAGCATATACAGAAGCATCATCAAAATACCGCCCCAGGCGGTTTTTTTCTTATTCTTCATCGGAATCCCTCCGTCATGTGTTCTGTCACAGTATAGCAGGAACCATCCCCCGGCGCAAGAGAAGCAGCGGCGGGCACACAGCCTGTCTTCGCTTTTTCGCTCCATTTTCCCTGCCCGTCAGTCCTTGCATAATGGCCCGGGGCATGATATACTTAAATAATTCCGGAGTTCTTTTACAGAAGAAAGGCGGAGAACGAACATGAAAAACGAGAGAATCAAATTTTACGTGGAGCGCACCGGCTTCTGGACGGAGGCGGCGCTGATCTTCATGACCCTGGCCATCGTGTTCCGGGTCATCGGCTGCTGGGGCCTCTGGGACGATCGGTATTTCCTGATGACCCAGATCCTCCTTCCCATCGTGAGCGGTCTGCTCTTCATCCTCCTGCTGGCCCTGCTGGGCAAGCACGCGCTCTGGACCACCTTCCTGCCCGTGCTGGGCGGCGTGGCCTTCTTCGTCCTCAAAGCGCTGACCTTTGAGAACACCACCCAGATGCTGCTCTGCCTGCTGCTCTACGCGGCGGTGGCGGTTCTGTACTGCGGCACGGTCTTCACCCTGATCCGCACCAAGTGGCTGCTGGTGCCGCTGTTCCTGCTGCCCTTCCTGTATCATGTGGGCGTGGAGGACATTGCCCGCCTGCGCGACACGGTGAACCCCGTCACCTTTACCGACGGCATGCAGGAGATGAGCGTGCTGTGCATCATGCTCTCGCTGCTCTTCACCTCCCTTGCCATGAAGAAGCTGGTGAAGAAGCCCAGAAAGGCCGAAGAGGAGCCCAAACCCGCCGCGCCGGCCCCCGCCCCGCAGGAGCCGCCCCAGACGCCCGCCCCGGCTGATTTTCTGACGGCGGACGCGCCAGCATATCCTGAGAAAGAGGACACGGAAGAGACTGTATGAACAGAATCACACGCACCGGCGCCCACGCGTCCGGCAGACGCCGGAGCGCGCCGCGCCATGCGGTGAAAAGGAGCCGACCGGCGAGGCGGCAGCTTTTGCCGCAGGAAAAACGAAAACGCCGCTGGTTCCTGATCGGCACGCTGACGGCGGTGCTGCTGCTGGCCATTCTGGCCGCGCTGCAGCTGCAATATACGAAGACGGACGTCTATGCCGAGAACATGGCCCTCGCGGCCGAGAGCCGCGAAAAGGGCGATTATGACAGCGCCCTGCGCGCTCTGCGCAAGGCGGCGGCGGAGCGGGAGAGCGAGGAATGCCTTCTCCTGATGGCCGACTGCTACGAGGAGCAGGGCAATCTGGAGAAAGCGCTGGAGATCCTGCGCGGCATGGATCTGACCCGCGAGCCGGTCTCTGAGCGCATCGCACGCATCGACGCGCAGCGCCAGGCCCAGCGGGAGGCGGAGCGCGTCACGGTCCTTGGGGAACGCCTCGATCAGGGTACAGAGGGTCTCGTGCTGGATGACCGCGGCCTGAAGGACCGGGATCTGGAAGAGGTCTGCCAGCTCTATGCGCTCAACAACCTCTCCCTGATGAACAACCAGCTGACAGATATCACACCGCTTGCCCGGCTCGGCGGGCTGGATATCCTGAACCTGAGCGGCAACCGCATCCGGGATCTGAGCCCGCTTGCGGGGCTTACGGATCTGCGCACGCTTTATCTGGACGGCAACCCCATCGAGGATCTGAGCCCGCTGTACGGCCTGCTCAACCTGAGCATGCTGAGCCTGCGGGACGTCCCCATCACGAAGGAGGCGCTGACGGCGCTCTCCGAGGCGCTGCCCACCTGCGCGATCTACAGCGACGTGGAGAAGGGCGAGGCGATGGACATCAGCCTGGGCGGCGTGACCTTCAAGTCCGACGTGAGCCAGCTGGATCTCTCCAACCGGGAGATCCGCGATATTTCGGCCCTTGCCGCGTGCAAGGAGCTGCGCTGGCTCAAGCTGGGGGGCAATCAGATCAGCGATCTGCAGGCCCTGATGAATATCCCGGGGCTGGAGCTGCTGGATCTGTCCGACAATGAGCTGACCGACCTGCGGCCCCTGATGGGCATGAGCCGCCTGCGCAGCCTGAACGCCGCCGGCAACCAGCTGACGGACACAGTGCCCCTGGGCACCCTGAGCACCCTGACGGCGCTGGATCTGTCCGACAATCCGATCGGCGATTTCTCCGGGCTGGAGAAGCTCAGCAATCTGCAGAGCCTGAAGCTCAAGAACACCGGCATCGTGGATATGGATCTCCAGTATCTGGAGGATCTGACCATGCTCAAGGGCCTGGCCCTGGAGGAGAACGAGGGCCTGAGCAACGAGGCCGTCAGCTATCTCAAGTCCATGATCCCCTACTGTACGATCATCCACTCCGACCTGGTCTATTCGGCCAGGATCGGCGGCAAGTCCTACCCCAGCGATCTGACCGAGCTGGATCTGAGCGGCCAGAATCTGACGGACCTGGGCGAGATCAACCGGCTTGACAACCTGGTGACGCTGCGGCTGAGCCAGAACCAGCTCACCACAGTCTATCAGCTGGAGTACTGTCCCAGCAGGCTCACCCTGCGGGACCTGGATCTGAGCTATAACGAGCTGACGGACATCTCCGCCCTGGGCGCCCTCGCGGCGGTGGAGACCCTTGATCTGACCGCGAACCGCATCAGCTCCCTCCAGCCGCTGCAGCGGCTGAGCGGGCTGAAGCTGCTGAAGGTGGGCGGCAATCTGCTGACCCAGGAGCAGCTGGACGAATTCCGCGCCGCCATGCCGGACTGCGAAGTGATCACCGACTGGTGATCTTATCGAATGCATCACAGACGACCGCCGCCGGGAACGAATCGTTCCCGGCGGTATATTTTGTATAACTATACAAAATATGGAGCACAGTTCCGTCGCTTGTGACGATTTCACAAATGAGACTTCTTTTTTTCAGCATTCTGTGCTAAAATACCGGTAAGGAAAGCGGGCGACCGCTCTCCAGTACGAGACACTGAAAGGAGTTGGCACAAATGAAGTTCACTTTCACCGAGAAAAAGATGGATTCTTCCGAGGATCTGAGAGCCTATTCCGAGCGCAAGATCGGTAAGCTTGACCGTTTCTTCAAAACGGAGGCTGAGGCTTTTGTGACCTTCAGCCTGGAGCGCGGCCGCTTCCGGGCAGAGATTACCATCCACAACAACGGCCTGTACTACCGTGCAAGCGAACTTACGAACGACATGTACGCATCCGTCGACTCCGGTGTGGCCGCCATCGAGCGGCAGATCCGCCGGAACAAGACCCGTCTGGAGAAGCGGCTCCGGGACGGTGTGCTGGTGGAGCGTGACGCCGTGCCAGCCTTTGCGCCTCAGGAAGAAGAGGCGGATGAAGAGTTCAAGATCGTGCGCTCCAAGCGCTTCTCCATCAAGCCCATGTCCCCGGAGGAGGCCATCCTGCAGATGAACCTGCTGGACCATGAGTTCTTCGTATTCCGGAACATGGACGCCGAGGACGCCATCGCGGTGGTGTACAAGCGCAAACAGGGCGGCTACGGCCTGATCTGCGACGACGGCGAAGAATAAGCATAGCATACAGACGGTGAGAGCTTCGGCTCTCACCGTCAGACTGTAGACAAACTCATGCGACGGAAGCAGGACACGCATGGGGAGAGCGCGAGAGGGGATTGGTTATTCCCTCTCGCGTTTGATAATCTCAAAAATGAGAACTTTTCCGGAAGCCCCAGGGGTGCGCTTGCGCGCATCCCAAGGCATGAGCGGGTTGCGCTACATTGATATTCTGCGGTAGCTGGTTGCGCTACTCCCAGAGCCGGTAGTAGAATACCCATGTCGATAACCTACGGGAAAGCGGTGCAAAATCGACGCTTAGCCCAGGTTCAAACGACGGAAAGGAGCGCGCCATGTCCAGGCCAAGAGCAACGTATCACTGCATGGAGTGCCGGTACTACTTCGCCAGGCGTCGCCTGTGTGTGAACCACGGTATCTACCCCGTGTCACGGAAGCAGGAGCGCACGTCGCCGTATTGGTGCCCGCTCGGTCATGTGATCCCAGGGAGACCCTACCCGACGTTCATGCCCGGCAAGGATCCCAGGTCGCGGGATCTCGTAGACGCCGCAATCCGTAGACGGTGAGCGGGTGCGGATCCGGTGTGGATCCGTGCAGGGATCGCCGCCGCCCCCTTTCAGACGGCGCCAAGCGTAGACCACCGTCAAGGGCAAGGCAAGCGAGGCCAGGCCCCGCCTTGCGTGAGACGGCGTGGCTTGGGCGCGGGGTGGCCGTCCCGTCGTGGGCGCTGGATGCGCTCCCGCCGTGCCGCCCTCCCCGTGCCCGGCCCTTAGAGGGCCCTGGCCTCGCCCCTGACATGGTGGCCGTTCGTCGGCGCCATCTCAGAAAGGAGGCGTCAGCCATGATCCCAGCTCGCATCAATAACCAGATCCGCAAAGCCGTATACCGTCGTGACCACTACCGGTGCGCCCTCTGCGATAGCCCCGTGCATATCCAGATCCACCACGTGATCCCGAAAGGCCAGGGCGGCTCCGTGACGTCCATGCATAACCTCATTACCCTGTGCCAGCACTGCCACTGTGCCGTGCACGGCGTGGATGAGCACTACTGGTCGCCCAAGGAGATCGCCCTGGCATGCGTCGAGTACGTAGCCGATTACTACGCTCCGGACTGGTGGCCGTACAATGGGGACGGGGGTTGATACCCCCGTTCTCCTTTTGCCCTGGCAACTCTCTCTTGTGGACAAAAAGAGGTCGCGCGGCGCGCCTCCCCCTGCGCCTCGCCTGGTGGTGGTCGTTGCCTGGTCGCTGGCCGGTCGGCTTGGGCTTCGCCGCCCCCCTCGCCGCGCGTTCCGCTCGGGGCGCCCAGGCTGGTGTGGAAAGTTTTGTTTCAGTGCGCCCCTCGCTCAAATGCCCCGCCCCGCCCGCGTCTGCGCGGCCGTGCCGGGGTGGCTCGCCGCCGCCGCTGTTGTATGGGGGGAAGGTTGCGGCGTCGGCTCGCTCCCGCTCGGTTGCCCTGGCGGGCAAGCCTCGCGGGGGAAGTTCGGTTTCGCCAGGTTATTCCCTCTCGCGTTTGATAATCTCAAAAATGAGAACTTTTCCGGAAGTTCTCATTTTTGATGCTCAAGGTGTCGACACTTTGTCGACACCTTGACGGTGAGAGCTTCGGCTCTCACCGTTTTTCTTTGACGCAGGGCGGACATTGCGGTATACTGATAGAAAAGATTGAAAAAAGGGGATGGCGAAATGCAGAAACTATACACCGAAGAGGGGAGAAATCTGCCCGCCGTCCCCTGGGAGCGCTACCCTCGCCCGCAGATGCGGCGCGCAGACTGGCTCTGCCTGAACGGGGACTGGGAGATCACTTACGGCGGAAAGACGCGGACGATCCGCGTCCCCTTCTGCGCGGAGAGCCTGCTCAGCGGCCTGGAGACGCCGCCCGCCATCGGGACGGAGATGGTCTACCGGCGAAGCTTCACGATCCCGGAGGCATGGCAGGGCAGACGCATCCTGCTGCACTTTGGCGCGGTCATGCGCGACTGCCGGGTGCGCGTCAACGGAGAAGAACTCTGCCGTCACGAAAACGGCTACCTGCCCTTCACGGTGGACGTGAGCGGAGCCCTGCGCGAGGGTGAAAACAAGCTTACGGTCGCGGTCACAAACGATCTGGATCACCGCTACCCCTGGGGCAAGCAGAGCGTGAAGCGGGGCGGCATGTGGTATACGCCCTGCTCCGGCATCTGGCAGACGGTCTGGCTGGAGCCGGTGCCGGAACAATACATCCGCTCCCTGCACATCAAAACCGGCGCGGACTGGTGTGAAGTCACGGCGGAGGGCGTCAGCGACGGGGGAGTAAACTGCAACGGGGAGTGTTATCCCCTTGTGAACGGAAGGGTGCGGATCCCCGTCAAATCTCCCCGGCTCTGGAGCCCGGAAGACCCGTACCTTTATGATTTCACCGTGGTCTCCGGCGAGGACAGGGTGGAATCCTACTTTGCCCTGCGCAGCCTCTCGACGGAGACGATCCACGGCCTCCCGCGGCTCTGCCTGAACGGGAAGCCCTATTTCTTTAACGCCCTGCTGGATCAGGGCTACTGGAGCGACGGCCTCTATACCCCCGCCGGGCCGGAGGCCTTTGAGAAGGACATCCTGGCCATGAAGGCCCTGGGCTTCAACACCCTGCGCAAACACATCAAGATCGAGCCGGAGCAGTTTTATTACAACTGCGACCGCCTGGGCATGATCGTGTTTCAGGACATGGTCAATAACGGCAATTACGCCTATATCCGCGACACGGTGCTCCCCACCCTGCATTTCCAGAAGCATGAGGACCGCCGGCTGCACCGCGATCCCGAGAGCCGCCGTATCTTCCTTGAGAGCATGGAGGAGACGGCGGGGCTGCTTGCCAATCACCCCTCGATCTGCCTCTGGACGATCTTCAACGAGGGCTGGGGCCAGTTCCTGGCGGACGAGGCCTATGAACGCCTCAAAGCGCTGGACCCCGACCGCTTCATCGATACGACCTCCGGCTGGTTCCACCAGAAGAAGAGCGATGTGGACAGCCTGCACATCTATTTTGATCCGCTGCATCTGGGGAAGCTCCCGCTGCCGCAGCTTCTCAGCGAGTTCGGCGGCTATGTCTGGAAGGTGCCGGAGCACAGCTTCAACCGGGAGAAGACCTACGGCTACCGGAAGTACGAGACGCGGGAGGACTATGTCGCCGCCCTGCGGGAGACCTACGGAAAAGAGCTGCCGCCCCTGGTGCGCGACGGGCTCTGCGGCTGCATCTACACCCAGGTGTCCGACGTGGAGGATGAGACCAACGGTTTTTTCACCTATGACCGGGCGGAACTGAAGCTGAAGCCGGAGGAGCTGGCGGATCTGGCCGCCGGGCTGCAGAAAACGCTGGAGGAGGCCTGCCGATGAAGAGAGAAAACCGCGGCTTCTGGCCGCTGCTGCTGGTGCTGCTGCTGTGCCTCGGCGTGGGCGTCGGCGTGCTGGCTGCGAGGATGCAGCTCTCCGGGACGGAAGTGACGACGGAACCCACAGCAGTGATCGTGACGCCGGAGCCCACCGAGGAGCCGCTGCCCGTGATCCTGCCGGAGGACTGCGGTCACCCCGCCTTTGAAAACGGCGTCTGCGTCCTCTGCGGCTACGTCTGCGAGCACCCCTTCCACAGCACGGAGGGGGAGTGCCTGCGCTGCGGGGAGAAGGTGGTGCACCACTACGTCCACGCCCTCTGCAGCTGCGGGCGCATCCCGGACTATCACGAGAGCCTGCTGCCGGATCGCTTCTACGAGCCCTGCGAGGAGGCCGGGACGATCCTGAGCTGGAGCTTTGAGACCACGGACTGGAGCCGCCAGATGCCGGTGACCATGAAAGTCGGCTTCTATCTTCCCTACGGC
Source organism: uncultured Clostridia bacterium (assembly GCA_946628965.1). GTDB lineage: Bacteria > Bacillota > Clostridia > Oscillospirales > Oscillospiraceae > Limivicinus. The sequence goes on along the minus strand of CAMOXI010000007.1, from coordinate 39,501 downwards.
TACGACCCGGGGCAGAAGTACAACGTGCTGGTGCTCATGCACGGGCTGCGCACCACGGAGGAATCCTGGCTCGGCCTGCCGCTGCCGCTGGAGAACGATCGGGAGATCCAGATGCGCTGGATCTACGACCGCATGATCGCCGAAAAGATCATCGACCCGCTGATTATCGTCTCTGCTTCCCAGTACCTCTACCGCGGCGAGGACTTCTACAAGTCCAAATACGAGCAGATGGCCTATGAACTGCAGAACGTGATCCTGCCCTATACCGTGGAGAATTTCAGCACCTGGGCGGAGGACTCCTCGCCCGAGGCCATCTCCGCCGCGCGGGAACACTTCGCCCTCGGCGGCAACTCCTGGGGCTCCTACTTCACCTATGACACCGGCATGTGCCAGAGCCTGCCCTATTTCTCACGCTTCCTCTGCTTCTCCGGCGACGCCAACACCGGCTGGATCGTGGAGCAGCTGGAATCCCCGGCCCTGCGGGACTATTCGGTGGATCTCTACTATGCTGCCGCGGGCGACTACGATGTGGCCCTGAAAGGGGAGCAGAGCGTCTTCTACACGGTGGTGCCGCTGGTGGAGCGCCTGGTGGACGGCGAGAACGCCTTCTTCCACGTCTGCCAGGGCGGGCACGACTGGGCCACCTGGTCCATCGAGATCTATAACGCCCTGCAGCTGGTTTTTTAAAAAACAGGGTGAAATTTGGAAAATACAGTAGTATACTGTATCCAGCGATACATACATAAAATCATAGGAGGTAAACCATGAATCTGCTCAATGTACTGCTCAAAGTCCTGCTGACGGACGGCGCGATCAGCGCGCTGGCAAAGAAAACCGGCATCGGCAGCGCCGCGCTGAAAAAACTGCTGCCCCTGGCGATCCCCCTGCTGCTCAAGGCGCTGACCAACAACGCCTCTTCCCAGAGCGGCGTCCAGTCCCTGCTTGGCGCGCTGACCCAGCACACCAGCACCAAGTCCATGGCCGATCAGATCGCCGAGGCCGACCAGGCCGACGGCAGCAAGATCCTGGGCCACATTCTGGGCAGCGGCGCTTCCAGCGAGTTCGGCAGCCTGGCGGCTCAGACCGGCCTGAGCGCCGATCAGGTCAGCAGTGCGCTGTCCGGCATCGCCCCGGCTCTGCTGAGCGGCCTGTCCGCGGCGACCCAGTCCTCCGGCGCGGCCGGCAAGGTGGATCTGTCCGACGGCCTGGATCTGGGCGACGTGATGGCCATGCTGGGCGGCGGCCAGAGCAACGCGTCCCCCGTGAGCGGCCTGCTCGGGTCTCTCCTGGGCGGCGGCCAGAGCAGCGCGTCCCCCGTGGGCGGCCTGCTGGGTTCCCTGCTGGGCGGCGGCATTCAGGAAAGTGACAACAGTCTCAACGGCAACGCGCTGCTGAGCGCGCTGCTGGGTGCCATGAAGTAAGGAGCGATCAAAATGGCAGCAAAAAAAGTCGGCGAACTGATCAAGGAAGCACGCACCAACGCGAAGCTGAGCCAGACGGCCCTGGGCGAGCTGGTGGGCCTGAGCGGCACCGACATCGGCAAGGCCGAGCGGGGCGAGAAGGAACTGAGCCAGACCGTCCTCAAGGCCATCGCCAAGGCCACCGGCGTCACGCAGAAGTCCCTGCTGGAGGCGCCGAAGGGCGGCACCGCAGCGGGCACAACTACCGCGGCGAAGAAGTCCACCACGACCGCCAAGTCCACGACTACCGCGAAGAAGCCCACCGCGGCCGCCAAGCCCGCGACCACCGCGAAGAAGACCGGCAGCACTGCCAAGAAGACTACAACCACGGCCAGGAAGACAGCCTCCACCTCAGCGGAGGAGCTGACAAGCGCGGAAAAGACCATGCTCAACGCCTACCGCAAGGCCGACGCGGAGACCCGCAAGGCGGCGCTGAAGCTCCTCAAGGGCGAGCAGGACCCTGATATCCTCTCTACGCTGCTCCAGAGCTTCATGGGCGGCAGCGGCTCCGGCTCCGCCAACGGCGGCGGTCTGCTGGATCTGCTGGGCAACCTGGGCAAGAAGTAAGTGGCACAGCGGACGATCCACTATCTCCTTGGGGAGCTGCTGCTGCGGGAATGCCCGGTGCGGGACCGGAAACGCTTCCTGCTGGGCTGCATCCTGCCCGACGCCTTTGCTGAGCGGGAACACCGTGCGCTGACGCATTTTACCAACCGTACGTTCCCGGGCTACATGTACTTCGATTTCGACGCCTATCGGGAGCGCTTCGGCGCGAAGATGGGGAAAGACGATCTGTATCTGGGCTACTACATGCATCTGGTGGAGGACAACTTCTACCGCAACTTCTTCCGGGAGCGGGTCGGCATCGCCATCGACAATCAGAAGCCCGAACAGGTGCAGCGTCTGCATCTGGATTACACCCTGCTCAACGCCTACATCGTCGAGCGCTACGAGCTCCGCAATGAAATCGAGCGCCCGGCGGACTTTGAGGCAGAGCCGCTGGCCGCCATCGCGCAGTTTGATCTGGACGGCTTCCTCCGTGCATTCGAGGGGGATTTTGCCCGGCAGGTGACGGGGAAGACCCGGTATCTGACCGAGGCCGTGCTGGAGGAATTCCTGGCCCGGTACTATGAGCCCTGCCTGCAGGAGCTGCGCACCGTGCAGCGCGGCGGCCGGGGCCTCGCAGCCAGAGACATGGCCTGGACAAAACCATAAAACAAAAGGACGGTGAAAAGTGTTTTCACCGTCCTTTTTGTATCCCGAAAACCACAGGCTAGGCCTGTGGTTCAAAAGAGCTTAAGCAAAGAGGAAGACATAAAAAACTCCTTTTGCTATACTGGAGGTGCGGTCGGCCAACTGCACGAGGAATAGCAAAAGGAGGACATTCAAGTGAGTTTGAATGACATCAATAGTTTATCGCATACGAAGTGGAATTGCAAATATCATATTGTATTTGCACCAAAGTACAGGCGGAAAGTATTCTACGAGGAGAAGAGACTGGCGGTAGGAAAGATACTGCGACAACTGTGCGAATGGAAGGGAGTAAAGATTGTGGAAGCGGAAGTATGTCCGGACCATGTGCACATGCTGGTGGAAATCCCGCCAAAGATGTCAGTATCAAGCTTCATGGAATACCTGAAAGGAAAGAGCAGCACAATGCTGTATGAGCAATTCGGCGAACTGAAGTACAAGTACAGGAGTCGAGAATTCTGGTGCAAGGGGTATTACGTGGATACGGTAGGGAAGAACACGAGCCGAATTGCGGAGTACATCAAGAACCAGCTGAAAGAAGATCAGATGGGTGAACAACTTACAATGAGTGAGATTGGCCCTTTTAAGGGCGGCAAGTAACAATCCCCACGCAGTTGGCAGATCGTATTACACGTTTGACGTGTCTGCGAGGAACAAAGGGCTATGCCCGCATGTGAAAAACCGCCCGCTATGCGGGCGGATGATTATTCCTCTGCAAAGCAGGCGCTTTGCAGAGAGAAGGAAAAATAACGCGGCCGGTCAAGGCGGCAGTATATGGCTGCCGCCTGACCTGTCCGCGTTATTTTGACGCTGCCATGCAGCGCAGGGCGTTGAGGATCGCGAGGATCAGCACGCCCACGTCGCCGAAAACGGCAAACCACATATTGGCAAGACCCAGCGCGCCCAGCACCAGGATCAGCACCTTGACGCCCAGCGCGAAGATGATGTTCTCGTGCACGATGCGCATGGTCCTGCGGGCAAGCTTCACGGCCAGCGGCAGGCGGGAGGGCCGGTCGTCCATCAGCACGATGTCCGCCGACTCGATGGCGGCGTCGCTGCCCAGAGCGCCCATGGCGATGCCCACGTCGGCCCGGGTCAGCACCGGCGCGTCGTTGATGCCGTCACCCACATAGGCCAGCCTGCAGCCCTGCGCCAGCAGCGCCTCCACCTGCACCACCTTCTCGGCGGGCAGCAGCTCGGGCAGGCATTTGTCGATGCCCAGCTTCTCCGCCACATGCTCGGCCACGCTCGCCTTGTCGCCGGAGAGCATGACGGTCTGCTGTACGCCCAGCTCCTTCAGGCTGCGGATCGCCTCGGCCGCGTCCTCCTTGAGCTGGTCGTTGATGACGATGTGGCCCAGGTACTTGCTGCCGCGGGAGATATGGATGATCGTCCCCAGCAGGTGGCAGTCGTGATAGTCGGCACCCACCTTTTCCATGAGGCCGGCGTTGCCCACATAATAGGTCTCGCCGTCCACCTCGGCCTTGATGCCGAGACCGGCCAGCTCCTCGATTTCGCCCAGGCGGCTCTTGTCGATGTCGCCCTCGTGGGCGCGAAGGATGGACTGGGCCAGGGGGTGGCTGGAATAGCTCTCCGCCGCGGCCGCGATGTCCAGCAGATCGTCGGGATTGAGCTCCTTCGGGTGCACGGCCTCCACGGCAAAACGGCCCTCGGTCAGAGTGCCGGTCTTGTCAAAGCAGACCGTGTCCACGCTCGCCAGCGCCTCCAGGTAGTTGGCGCCCTTAATGAGGATGCCCTGCCGGGAGGCGCCGCCGATCCCGCCGAAGAAGGAAAGCGGCACCGAGACCACCAGCGCGCAGGGGCAGGAGACCACGAGGAAGATCAGCGCGCGCTCGATCCATTTGCCCCAGTCGCCCACGAAGAGCGGGGGAATGACCGCGAGCAGCAGCGCGCCGATGACGACGACAGGCGTGTACCAGCGGGCAAAGCGGGTGATGAAGCTCTCCACCTTCGCCTTCTTCTCGGCGGAGTTTTCCACCAGCTCCAGAATGCGGGCCACGGTGCTCTCGGCGTATTCGCTCTCGGTGCGCACCTTGAGAAGCCCCGTCAGGTTGATGGAGCCGGAGATCACGCGCTCGCCCTCGCGCACGTCCACCGGCATGCTCTCGCCGGTGAGGGCGGCGGTGTCCACACTGCTGCTGCCTTCCAGCACGATGCCGTCCAGCGGGACGCGCTCGCCCGGGCGGATCAGGATCGTCTCACCCAGAGCCACGTCCTCGGGGTCCACCTCTTCCTCCGCGCCGTCCCGCAGGACGGTGGCGCTGTCCGGCCGGATGTCCATGAGCGCGGCGATGGACTTGCGGCTGCGGCCCACGGCGATGGACTGGAACCACTCGCCGATCTGGTAGAAGAGCATGACCGCCGCGGCCTCGGGGTATTCGCGGATGGCGAAGGCGCCCAGCGTGGCGATGGCCATGAGAAACTTTTCGTCAAAGACCTGGCCGTGGATGATGCCCAGAGCGGCCCCCCGCAGCACATCATAGCCGATAATCAGATAGGGCACGGCAAAGGCCAGCGCCTTCCATACGCCCTCCAGCGGCAAAAGCGCCGCGACGATGCAGAGCAGGGCCGCGGCGATGATGCGCAGGAGCGTCTTTTTCTGCTTCCTGCTCATAGCTTTACTTCAGAATCACCCGGCAGTCGGGCTCCACCCTGGCGATGCACTTGACGGCGGCCTGCACGACCTCGTCGAAGACCTCGTCCGCGGCCTCGATGCTCATCTTCTGGGTCATGAAGCTGACGGTGGCGTTCTCCACACCGGGCAGCTTTTTGATGGCGGCTTCCATTTTGGCGGCGCAGTTGGCGCAGTCCAGATCCTCCAGCTTGAATGACTTTTTCATGTTTCCTGCTCCTTTTCCAGATAATCTTCGATCAGATGCTCAAAACCCTGGGCGATGATGGTGCGCACATGGTCGTCGGAGAGAAAATAATAGATCGTCTTGCCGTCCCGCCGCTTGCCGACCAGGTCCGCATCCTTCAGGATGCGCAGCTGATGGGAGATGGCCGACTGGGTCATGCCCAGCAGCTCCGCGATCGCGCACACGCACATCTCCGACTCAAACAGGGCGTAGAGGATCTTGCAGCGGGTGGTGTCGCCGAAGATCTTGAACAGATCGCTCAGATCGCTCAGCAGCTCATCCGTGGGCAGATCCTGCCGGACCTTCTCCAGGATTGCGTCGTGATTGTGCTCCATCAATTGCACCTCCATTCATATGAACAACTGTTCATATGTTAGCACGCTCATGTGTTTTTGTCAAGCCCCGTTTCCCGAAAAATGCCCCGCCGGATCCGGCGGGGCAAAAGCGTATGCGCAGATTTTTACAGCAGCGGCGCGATGACCTTCATCACGGCGCCGGCGAGCTTGACGGTCCAGCTGGTTTTCTGCAGCGTGTCCGCGCTGACTTCCCGGCAGAAGCTCTGCGTCTCCAGAAAGTCGGCCTTGATGGCGGGGATACAGGAGACGTCCCACATCCAGGCGGCGCACTCAAAATGGTGGTACAGGCTGCGGTAATCGAGGTTGATGGTGCCGACCACGGCCTCCCGGTCATCGCAGACGAAGACCTTGGCGTGCACGAAGCCGGGGCGGTACTCGTAGATCTTCACGCCGGATTTCAGCAGTGCGGCGTAGTGGGTCTTCGCCAGGGCGAAGACCAGCTTCTTGTCCGGGATGCCGGGCAGGATCAGGCGCACGTCCACGCCGCGCTCGGCGGCGAATTTCAGCGCGGTCTCCAGTTCGCCGTCCAGGATCAGGTAGGGCGTCATGATATAGACGTAGTCCCTTGCGCGGTTTAAGAGATCCATATACACCCATTCGCCGACGCGCTCCTCATCCAGCGGGCAGTCCGCATAGGGCATGACGAAGCCGTTTTCCCCGCCGCACTCTTCCCCGGGCAGCTGCAGAAACTCCGCCTCGGGGAGGGTCTTGCCGCCCAGGTGCCACATTTGCAGAAACATCAGCGTAAAGCTCTGGGCCGCGCCGCCCCGCAGGCAGATCGCCGTGTCCTTCCAGTGGCCGAAGCGCTTGTACTCGTTGATATACTCGTCGGCCAGGTTGACGCCGCCCGTGAAGGCGACTTTGCCATCGATGACAAGGAGCTTCCGGTGATCGCGGTAATTGTAATGGGTGGAGAGAAAGGGCATGATCGGCGCAAAGGGGCGGCACTCGATGCCGAGCCGGGCGAGGCGCTGGGGATAATCCCGCGGCAGGGTCAGGAACTCACAGGTGCCGTCGTAGATCATGCGCACCGTGACGCCCTCGGCGGCCTTGCGGGCCAGGATCTCCAGAACACTGCCCCACATCCGGCCCTCATCCACGATGAAGTATTCCAGGAAGATAAAGCGCTCCGCCTTCTCCAGCTCCTGCAGCAGCACGGGGAACATCTCGTCCCCCAGCGGAAAGTACTGCACGCCGGTGTGCTCGTAGACCGGGAAGCGCCCGGTCCGGTTGACGTAGCGCGCAAGCCCCGCGGCGTCCGGCGCAGCCTCGCGGAAGCGCGCCTCGGTCTCCGGGTCCTGGGCGATGCTGTCGCGGGAGGCCTCGCTCACCTCGGCAAAGCGGCGGCGCAGCAGGCGGTGCCCGAGGTCGCTGCGGGTGTAGAGATAGAACAGCGCACCGAAGGCCGGGAGCACCATGATCACAATGATCCAGGTGAGCTTGGCGCTGGGGTCCTGGCGGCTGTTGAGCATGTAGAGCGCCATGACGACGGAAAAAAGAGCCGAGATACTCACATAATGTGGAAGAAAGCTGCGCAAACTGCCAAAGAGCGTGAAGAGCAGCAGAAAATTCAGGATGAGCAGGATCAGGATCAGCCCGGTGCGGCTGAAGACAGCGCGCCAAAGGCCGCGGCGTCCTTTCTTCAGCAGACGGATGCCGGTGCGCCGGTCGGCAGGATGCGTCATGGAATCCTCCTTTCATCTTGACGAAACATGGAAAACGTGCTATGCTCTCAGCATATCCAAACGCTTCCGCAGGAAACAAAATCGGCTGACGAGATGATTATAATGACTATCGGATGGCGAAATCAATCGGAGATTCGATTGATTTCGCTGCCAAACGACACGTTTGGCAGCGAATGATTCGTAGAATCATTCGCCCGATGTTCATTGCAATGAGTATATGGCAATACAGCAAGGCTGTTTTGCTGCGCCGCAAAGCGGCGCGGCGAAAAGCTTTTTGGCTTTTCGCCACCCTATAATCATTATACTGTTTTTCAGTATATGCGTCAAGGCGATGGGCTATGTGTACCCGTCCGGCGGCGGACGGCCCCATAGTGTTAAGAACTAAACGAAATTTCACAAAACATTCGTAAAATTCTTAATTTTTCCAATGTTTGGCGTTGGATGTTGATTTTTTTGGCATATCATGTATAATGAAAACGCAGCATGCTGAGAAAGCAAACTGCTGCGCAGGAGGAGACCATGAAGCTTACCAAAAGCGAATTGGAAATCATGAACGTACTCTGGAACGCGGAGCGCCCCCTGACCAGGAGCGATATTCTGAGCCTTTCAGAGGGAAAAAGCTGGAAGGACAACTCGATCCATATTCTCTTGAACGGCCTGCTGAAAAAGGAAGCCATCCGGGAGGACGGCTTCGCGCGCAGCGGAAAAGTCTGGGGCCGCCTGTACGCCCCCAATATCAGCATCGACGAGTACTATGAGGAGAACGTTTTTTCCCAGAGCAACCTGGAGACAGTCCCTCGGCTGTTCTCCGCACTGCTGAATCGCAGCGATCTGACGCCGGAGATCCTGGATCAGATGCGCGGGATCCTGGACGAGAAAGCGGCAAAGCTGCACTGATCTGAACCTGACCAAAAAAACCAAGCCTGCACTGAGATACAGGCTTGGTTTTTTACTGTTTCCCCCTTATTTTGCCAGTGCCGCAGCCGTAAGGGATGCGACGCGGGCGTTGTTGAGCACCAGTTTGATGTTGGATTCCAGGCTGTCCCCGCCGGTGAGCTCCACCACCCTGGCAAGCAGGAAGGGCGTGGTCTCCTTGCCGTGGATGCCCTGGGCTTTGGCATCCGCCAGCGCCTGCTCGATGGCGGCGTCGATCACTTCCTTGTCCATGGAATACTCCTCGGGGATCGGGTTCGTGACCAGCATGCCGCCCTTGTAATCGAGCTCCCGCTGGGCCGCGAAGATGGCCGCGAGCTCCTCGGGGCTGTCCACCCGGTAGTCCACGCCGAAGCCGGACTTGCGGGTGTAGAAGGCGGGCAGCTCCTCGGTGCCGTAACCGATGACGGGCACGCCCTTGGTCTCCAGGTACTCCAGCGTGAGCCCCAGATCCAGGATGGACTTGGCGCCCGCGCAGACCACCATCACCGGGGTCTGGGCCAGCTCCTCCAGGTCGGCGGAGATGTCCATCGTCACTTCGGCCCCGCGGTGCACGCCGCCGATGCCGCCGGTGGCGAAGATTTTAATCCCGGCCATATGGGCGATGATCATGGTGGTGGCGACGGTGGTGGCGCCGTCAACCCCTCTTGCCACCAGGGCGGGCAGATCCCGGCGGCTGGCCTTGGCGACGCTGCGCCCGGCCTTGCCCAGATGTTCGATCTCCTCATGGCTGAGCCCGGCCTTCAGGCGGCCGCCGATGATGGCGATGGTGGCGGGGACAGCGCCGTTGTCGCGGATGGTCTGCTCCACCAGCAGCGCAGTCTCCACGTTTTTGGGATAGGGCATGCCGTGGGAGATGATGGTGCTCTCCAGCGCGACGACGGGGCGGCCCTCAGCCAGGGCCTGCGCCACTTCGGGAGCGACGTCCAGATACTTGTTCATAGTGTTTCCTTTCATTCGGATGGGCCAGGCTTCTGCCTGGCCCATCGCTTTTTCGTTATTTGACGCGGTATTTTCCTTTCCCGGCCGCGCGCACTTTGATCTCGGTTCCGTGATAGATGCGCACCAGATTGGCCCGGTGCTTGTAGATGATGACCAGAGACGCGATGCAGAGCAGCAGCGCCAGCACATAGTGCTGATTGACCGCACAGAAGACGGGGAAGGAGACGACGGTGGTCATGGTGCCGACCACGATGTAGTCGGTGATGAGCACCAGGATCGCGATGGCGACGAGCAGGGCAACAAAGAATTTCCAGTTGAGCATCAGCGTCATGCCAAGGTAGGTGGCAAAACCCTTGCCGCCGCGGAACCTGGTATAGAAGGGGAAGATGTGCCCCAGCACGCAGGCCACGCCCGCTGCGGCCCCGCAATAGGGCAGCGCGGGGAAAAGCCTCGTGCAGAGCCAGACGGCAAGGATCCCCTTGCCAATGTCGTGCAGCGCGACCAGCGCGCCAGCCTTCCAGCCCATCAGCGTCACCGCGTTGGAGGCGCCGGGATTGCCGGAGCCGCCCGCGCGGATGTCCACGCCCTTGAGCCGGGCCAGCAGCAGCGCCAGATTCAGCGAACCCAGGAGATAGCCGATCAGAACGACCAGCATATAGGAAGCAACAGATTCCATATGCATGCTCCTTGTATTCCTGTGCTCTCCGCCGCCGTCATCCGACAGCGGCGGAGACATGTGTTAACGGGTACCCTTGTCGTAGGGGATGCCTTCCGCCTTGGGTGCGCGGGAATTCTGGGAGGTGAAGGCCAGCACCACCAGGGAGATGATGTAGGGCATCATGTTGTACACAGAGCCCGGCAGATTGAGGGACATGAGGAAGGGGAAGCCGAAGTAGACGTTGGAGAGAGCACGGAAGAAGCCGAAGAGCAGTGCCGCCAGGGCGATGCGGGTAGGCTTCCACTGGCCGAAGATCATGACCGCGAGGGCCAGGAAGCCGAAGCCGGCCACGCCGTTTTCAAACTTCCAGAGGCTGACGCCCGCCAGAATGTAGCAGATGCCGCCCAGACCGCCGTACATGCCGGAGATGAGCACGCCGGCCCAGCGCATCTTGTAGACGTTGATGCCGACAGAGTCGGCCGCCTGCGGATGCTCGCCGCAGGCCATCAGGCGCAGGCCAAAGCGGGTCTTGTAGAGCACCACATAGGCGATCACCAGCATGATGACGGCGATCAGCATAAACCAGTTGAACTCAAAGCTGCCGAAGTTGACCAGGAAAGCCCTCTTGGCGCCCGCGTACTGGATCTCGGAGGAGACGTCGTCGGGATTGGCGGCGGTGTTGATGGCCTTCACGAGAACCGTGGCCGCGGCCACGCCCAGCATGTTCAGCGCGGTGCCGACGATGGTCTGGTCCGCCTTGAAGTTGATGCAGGCCACGCCCAGCAGGGCCGAATAGGCCACGCCGAAGACGATGGCGCCAAGCAGCACCAGCAGGATCATGAAGAAGGCGGGGGTGGAGGAGGGCAGATAGCGCATCATGAGCGCGCCGCCCAGGGCGCCGATGACCATGATGCCCTCAAGGCCCAGGTTGATGACGCCGGAATGCTCGGAGAAGCAGCCGCCAAGCGCGACGAGCAGCAGCACCGAGGCGAAGATCAAAGTGTACTGGATCAGAAGCAGCATTACTTCTCGCCTCCTTTCCCGGAATCGGCGGCAAGAGCCGCAGCTTTTTGCTTCTGCTTTTCTTCACTCCGGGCAATGCCCTGATTCATGGCGTACTTGATGAAGAGCACAAAGCCGCAGAGGTAGATGATGATGGAGCTGATCAGATCCGAGATCTGGGAGGAGTACATGGTCTTGTCCACAAAGGCGCCGCCCACGGTGATGTGCTGGATGAAGTAGGAGGCGAAGATCGTGCCGATGGGGTTCAGACCGCCCAGGAAGGCGGCGGCGATGCCGTTGAAGCCCATGCCGGGCACGGAGGACTGGGTGACGGACCACTGCTCAAAGTCGGTCAGGTACAGGAAGGCGCCGCCCAGCGCAGCCAGCGCACCCGCGATCATCAGGGTCAGGATGATGTTGCGCCGCTCCGCCATGCCGGCGTATTTGGCGGCGTTCTTGTTGTTGCCGGTGGCCTTGAGCTCGTAGCCCAGGCGGGTCTTGTCCAGGATGATCAGGATGATCACCGCGGTCAGCACGGCGAGGGGGATGGCGATGGTCACGTTCTTGTTATTGAAGAGCTCTTCCAGACCCAGCGTCGGCAGCATGGCCTGCGGGGCCGCGTTCTTCAGATGCAGCGTATAGGGGCTGGTGGACTCCTTGACGCTTGCCAGGATCATGTTGGTGGTATAGAGGCCGATCCAGTTGAGCATGATGCCGGAAATGACCTCATTGACGTTGCAGAAGGACTTGAGCAGGCCCACGATTGCGCCGTACAGCGCACCGACGACCATGGCGAACAGCAGGCAGGGCAGCCAGCTCCAGCCCCAGGCAAGCGCGGCGAGCAGGGACGCGCAGGCGCCGACCACGTACTGACCGGCGGCGCCGATGTTGAACAGGCCCACCTTGTAGGCAAACAGCACGCTCAGCGCGCACATCAGCAGGGGAGCGGTCTTGACCAGGGTGCTGCCGAAGTTCTTCAGCTGCAAATTTGCGCGGGAATAGTTCCAGAAGTTCTTGACGACCGCCAGGATGGCCTCGCTCGCACCGGCGGGGTTGATGAACAGCAGGACGATGTAGCCGATCAGAAGTCCCAGAATGATACAGATCAGCGAGGCGATCAGAGACTGGACGGCGTTGTTTTTCAGAAATTTCTTCATGCCTTCACCTCGTCTCTCTTGGCGCCGGCCATGTAGAGGCCCAGCTCCTCCTGCGTGGTCTTCTTCGGGTCGAGCTCGCCGACGATCTCACCCTCGTACATGACCAGGATGCGGTCGGGCACGTCCATGACCTCGTCCAGCTCCAGGGAGACCAGCAGGACGGCCTTGCCCGCGTCGCGCTGGGCGACCAGCTGCTTGTGGATATACTCGATGGCGCCCACGTCCAGACCGCGGGTGGGCTGCACGGCGATCAGCAGGTCGGGATCCTTGTCGATCTCGCGGGCGATGATGGCCTTCTGCTGGTTGCCGCCGGACATGGCGCGGGTGGTGGTGATGGCGCCCTGGCCGGAGCGCACGTCGTACTGCTCGATGAGCTTGTCGGCGTATTCGCGGATGTTCGGGCGGCGCAGGAAGCCGATGCGGCTGGTGAAATCCTGCTCGAAGTAGCGCTGCAGGATCATGTTGTACTCCAGCGGGTAATCCAGCACCAGACCGTACTTGTGCCGGTCCTCGGGGATATGGCTCATGCCGGAGGTGGAGCGCTTGCGGATGGAGGCGTGGGTCATGTCCTGCCCGTTTAAGAGCAGCTTGCCGGTCTTGAGCGGCTCCAGACCGGACAGACCGTAGACAAGCTCGGTCTGGCCGTTGCCGTCGATACCGGCGATGCAGACGATCTCGCCCGCGCGCACCTTGAAGCTCACGTGCTTGACGGCGTCATTCTTGTGGACCTTGGAGGCCACGCTCATATCCTGGACCTCCAGGATCACGTCGCCGGGGGTGGAGGGCTTCTTCTCCACGTGGAAGTTGACGTTGCGGCCCACCATCATGGCGGAGAGCTCTTCCATGGTCACGTCCTTGGTGTTGACGGTGCCGATGTACTTGCCCTTGCGCAGGACGGTGCAGCGGTCGGCCACGGCCATGATCTCGGCCAGCTTGTGGGAGATGAACAGGATCGATTTGCCCTCGGCGGCCAGATTCTTCATGATCTGCATGAGCTCGTCGATCTCCTGCGGAGTCAGCACGGCGGTCGGCTCGTCAAAGATCAGGATCTCATTGTCGCGGTAGAGCATTTTGAGGATTTCGGTGCGCTGCTGCATGCCGACGGTGATGTCCTCGATCAGCGCGTCGGGATTGACGGCCAGCCCGTATTTTTCGGACAGGGCCATGACCTTTTCCCTGGCCTCCTGCTTCTGCAGGAAACCGTGCTTTGTCGGCTCCACGCCCAGGATGATGTTGTCCAGGACGGTGAAGCATTCCACCAGCTTGAAGTGCTGGTGCACCATGCCGATGCCGAGCGCATTGGCGTCGTTCGGGTCCTTGATCTGTACCTCTTTGCCGTCCTTCTTGATGACGCCTTCCTCCGCCTGATACAGGCCGAAGAGAACACTCATCAGGGTGGACTTGCCAGCGCCGTTTTCACCCAGCAGGGCGTGGATCTCGCCCTTTTTCAGCTGGAGCGTGATGTCGTCGTTGGCGATGATGCCGGGGAATCGTTTCGTGATGTGAAGCATCTCGATTGCGTATGGACTCTCCAAGCGTATCTACCTCCCTCTTCCGTTTTCTTGACGAAACTCTATAATTTATAATACTACAAAAGGGGTGGGGTTGTAAAGTTGAAATGGATTCTGTCGATAGAAAAAGAGGACAGGCTTTGCGCCTGTCCTCTTTGCATTTTGAGGGGAATTACTTGATGTTGCCCAGATCGTTCACGGTCACGACGGTGGCGTTGTCGGCAGCGGCGATGGTGGTGTCGTTGTTGACAACGATCTCGCCCTTCAGCATGGCACCGACCAGAGCGGTGTAGTCCTCAACGGTGAAGTCGTCGGAGAACTGGGTGGAGCCGGCCAGCTGCACGTAGTTCTCTTCGGGAACCTCAGACACGAGACCCAGGTTCTCGACCTTGCCGCCCTCGAAGGAGCCGTCCAGAACGGCAGTCAGCTCGGTGTTGACGGTGGCGGCCAGACCCTTCATGGCAGAGGTAATGGTCATGGAAGTGTCCTCAGCCTCGGCATAGGTCTGGATAACGCCGGCCTGGTCAACGTCGACGCCGATGACCTTGCCGTCGACCTTCTTGGCAGCGTCAACAGCGGAGGTGTAGATACCGCCGCCGCAGGCGAAGACGACCTCGGTGCCGTCGGCATACCAGGTATCCATGGCAGCGGTGATGTCAGCGTCGCCGTAGAACTGGTTGCCGTAAGCGTACTTGATCTCAACGTCCTTCAGCTCCAGCTCGACAGCGGCAGCATCAGCGCCCTGCACGAAGCCATAGCCGTAGCGGACAACAGCGGGAACAGCCATGCCGCCCAGGAAGCCCAGCTTGGTGTAGCCCAGCTTCACGGCAGCGTAGCCGGCCATGTAGCCGCAGAGCTCTTCCTGGTAGACAGCGGAGTAGAGGTTGGCGGGCAGCTCTTCCAGACCGGCGGAGGTCAGGTCAAACTCGGAGACGTCCAGCGCGATGAAGGTGACATCGTCGTAATCCTCAACGGTGGCGGCGATGGCGGGGGCGAAAGCGAAGCCGGGCATCACGATGACGGAGAAGCCGTCGTCGATGGCCTTCTCGATCATGGAGACGCGGTCCTCGTCAGAGTCGGAAGCGGGCTTGTAGTAGGTGAAGTCCACGCCGTTCTCCTCACAGAAGGCCTTGCAGGCTTCGTAGGTGGTCTGGTTGAAGGACTGGTCGGTGATATCGCCGTAGTCGGTGATCATCGCGACTTTGACATCGCTTTCGGCAGAGGCGCTGGTGGCGCACAGAGCGAAGACCATGCAAAGAACCAGAGCGAGAGCAAGAATCTTTTTCATGTGTTTCCTCCATAAAAAAATTTTTTTCAGGACGTGTTATCCTTGTCCATTACAAATGCATTATAGCATGTCAAAGCGTGACAAATCAAGCGCTATGTGATCGAAAAGGGGCTGTGCAACTCTTATAATTTCTTATGTTAACAATAGACAGCGCCTAGCGCCGAGGAGATAGCGCCGAGGAGATAGCGCCTAGGAGACGGCGTTCTTTCCCCTAATCGCTAGGCACTAGGCGCTCGGCACTCAGCGCTCGGCGCTTAAAGCTGTGCCATCTTCACGGCAGTATCAAGAGCGATTTCCATCGCGTCAGAAAAGCGCCGAGAGGTCAGCTGCCAGCCCGGGGGACTGTCAGCATGACCGCCGACGCTTTTCTTCCTTTCAAATTCAAAGCCACAGGCTTTGAATTTGTTATAGAGCTGCCATTTTGACCGCAGTGTCAAGCGCAATTTCCATCATTTGCGTGAAAGAGTTCTGGCGCTCCTCGGCGGAGAGGTTGTCCTCCGGGCGGTAGATGTGGTCGGAAATGGTGCAGATGCAGAGCCCGCGCTTGCCGGCGTAGGCGGCGTTCGCGTACAGGGCGGCGGATTCCATCTCCACGGCCAGCACGCCCATGCGCTTCCACTCGTCGTTCTTCCCGGTGCCGGCGGCCGCGTAGAAGGTGTCCGAGGCCAGCAGATTGCCCACGCGCATGTTGACGCCGTGCTCCTTCGCGGCCTCCACGGCCTTGGAGAGCAGCGTGAAGTCCGCAATGGGGGCGAAGGTGGCGGTGTCGCCCAGGCCGAAGCTCTTGACGTAGTTGGAGTTGGTGCAGGCGCCCTGCCCGGCCACCACGTCGCGCAGCTTCAGATCGTCCTGCAGCGCGCCGGCGGAGCCGATGCGGATGATGTTGTCCACGTCATAGAAGTTGAAGAGCTCCCAGCTGTAGATGCCGATGGAGGGAATGCCCATGCCGGAGGCCATCACCGTCACGGGAACGGCCTTCCAGGTGCCGGTGTGACCCTGCACGCCGCGCACATTGTTCACGAGGCGCGGATCGGTCAGAAAGGTCTCGGCGATGAACTTGGCCCGCAGCGGGTCGCCGGGCATGAGGACAGTTTTTGCGATGTCCTCTTTCTTCGCGTTGATATGGGGAGTGGGGATCATAGAGATTGCCTCCTTATTCTGTTCTTGCCTTGAGTATAGACAAGAAAAAGTGAAAAGTCAAATTGAAACGGCGGAAACCTTATGGTATGATAGCAGATAAGAGATAGGATTGCCTCCCCTGAAAGGGAGGTGCCCGGAGGGGCGGAGGGGTTATTATGAGCGATATTATGGTCATCGGCATCGCTGGCGGCACCGGCAGCGGCAAAACCACCATCACCCGCAAGCTGATCGAGTGCTTCGGGCCAGACGTCTCGGTCATCCACCACGACAATTACTACAAGGCGCACCACGATATGCCCTATGAGGAGCGCGCGAAGCTCAACTACGACCACCCGAACGCCTTCGATACGGACATGCTGATCCGCGATCTTAAGGAGCTCAAGCGCGGCAAGGCCATCCAGTGCCCGGTCTATGACTACTCGATCCACGACCGCACGGACAAGACCGTCACGATCCGGCCCACCCGGGTCATCGTGGTGGAGGGCATCCTGATCTACGAGAGCCGGGAGCTCTGCCGTGAGATGGACATCAAGATCTATGTGGACACGGACGCCGACGTGCGCATCCTGCGCCGCATCGTGCGCGACGTGCGGGACCGCGGCCGCAGCCTGGAGAGCGTAATCGACCAGTATCTGACCACAGTCAAGCCCATGCACGAGCAGTTTGTGGAGCCCAGCAAGCGCCGGGCCGACGTGATCATCCCCGAGGGCGGGCAGAACAAGGTGGCGCTGGAGATGGTCATCGAGCGCGTCCGCGCCCATCTGACGCAGAACTAGTAGGGGCGATTCACGAATCGCCCGCGACAAGGAGACGCAGGAAAATGGCAAAGCTATATTTCAAATACGGGGCCATGGGCTCCAGCAAGTCGGCCCAGGCGCTGATCACCAAGTTCAATTACGAGGAGCGGGACATGTCCGTCTGGCTCATCAAGCCCAGCGTGGACACCCGCGACGGCGCGGACCTGATCCGCAGCCGCATCGGTCTGGAGGCCCACGCCCGCATCATCACGCCGGAGGAGAACATCGTGGAGGCCTATCACGCGGCCGGCCGGCACCATGTGATCATCGCCGACGAGGCCCAGTTCTTCACCCCGGAGCAGATCGATCAGCTGCGCGAGCTGGTGGACGAGGAAGATCTGCCGGTGCTGTGCTTCGGCCTGCGCACGGACTTTCTGACCCACTTCTTCCCGGGCGCCCGGCGGCTCATGGAGCTGGCCGATTCCCTGACCGAGATCAAGACGGTCTGCAGCTGCGGCCGGAAGGCCACGGTCAACGCCCGCATCGACGGCGAGGGCCGCATCGTCACCGAGGGCAGCCAGGTGATGCTGGGCGGCAACGACAGCTATGTGGCCATGTGTCACCAGTGCTGGATGCGCCGCATCCGGGAGCAGAACGGGGCTGCGGGCAACTGATATATCAGTTCGAATTGCACAAAAAGTCCGTTTTCCGGGGATGAAAAGCCGGAGAACGGACTTTTTGACTGCGTATGACCGCTTTCCGCATCTACGGAAAGCGGCGTGCGAGAGCAGGAAGAAAGGATTTAAGCATTTGTTATTGTGCACAATTTCTCTTGACTCTTTTTGTGCAATGAGTATAATACGGGGCAACGACAGGGGTACAACACGCCGGCCCAAAATCCCAAGCCGGGCCGCAGGCGGGTACCCGGTGAAGAACCGGCAAAGGGCCGGGGATCACATCTGTCGGGAAAGGAATCAAGACCCATTATGAAGAACAACAAGACTTTTTCTCAGTCCCTGCGCCAGCATTTCCGTGAGGGCATGCTCCTCTACGCTGCCGCCAATTCCCGCTATCCCGAGAGCCTGACCATGATGCATCTGTATCAGCAGGCTGTCGAAGAGGAATGATCTGAGAGACACAACTGAATATATTATGAAAAGGACGCGGTTCTCCGCGTCCTTTTCGTTTATTCCTTTTGGCCCTCGTTCGTTGCCGCTTCCGCTTTGGCGGCTTTCTTTGCCGCCTTCTTTTCCTTTCGGCGGGCGATGGCCTTCTTCACCGGCAGACGCAGCAGCAGTACCAGAACGGCCAGGACCAGCAGCGCGGGCAGCGCGCCGACCAGCCAGACCAGCAGCTCTTCAAAGAACTCCGCCACGCCTGTGAGGCCCTCCTTCAGGCTGTGCCAGAGGCGCTGGCCGTAGCTGAGCTTCTTTTCCGGCTCCGGCGTATACTCCTGCACCTCCTGCAGCTCCAGGTTCACGGTGCTGTAGCTGACGCGGCGGTCCCAGCTGTTGAGGCTGGTCTGCAGGCTCTCGATCCGCCACCGCAGCTCGGTGAGCCGGTCCTCCAGGATCACGATGTCCTCCACGGTTTCGGCCTTCTCCATCATCTCGAGAAGTCGGGTCTCCTGGGTCTGGTAGGCCTTCAGGTGGGCCTCGGTGTCGTAGTACTGGGCGCTGACGTTCTCGGTGTAGGTGTGGGAGTAGGGGACGTTCCCCAGACCGGAGAGACTGTTCATCAGCCCGTCAAAGCGGTCGCTGGGGATGCGCAGGGTGTAGCTCGCATTGCGGGTGCCGGCATAGCCGCGGGACTTCTGGTAGAAATTTGCGCCGCTGATGCTGCTGGACTCCACCCAGCCGCCGCAGTCGCGCAGCAGCTCCTCCAGTTTGGCAAGGCTTCCGTCAAAATCCGTGGTCTCCACGGTGACGTTGGCGGAGTAGATGATCTTCTCCGGGTTTTCTTGCGGAACCTCGCCGCTTTCACCCTTGGCGGCGGCTCCCGAGGCGTTCATGGCAAAGCCATAGTCGGCCTCTTCGGCGTAGGCCTCCGTCGGTGTGGTATCGGCATAAAAGGCACCGGTCGCGGCGGGCGCTGCCTGCGGGGCCTTCGCGTTTTGCGAGCCGCAGGCGCAGAGCGAGAGCATCAGCACGGCGGCAAGCAGAATACAGCAAATCTTTTTCATGGTTTCATCCTCCATGGTCGTTTTCCGTTTTCGGTGCGGAAAGCACCTGCCTTCGACAGCATAGACGAAACTCCCGGGAAAAAGTTCCCGGGAGTGTTCATTTCATTGTTGATTATATTGTTTTTGCGGATCAGCCGACCATACGGGTCCAGAAGGTCTCGGTCGGGTTGTAGGGCAGCATCAGGTCGGTCATCCAGGCGCTGACATCGTCACTGCGCATGGCGTTCTCGGCGATGACGTTGCTGTACAGCTCGCCCTCGCCCACGTAGTACATCACGTGGTAGCCGGCATAGCCGCTGCTCTCGCCGTAGACGATGCCGGTGTCGCCGCTCTTGTGGCCCTCAAAGCAGAAGGCGTCGAACTCGGGGACCATCTGGCCCATGGCCACGTTCTCGTACAGGCCGCCGTTGGTGTTGGAGCCCGTATCCTCGGAGTACTGCTCAGCCAGGGCGGCAAAGCGCTCCTCGGTCTTCTCACCGGCCTCATACTCGGCCAGGATCTCTTCGGCCTTGGCCTTGGCAGCAGCCTTGGCCTCGTCGGTGTAGTTGCCGTCGGCGTCCATCTCGGCGCGGACCAGGATGTGGCGGACGTTGGCGGTCTTGTAGTGGTTGTCGTTGTGGGACAGGAACACGACCACGGAGGTGCCGGTGCCGTCGGAATCGGGCACCACGGTCACGTCGCCGGCCTCGCGGCTGCCCTGGAGCCAGGCGCTGTAGTCGGCGTTCAGACTGCTGCCGGCCACGTTGCTGCGGCTGGTGGGCAGCTCGCCGGTCTGGGACTCCACCGCGACTTCGAAGCGCTCGGTGATGTCCTCAATATCGTCGCCGTCCTGATAGGCCATGGAGATGGCGTCGGCAGTGGCCTTGGCCTCGATCAGCGCGGTCTCGGTGGCGGCTTCGGCGCCCTCTTCCACAGCGCCCTTCACGTCATAGACCAGGAAGGAATACAGATCCTGGGCGCCATTGAGATCGGCGTAGTACTGCTCCAGCTCCTCGTCGGTGTAGGTGAAGCTGTCGGACGCGTGGTTGTAGGCCTTGCTTGCCAGAGCGCTGTAGCGCGTGGCCTGCGAGACGATCTTCATCGTCACGCCCTTGCCGTAGTTCATGGCAAAGAGCGCGTCGGCATTGCGGTAGCCCTGGGCCTTGGCATAGTCGTCAACGCCCTCAAAGCTGGACTCGGCGTTGGCGATCTCTTCCTCGGTCAGGGTGATGCCCTGCTCGGCGGCGTAATCCGTGAGCGCCTTGACCTGGGCGGCGTCCTGCTCGGCCAGGTTCAGGAAGTAGTCACGCCAGGTGCCGTCTTCCAGCATGGAGCAGGCCTGATTGCGCAGACCGGTGACGCCGTTGGAAGTGTCCAGCCCCAGGACGGAGGCGTAGTTTCCGTAGGTGTTGACCATGTTGACGTATTCATTGCCGTAGTAGTAGTTGAGCTCGGCGGGGGACAGGTTGTGGTTCCCGACCTTCAGCGCGGTGGTGCTCTTGTAGAGGATGCCGGAGTCGAGCAGCAGGATCGCCGCGATCAGCAGCACGACCAGGATCGTGCCGATGGTCCAGTTCCGCTTGCTCTTGGCGGCCTTCTTCGCCGCTTCCTGAGCGGCGTTCAGCTTCTTGTCCGTGCCGGCTGCACGGGCGGCCTGCCGCATTTTCTTATCGGTGGATGCACTCATGTGTCTTTCGTCCTTTTTCAGTAATTGTAATAAATCGGGTGCTGTGCAACAAAGCCTAAATATTATAGCGCAAACCAAAACGGCTTGCAAGACATAATATACAATTGTGGGGCATATATTTTTGGCATGCTGTCAAAAAGGAAGGAGGGATCCTGATGGAATCCGACATCGACGATCTGATTTTCGGCGCCTTCGACCCCGGCCCCAGCGATAGATAAGTGGTCAGTGGTCAGTGGATAGTAACTAGTGGCCAGTGGCCAGTGGCCAGTGACCAGAAAAAAGTGGTCAGTAAGAATACTGACCACTAATCACTGACCACTGACCACTCAATTGGCTGCCTTCATGGACAAAAAGGCGTTGATGAAGCCGTCCAGGTCGCCGTCCATCACGTTCTGGATGTTGCCATCTTCATACTCGGTGCGGTGATCCTTCACCAGCTGGTAGGGCATGAACACGTAGGAGCGGATCTGGCTGCCCCATTCGATCTTCATCTGCACGCCCTTGATGTCGCTGATCTTCTCCAGGTGCTCGCGCTCCTTGATCTCGGCCAGGCGCGCCCGCAGCATGTTCTTGCAGTTCTCCAGGTTCTGGAAGTGGCTGCGCTCCACCTGGGAGGAGACCACGATGCCGGTGGGCTTGTGGATCAGGCGGACGGCGGAGGAGGTCTTGTTGACCTTCTGGCCGCCGGCGCCGGAAGAGCGGTAGACCTGCATCTCGATATCGTCGTCCCGCAGCTCGATCTCACTGTTGTCGGTGATCTCGGGCATGACCTCCACCGCGGCGAAGGAGGTATGGCGGCGGCCGGCCGCGTCAAAGGGCGACACGCGCACCAGACGGTGGATGCCGTGCTCGCTCTTCAAGAAGCCGTAGGCGTTGTCGCCCTCGATCATGATGGTGGCGGACTTGAGGCCGGCCTCGTCGCCGTCCAGATAGTCCATGACCTTCACCTTGTAGCCGTGGCGCTCGGCCCACATGTTGTACATACGGTAGAGCATGGAGGCCCAGTCCTGGGCCTCGGTGCCGCCGGCACCGGCGTGGAAGGTGAGGATGGCGTTGTTCGCGTCGTACTCGCCGGTCAGGAGCGTCGACAGGCGGGTGGACTCCACCTGCTCCGAAAAGCTGTCAAACTCGCTCTTGAGCTCCTCCAGCATGGAGTCGTCGCCCTCTTCGATGGCCATTTCGCACATGACCATCATGTCGTCCCAGGTGCTGCAGAGCTTTTCGTAGTTCTCCACCTTGCCCTTGAGGGTCTTGAGGCGCTTCTGCACCTTCTGCGAGTTCTCCACATCGTTCCAGAAGCCGTCGCGCTCGCTGGCGGCTTCCAGCTCTTCGATCTCTTTTCGGGCGCTCTCCAGCTTCAGCGCGCCCTGCAGCAGATCCAGCGCGGGCTTGGCGGCATTGAGCTTTGCCTTATATTCTTCAAATTCCAGCATAGAAACAATTCTCCCCTGATGATATTGACAAGTGCCGGGCCGCAGGGCAGGTTCTGCCTGCGGGATCAGCCCTGCTGTTTTTGCCGGCAGATATTCATTATATACAAAATCACACAGATTGTAAATCCGTTTTTTCTCCCGATTTCAGCGATTTGTTTTCAATGCTTCCCCTTCCCAAGGAGCAAAAAGTGTGCTATATTCTATAGTCGTACAAGGACGCCATGTTTTCGATGGCTTTATGGAGGAAAAAGAGAATGATTTCACACGGTAAGGAAATTAAGGTCTTCACCGGTAACTCCAATCCTGAGCTGGCCAAAGCGATCTGCTCCGAGCTGTATATGTCGCTCGGCAATGCCAGCGTGACTCAGTTTGCCGACGGCGAGTGTTCCATCTCGGTCTATGAGCCTGTCCGCGGCAAAGACGTGTTTATTGTCCAGTCCACCTGCAAGCCCGTCAACGACAGTCTGATGGAGCTGCTGATCATGTGCGACGCCATGCGCCGCGCCTCCGCCGGCCGCATCACCGCGGTCATCCCCTACTTCGGCTACGCCCGCCAGGACCGCAAGGCCAAGAGCCGCGATCCCATCTCCGCAAAGCTCGTCGCCAATCTGATCACCGCCGCCGGCGCAGACCGCGTCCTGACCATGGACCTGCACGCGGCGCAGATTCAGGGCTTTTTCGATATCCCCGTGGACAACCTCATGGGCGGCAACCTCTTTGTCAAGCACTATGTGCGCCGCTTCGGCAAGGGCAATGAGGACGTCATGGTCGTCTCTCCCGACGTGGGCAGCACCGCCCGCGCCCGCAACTTCTCCATGAAGCTGGGCGTCAACATGGCCATCGTGGACAAGCGCCGCGAGCGCGCCAACCAGTCCGAGGTCATGAACATCATCGGCAACGTGGAAGGCAAGACCTGCATCCTGCTGGACGATATCGTGGATACGGCCGGCTCCCTCTGCGGCGCGGCCAAGGCCATCAAGGAGATCGGCGGCGCGAAGGAAGTCTACGCCTGCGCGACCCACGGCGTGCTCTCCGGCCCCGCGCTCGACCGCATCAACGACAGCTGCATCAAGGAGCTCCTCCTTCTCGATACCATTCCCTTCCCCCAGGACAAGGTTCAGCCCGAGAAGATCGAGTACCTCACGACGGCGTCTGTCTTCGCGGAGGCCATCCGCCGCATTTACGAGGAAGTCTCTATCTCCAGTTTTTTTGAAACCTGATCCGGCTCCGGCCGGGCGAGGAGCGTTCACATGATTTTCAGCAGCAGCGCCCCCGGCTGGCTGGTCGTCTTTCTCGGCAACCCCGGCCTGAAATATGAGGGCACGCGCCACAACGCCGGCTTCATGACCGCCGACGCCCTGGCGGGTAAAAAAGGCATCAGCATCAACCGCGTCCGCTTCCAGGCGCTCACCGCGGCCTGCGAGCTTGGCGGGCAGCGCGTGCTGCTGATGAAGCCGCAGACCTATATGAACCTCTCCGGAGACGCTGTCGGCGCGGCCGCGCGCTTCTACAAGATCCCGCCGGAGCATATCCTTGTGGTCTCGGATGAGGTGAACCTCCCCGTGGGGAAGCTGCGCGTGCGCAGCAAGGGCTCCGCGGGCGGGCACAACGGCCTCAAGAGCATCATCGCCGCCCTCGGCAGCGAGGATTTTCCCCGCATCCGCCTGGGCGTCGGCGCGCCGCCCCACCCCGACTACGACATGGCCGACTGGGTGCTCTCCGTCTTCCGCGGCCAGGACGCCGAGGACATGGCGCAGGCTGCCTCCCGCGCGGCAGAGGCCGTGGAATGCTATCTCGAAAAAGGCCCCGATAAGGCCATGAACCTCTATAATACCCGCTGATTTCTGCCCTTTGATCCCGTGCAACCCTGCGGCCTCCGGCCGCGGAAACGAATACATCAATCAGAAAAGGAGGCTGCTTATGAAGAAAAGCTGCATTGCCATGCTCCTGGCAGGCGGTCAGGGCTCCCGTCTCTACGCTCTGACCCAGGACGTGGCCAAGCCCAGCGTTCCCTTCGGCGGCAAATACCGAATCATCGATTTTCCCCTGTCCAACTGCGCCAACTCCGGCATCGACACCGTGGGTGTCCTGACCCAGTACAAGCCCCTCCAGCTCAACTCCTACATCGGCACCGGCCAGCCCTGGGATCTGGACGTGTCTGACGGCGGCGTGTACATTCTGCCGCCCTACCTCGGGGCGCACGAGCAGGGCTCCTGGTTCACCGGCACCGCCAATGCCATCTACCAGAACATTGCCTTTATCGACAACTACAATCCCGACAACGTGCTGATTCTCTCCGGCGACCATATCTATAAGATGGACTATGCGGACATGCTCCGGGAGCACCTCGAGAGCAACGCCGCCCTTACCATCGCCGTGCAGCAGGTCTCCCTGGAGGAGGCCACCCGCATGGGCATTATGAGCGTGGGCGAAGACGGCGCGATCTGCGAGTTTGAGGAGAAACCCAAGCACCCGAAATCCGACCTGGCCTCCATGGGCATTTACGTGTTCAACTGGAAGATGCTCCGCCGCTACCTCATCGAGGACGAGGCCGACCCCAACTCCAGCAAGGACTTCGGCAAGAACATCATCCCCAAGATGCTCGCCAACGGCGAGAAGCTCTGGCCCTACCGCTTCAAGGGCTACTGGCGCGACGTCGGCACCATCACGAGCCTCTGGGACGCCAATATGGACATGCTCTCCACCACGCTCATCAATCTCTACGATCCGAGCTGGCCCATTGCCTCCCGCAGCCCCGTGCTTCCGCCGCACTACGCCGGCGAGAATGCCGAGATCATCCACTCCATCGTCACCGAGGGTTGTGAGATCGACGGCCACGTGGAGAACTCCGTGCTCTCCGCCTCCGTCAAGGTCGGCGCGGGCGCGAAGGTGCTCTACAGCGTGCTGATGCCCGGCGTCACGGTCGAGCCCGGCGCGGTGGTGGAATACGCCATCATCGGCGAAGGCACGAAGATCGGCGCCGGCGCGCATATCGGCTCCGAGCCCGACGGCAGCGAAGGCTGGGGCGTCGCCACCTGCGGCCCCAACATTGAGATCCGCCCGGATGCGACCGTCGCCCCCGGCGCGATGATCTACAACGGAGAGGAGGTCTAAGCATGAGAGACTATCACGGCATCATTTTCGCCTATCATGACGAGCCCGCCCTGCGCGAGCTGACCGCCCACCGCACCGCCGCGTCGCTGCCCTTCTGCGGCCGCTACCGGCTCATCGACTTCGCGCTCTCCTCTCTGCGCAACGCCGGCATTCTCGACGTCGGCGTCATCATGCAGCGCGACTATCAGTCCCTGCTCGACCATATCGGCAGCGGCAAGGCCTGGGACATGAGCCGCAGCACCCGCGGCCTGCGCATGCTGCCGCCCTTCGGCCTGCCCCAGTACCACACCGGCGACTACACCGGCACCATGGAAGCCCTGCTCGCCGTCAGCTCCTACATCGGCAACATCGACGAGAACAATGTCATTCTGATGCTCGGCAACCTCTGCGCCAACCTCGACCTCGACGCGGCCATCCGCGCACATGAGGCTTCCGGCGCGGACGCTACCGCCATCTGCGCCGACCACGAGCTGCCCAGCACCCACAGCAGCTATGTGCTCGGGGAGGACGGACTCGTCTCCCGCATGGAGATGTTCCGCGTGGGCGCCTCCGAGGGTCACCCCTCTCTCGAGGCCTATATCTTCCGCAAGGACAAGCTCCTCGCGCTCATGGACGCCTGCGAGCGCCGCAATCTCCACCGCTTTCACCGTGACGCCGTCCCCTTCTTCCTGGAGCAGGGCGGCAAGATGGCCGTGTACGTGCACCCGGGCTATGCGCGCATCATCCGCACCGCCGAGGGCTATGTGGAGGCCAGCCGCGATATGCTCGTCCCGGAAAACCGCCGCCAGGTCTTCCCGGCCGACCGGCCCGTGCGCACCAAGGAGCACGAGGGCGTGAGCACCTATTACGGTGAAAATTCCTCTTCCCGCCGCAGCCTCGTGGCCGACAACTGCATCATCGATGGCGATCTGCGCGACAGCACCATCTTCTCCGGCGTCAAGATCGGCAAGGGCTCCACGCTTGAGGACTGCATCATCATGCGCGGCTGCACCATCGGCGAAAACGTCACGCTCAAGCACGTGATCGCCGACAAGGCCTGCAGCTTCTCCGACGGCACCGTGCTGATCGGCAGCGAGAAGCTCCCGACCCTGGTGCCCAAGAACAGCAAAATCTAAATCAGACTTCTCGATCCGCACGCCGTTTCTCGGACTGCAGACAAGCCCCGGCATCCGGAGACGGTTTTGCAAGGGAAGAGCGCAGAGAGGGGACGGGGAGTCCCCTTTCTGCGTTCCATCCCCGCAAAACAGAAACGCCTTCGTTTCTGTTTTGCCTCTCACGGGGCCGACGTGCCGTCGGCCCCGTGAGGAACGGGCGGTTCCCGCCCGTTCCTCCTTTTTCTCAATTCTTCTGGAGGTACATACCCGCTATGATCAGTGAAATTTCCCGCGACGAAATGCGCAGCGCCATTGAGGACAAGCTCTGCGCCCACTTCGGCACTACCGCTTCCGCCGCGACCGATGACCAGGTTTTCCAGGCGTCCGCCATCGTGATCCGCGAGATCATGAGCCGCTTCCTGGCCGTGGAGGATCCCCACCGCGCGGAAAAAGAGATCCACTACATGTCCATGGAATTCCTCATGGGCCGCAGCCTCATGAAAAACGCCTTCAACCTCGGCATCAGCGAAGCCCTCTCCGGCGCGCTGGAGGATCTGGGCCGCAGCGCGGGCGACATTTTTGAGTCCGAGCCCGACGCCGGCCTCGGCAACGGCGGTCTGGGTCGTCTCGCCGCCTGCTATATGGACAGCATGGCCACCCTCGGCCTGCAGGCCACGGGCTATTCCATCTGCTATGAGCTCGGCATTTTCCGCCAGCGCTTCCAGGACGGCAAGCAGACCGAGGTCGCCGACAACTGGCGCAGCGCCGCCGAGAGCTGGCTCATCCCCCGCTATGAGGACATGGTCGAGGTCCGCTTCGGCGGCCAGATCTCCCCGCATTGGGACAGCTTCGGCCACTATCACGCCGAGCACACCGGCTATGACGCCGTCATCGCCCTGCCGCGCGATATGCTGATCGCGGGCTACGGAGGAAAGGAGATCAACACGCTCCGCCTCTGGGACGCCAAGAGTCCCAACTCGCTCGATATGTACCTCTTCTCCGAGGGCGCATATGTCAAGAGCATGGAGCAGCGCACCATGGCCGAGGTCATCACCAAGGTTCTCTACCCCGCTGACGACCACATCGAGGGCAAGACCCTGCGCCTCAAGCAGCAGTATTTCTTCGTCTCCGCCACCGCGCAGGATATCGTGCGCAAGCACATCAAGATGTGGGGCGACGTCCGCTCCTTCTGCGACCACCACGTCATCCAGATCAACGACACGCACCCGACCATGATCATCCCCGAGCTCATGCGCATTTTCATGGACGAGCATGGCCTTGGCTGGGACGAGGCCTGGAACATCGTCAAGAAGAGCGTCGCCTACACCAACCACACCGTCATGAGCGAAGCGCTCGAGAAGTGGCCGCAGGATCTGGTGCAGAAGCTGCTGCCCCGCCTGTGGGAGATCATGTGCGAGATCAACCGCCGCTGGTGCGACTATCTCGTTTACAACTTCAACTGGGATGAGCGCGTCGGCCGCAACCTCATCATCCGCGACGGTCAGGTACACATGGCAAATCTCTGCCTCGCCGCCTGCTATATGGTCAACGGCGTCTCCCGCCTCCACGGGCAGATCCTCAAGGACGACCTCTTCCACGACATCTACACCCTGCGCCCCGACCGCTTCACCTACGTCACCAACGGCATCGACCACCGCCGCTGGCTCGCGCAGATCAACCCCGGTCTGCACGGCCTGCTCAGCGAGCTCATCGGCCAGGACTACCTCACGAAGCCCGAGGAGCTGGCGAAGTTCGCCGCCTACGCGGACGACTCCGCCGTGCGCGAGCAGATAAACGCCATCAAGAAGCAGAACAAGGAGCGCTTCGCCCGCTTTATCAAGCGCAACAACGACGGCTTCGTCTTCGATACCGACGGCATCATGGATGTTCAGGTCAAGCGCCTGCACGAGTACAAGCGCCAGCTGCTGTGCGCGATGAGCATCGCCAAGCTTCAGCTCCAGCTGCACGACGATCCCAACCGCGACTTTGTGCCGCGCACCTTCGTCTTCGGCGCCAAGGCCGCCGCCGGCTACAAGACCGCCAAGCGCATCATCGAGCTGCTGCTCAGCCTCGCCGACGACGTCAACAACGATCCCATCTGCCGCGGCAAGCTGCAGGTCTGCTTCGTGGAGAACTACCGCGTCTCCGCCGCCGAGGAGATCGTGCCGGCGGCGCAGGTCTCCGAGCAGATCTCCACCGCCGGCAAGGAGGCCTCCGGCACCGGCTGCATGAAGCTGATGATGAACGGCGCCGTGACCATCGGCACGCTCGACGGCGCGAACGTCGAGATGTACGAGCGGCTGGGTGACGAGAACATGTTCCTCTTCGGCCTGCACACCGACGAGATCGCCGATCTCCGCCGCCGCGGC
Source organism: uncultured Clostridia bacterium (assembly GCA_946628965.1). Classification (GTDB taxonomy): domain Bacteria; phylum Bacillota; class Clostridia; order Oscillospirales; family Oscillospiraceae; genus Limivicinus. Next base: position 10,644 of record CAMOXI010000007.1, on the reverse strand, counting down.
TACGACCCCATGGGCATCGTGAACAACGACTGGGAGCTCAAGCGCGTGCTTGACCGCTTCTCCGCCGGCTTCCGGGACGGCAAGGGCTATGCCGACCTCGTCTCCGGCCTGATCTACGGCGGCGACCCCTATATGCTCATCGCCGACTACCGCGCCTATGTCGACTGCCAGACCCGTCTGTACGAGCGCATCCGCGACAAGGACGAGTATGCGCGCCTGGCCATCATGAACACCGCCCAGAGCGGCTTCTTCGCCGCCGACCGCGCCGTCGGAGAATACGCGAAGAACATCTGGCATATCTGATCGGCAAATAACCTGACACGAAGAAAAACACGGATCACCGCCGGTGATCCGTGTTTTTGAAAGAGGCAGCTATGGCTACGAAACACATCGCCGTCGTGGGCGGCATGAATATGGACATCGGCGGCCGCCCGGAGGGTCGGCTCGTGGCGCGCGACTCGAATCCCGGCGCCGTGACCATGCGCCCCGGCGGGGTCGGACACAACATCGCGTGCGACCTCCGCCTGCTGGGACTCGAGGTCTCCCTCCTCACCGCAGTGGGGGACGATTTTTTCGGCTCCGCACTGCTCGAGAGCTGCCGTGCCGCCGGGATCGACACGCGCCTGTCCCTGCTCTGCCCCGGAATGCGCAGCTCGACCTACCTCTACGTCAACGGTGAGGACGGGGATATGCAGCTCGCCATCGCCGACATGGAGGTGACCGCGCGGATCACGCCCGAGGCCCTTGCGCCGCATCTCGGGGCGCTCAACGGCGCGGACGCCGTCGTGCTGGACGCCAATCTCAGCACCGAGACGCTGGAATACCTCGCGCAGCACGTCAGCGTGCCGCTCTATGCCGACGCGGTCTCCACCGCGAAGGCCCCGCGGCTGCTGCCGCTGCTCGACAGACTCGCCGCTCTCAAGCCCAACGCCATCGAGGCCGAGATCCTCACCGGCGAGCACGATGCGGAGCAGGCCGCGCGGGCGCTGCTGCGGCGCGGTGTTGAGCGCGTGTTCGTGAGCATCGGTGCGGGCGGCCTGATCGCCGCCGAGGGGGAGAGGCTGCTGCGCCTGCCCTGCATACCGGCGCGCTCCGTGAACACCACCGGCGCGGGCGACGCCGCCACCGCCGCCGTCGTCTGGAGCGGGGTGTGCGGCCTCACGCTTGAGCAGACTGCCCTGGCCGCGCTCACCGCCGGCGCCTGGGCGACCGAGAGCGAGGAACCGGATTCGCCCCGCCTGCGGGAGCTCCCCGCGCTGTTCGGGCTCTGATCCCGCCTGCGCCGCCCGAAGACGGAGCGGCGACCCATATTGCCGGCTATCCGCCGCGGAACAGGCTGTTCCGCGGCATTTTTTCCTGCGCGCCCGGCGTATTTCCCCGCGCTCCCCTGAGCTTGACGGCGGCGGGGGAACTTGCTATAATTATGAGGTTACAATCTCTCTTTCCCTCTTTGGGAGGCATTTTCATGAAGAAGCTCATGCTCATCATCAACCCCGCCGCCGGGCGGGGCGAATACAAGCTCAACCTCGGCGACGCGCTGGAGACGCTCGCCGCCGGCGGCTTTGTCACCACGCTCTATTTCACCGCCGGGCACGGCGACGCCACTCTTCTCGCCGCCGCGCACGCGGCGGAATACGACGAGGTCGCCTGCGTCGGCGGCGACGGCACGCTCAGCGAGGTCATGGCCGGGCTCATGCAGCTCGACGCGCCCCCTCCCCTGGGCTACTTCCCGATGGGCACGGCCAACGACGTGGCCACCACGCTCGACCTGCCGAAGAACGACATCGTGGGAGCGGCGCGGCGCCTGATCGCCGGGACGCCGCATCCCTTCGACGTGGGCGGCTTCGGGGACGACCGGTATTTCGCCTATATTGCGGCCTTCGGCGCCTTCACGGAGGTAAGCTACGCCACGCCGCAGAGCCAGAAAAAGGCGCTCGGCCACCTCGCCTATGTTCTGCAGGGCGCGGCCCTGCTCCCGACCATCGAGACGATCCACACCCGCGTGGAGTACGACGACGGCGTTTTTGAGGGGGATCTGCTCTATGGCAGCATGTCCAATTCCACTTCCGTCGCCGGGATCGTAAAGCTCCCGGAGGAGATGGTCTCCCTGGGCGACGGCATGAGCGAGCTGGTGCTGGTAAAAGACCCCGGCTCGGTCGCGGGCTTCGGCGAGCTGGCAGACAGCGTGCTCTCCCGCCGCTTTGACAGCGACGCGCTGCTGATCCTGCATACCCGCAGGGCCAGCTTCCACTTTGACCGCCCCGTTCCCTGGACGCGCGACGGCGAGGCCGGCGGCTCCTACACCGATGTCACGCTCTGCAACTACAAGGCGCCCATCCGCTTCATTTTTTAAGGCTGCTCTGTTGCAAAAACCGCGGGATTTGAGTATACTAATTGCACCGCAGGGTACACCGCGGTGCTTTTGACGAAAGGAAATCAGCCCATGAAACACCAGAAAATTGCCGGCATCTTCGCCGACGCCGCCTCCTTCGACGGGAAGGAGCTCACAGTCTGCGGCTGGGTCCGCACCGTGCGGGACATGAAAAACTTCGGCTTCATCGAGCTCAACGACGGGAGTATCTTCCAGTCCCTGCAGGTCGTGTTCGAGCGCGGCAGCCTTGATAATTACGACGAGATCGCCCACCAGAACGTCGGCGCCGCCCTCATTGTGACGGGCACACTGGTGCTCACGCCTGGCGCCAAGCAGCCCTTCGAGCTCAAGGCCAGGGAGATCGCCGTCGAAGGCGTCTCCACGCCGGACTATCCCCTGCAGAAAAAGCGCCACAGCGTGGAGTTTCTGCGCACGATCCAGCATCTGCGCGCGCGCACCAACCTCTTCTCCGCGACCTTCCGCGTCCGCAGCGTGGCGGCGCAGGCCGTGCACGAGTTCTTCCAGAGCCGCGGCTTCGTCTATGTGCACACGCCCATCATCACCGGCTCCGATGCCGAGGGCGCAGGCCAGATGTTCCGCGTGACCACCCTGGATATCGACAACCCGCCCCGCACCGAGGACGGCAAGGTGGACTTCTCCAAGGATTTCTTCGGCAAGGCCACGAACCTCACGGTCTCCGGCCAGCTCAATGCCGAGAACTTTGCCATGGCCTTCGGCGACGTGTACACCTTCGGCCCCACCTTCCGCGCGGAGGTGTCCTACACGCAGCGCCACGCGGCGGAGTTCTGGATGATCGAGCCCGAGATGGCCTTCGCCGACCTTGAGGACGATATGGACACCGCCGAGGCGATGGTGAAATTCATCATCAACCGCGTGCTCGAGCGCTGCCCGCAGGATATGGCCTTCTTCAACAGCTTTGTCGACAAGGGCCTGCTGGACCGGCTCCACAACGTCGTCTCCAACGAGTTCGGGCGCATCACCTACAGCGAGGCGGTGGAGATCCTGAAGAAGAGCGGAAAGAAGTTTGAGTTCCCCGTCGAGTGGGGCATCGACCTCCAGACGGAGCATGAGCGCTACCTCACCGAAGAGGTCTTCAAAAAGCCCATCTTCGTCACCGACTATCCCAAGGAGATCAAGGCCTTCTATATGCGTCTCAACGACGACGGCAAGACCGTCGCCGCGGCGGACTGCCTGGTGCCCGGCATCGGCGAGATCATCGGCGGCAGCCAGCGCGAGGAGCGCCTGGAGCTGCTGCAGGCGCGCATGCAGGAGCTGGGGCTCAAGGAGGAGGACTACTGGTGGTACCTCGACCTGCGCCGCTACGGCAGCTGCCGTCACGCGGGCTTCGGCCTGGGCTTCGAGCGCATGGTCATGTACCTCACCGGCGTGAGCAACATCCGCGACGTGGAGCTCCACCCGCGCACCACCGGCAACGCCGACTTTTGAAACAGGAACGGGCGGCCTGCGTACAGGCCGCCCGTTCCTGAAAACGACATGGAGGCTCGGATGAAAAAGAAAAAACGCTCTCCCGTTCTGCCGCTTTTGCTTGTGTTTGCCGTCCTGGCTGGCTTTGCCGCCTGGCTGATCCTTGACCGGATGCAGCTTGCCGCACCCGTCGGCGGGACGGAGGCTGCGGAGCCTGCTCAGAAGCCCCAGCTCCCCTCTCTCTTCGCGCCGGATCCCCCGGAAATCGGCACGCTGACGCTCCCGGCGCTCGCGCCCGCCGCGGGCGACGAGGCGATCGCCGAGGCCTACGCGCGCAGCTGGCGCTACGCCCTCGACGGCACGGTGCAGGCGGAGGACAGGCAGGCGCGGCAAGCCGTCACCGTGACGCATCTCGACCAGGAAAAGCTCGCCGAGGGCCTGGCGGACGACGTGAACGCCCTGCTCGCGCGCAACGTGGCCGCCGCAGCCTCGCCGGCGGAGGTCTACGACGAGAACCGGCAGTATCTGCCCGCTCAGGTGGACGCCGCCTGGACGGAGGCGCTGAACGCGCGGCTCGCGCAGCCGGAGGATTATCTCATCGACGAGAGCGTCAGCCTGGAATACAGCTATGCCGACGGCGCGTGGACGCTTCTCAACCCCGAGGCGCTCGCCCCCGGCCTGCCGGACGGCGCCGCGCTGCGCGCCGGGGCGACACAGACGCTCGTCTACGTGCCCTTCCCCTATAAGATCGACGAATACGCCCTCTGCGGCCCTGTGCCGCGCGAGGAAAACTACGGCTATTCCACAGACCCCGCCGAGGTCAGCGCGATGCTCGCGCGGCCGGAGGCACAGCGTCTCATCGGCGAGGAGACCCTGGTCTGGAACGAAAACCTCACGCTCATTCCCAATACCGGCATTTCCTGGTACCTCGATGAGACGCTCCTGGTGATCGTCTGGCAGGAGTGCGAGGCCGGCGGCATCGGCACCTTCTCCGAGATCTTCATCTCCGACGGCTCGCAGCTGCGGCGCAAGATCGCGGGGGACGAGGTCTGGAGCACCCATTTCACCACTACCTCGAACTTTGCTGCGAACGCCAACGCCGTGCTCTGCCTCGGCGGCGACTTCTATTACCATGGGCGCGCCTGCGGCATCAGCGTCTATCAGCGTGCGATCCACCGCTTCGAGCCCTATAGCTGTGACACCTGCTTCTTCACATCCGACGGCGACATGCTCTTTGCCTACCGCGGCCAGATGACCGACCAGGCTGCGGCTGAGCAGTTCATCGCCGACAATGACGTGCTCTTCTCCCTGGCCTTCGGGCCGGTGCTGATCGACAACGGGGTGGATATGACCCCGGAGCTCTATCCCTGGGGCGAGATCAACGACACCTATGCCCGCAGCGCCCTCGGCCTGTTCGGCCGGCACCACTATCTCGCCATGAACATCAACTGCGGCACGCCCAACAGCGGCTATTACTACCTCGCCACGCTCCGCCAGGCGGCAGACGCCATGCTCCGGCGCGGCTGTGTCAAGGCCTACACCCTCGACGGCGGGCAGACCGCCACCACCGTTTTCCACAACACGCTGATCAATCCCGTGCAGTTTGGCTGGCAGAAGGACATCAGCGACGTGATCTACTTTGCCACCGCCATTCCCAACGACCCCGAGACCGCCGATCCCGGCGAATAAAAGCCCAAGGAGGGCCCGCCATGCTTTCGTTCCTGTTTTCCTTTCTCTTCTCGCCCGCTCTCACCGGCAACCTGCTGCTGATTGCGGCGGCCGTCGTCCCGGCGGCGTTCCTGCTCGTGAAGGTCTACCGCTCCGACCGGCTGGAAAAGGAGAGCCTGCCCTTCCTGCTGCGCCTCCTGCTGCTCGGCGTGCTGTCCGCGGGCGTCGCGCTGGTGCTGGAGATGATCGGCGGCTTCCTGCTCGGCCTGCTTGTGCCGGAGGACTCCGTGCTCTACCCGCTGATCACCTATTTTCTCATCGTCGGTCTCTCGGAGGAGAGCGCAAAATATCTCATGCTGCGCCTCAAGACTTGGCATTCGCCGGAGTTCAACTGCCAGTATGACGGCGTCGTGTATGCGACCTTCGTTTCCCTGGGCTTCGCGCTCATCGAAAACGTGCTCTATGTGGTGCAGAACGGCTTCGGCACCGCGGTGATGCGCGCGGTGACCGCCATTCCCGGGCACGCCTGCTTCGGCGTGTTCATGGGCGTGCTCTACGGCCTTGCCCGCTCCTATTTCTATCTTGCGGACATGAAGACCTCCAAGCTCTTCCGCGTGCTGGCTGTGGCCGTCCCCACCCTGCTGCACGGCGCCTACGACTATATTGCCACCTCCGGCGTCACGGGCAGCGCGCTGATCTTCCTGCTCTTCATCGCCGCCTTCTTCGCGCTTTCGCTCTTCCTGATCAACAGAATGGCCCGGAACGACCACTACTTTACCATCGACCGCCGCCATTTCCCGCTCTGACCCGGGCTCCGCATCCCCCCTTTCCCGAGCAGTCTCTCCCTTCCCGCGGCAAAGGCCGCCTCTTTCGATCTGCCGCCGGGCCTTCACGTCGAAGCGCCCGGCGTATTTTGTAGCTTCTGCCAAAATCCGCCCCGGCGCTCCGTCTCGATTTATCGACCCCTACGAAGCGCAAATTTCCGCTTGCAATTTTCGAAAGCTTGCCGTATAATCCCAACGACAAATGGATTTTTAAGCTTCGGTACAGAGAGACCGGCAAAATCGCTCATAATGGGACAGGTGCGGGCTGCACCTGCAAGTATGTGTGTCTTGCCGGGATCGGCAGGGCATTTTTTCATGCCCTCCGCTGCAGATCGGGAACGATGAAGGGGGTTCGGCATGAAGACGAAAGCGCAGATCCTCGACGAGGCCGCGCTCAACCGCGCGCTCATGCGTATCGCACACGAGATCGCCGAACACAACAAGGGCGTGGAAAACGTCGTCCTGATCGGCATCCGCCGCCGGGGAGAGCCCATCGCCCGGCGCATCCGGGGCAACATCCATAAGATCGAGGATGTTGAGCTGCCCTGCGGCAGCATGGACATCCGCTGGTACCGGGACGATCTGAGCACCGTGGCCGACTCGCCGGAGCTCCGGAGGATCGACTTGGGCTTTGACGTGACGGACCGCGACGTAGTGCTTGTGGACGACGTGATCTACACCGGGCGCACCGCCCGCGCCGCCATTGAGGCGGTGTTCTCCTGCGGCCGTCCCCGTTCGATCCAGCTGGCCGTTTTGGTCGACCGCGGGCACCGGGAGCTGCCCATCCGGCCGGACTACGTCGGTAAGAACATCCCTACCTCGCGCAGCGAGATGGTGGCTGTCCGCCTGCCGGAGTTCGACGGCGAAACCGGCGTGTTCCTGATGGACGCGCTGGCTGAATAAGCGCAAAACCAATATTACATAAAAGAGAGGTACAACAAAATGGGTAAAGAAAAGAACACTGCCGTCGACGAGGCGATCTTCGACGCACGGACGCTCGGAACGCCGAAAATGCTGATTCTCGGCCTGCAGCATCTGTTCGCCATGTTCGGCGCGACGGTGCTTGTGCCGATCCTGACCGGGCTGAGCGTTTCCGCAACGCTGCTCTTCGCCGGCCTTGCCACGCTGTTCATGCACCTGGTCACCGGCCGCAAGGTCCCCGTGTTCCTGGGCTCCTCCTTCGCCTTCCTCGGCGGCTACTTCGCGGTCGTCGCCTCCGGCGCCGAGCTCGGTCTCAGCCAGGCTGAATCCCTGCCCTACGCCTGCGTGGGTGTCGCCTGCTCCGGCCTGCTCTACCTCATTCTCTCCGCGATCTGCAAGGCCTTCGGCTCCAAGAACGTCATGCGCTTCTTCCCGCCCGTGGTCACCGGCCCCATCATCATCGCCATCGGTCTGATCCTCGCGCCATCCGCCATCAACAACTGCTCCACCAACTGGTGGATCGCCCTCGTCGCGATCGCCGTCGTCATCGTCTGCAACATCTGGGGCAAGGGCATGATCAAGATCGTCCCCATCCTGATGGGCGTGCTCGTTTCCTATGTCGTCGCCGCCATCTTCGGCCAGGTCGACTTCTCCGGCGTGAAGGAAGCCGCCTGGATCGGCCTGCCCGTCAAAGCGCAGGACACCGTTTTCGGCCTCTTCGCCTCCGGCAATGTTGACACCGGCCTGCTCGTCTCCTCGATCGTCATGATCGTCCCGATCGCCTTCGCGACCATGATGGAGCACGTGGGCGACATCTCCGCCATCGGCGGCGCCATCGGCAAGAACCTGATCGAAGACCCGGGCCTGCACCGCACCCTCATCGGCGACGGTATCGGCACCACGATCGCCGCGCTCTTCGGCGCCCCGGCCAACACCACCTACGGCGAGAACACCGGCGTGCTGGTGCTCACCAAGGTCTATGACCCGAAGGTCATCCGCCTCGCGGCCGTCTACGCGATCGTCCTCTCCTTCTGCCCGAAGTTCGCTGCCCTGATCTCCGCGATGCCCGCGGCGACGATCGGCGGTGTGTCGATCATCCTCTACGGCATGATCTCCGCTGTCGGCGTGCGCAACATGGTCGAGAACCACACCGACTTCCAGAAGAGCCGCAACGTCATCGTGGCCGCCATCATCCTCGGCCTCGCCCTGGGCGTCAACTTCTCCTCTGCCGGCTCTGTCTCCTTTACGATCGGCAGCATGAACATCGCCCTCTCCGGCCTCGCTATCGCCTCCATCGTCGGCATCCTCCTCAACGCCATCCTCCCCGGCAAGCGCGAGGAGTACATGCCCAACCAGAAGAACTCCGGCTCTCTCGGCAAGTTCTGATCTCCCGCAGCAATACGAACGAAAAAGGTCACCCTCACACAAGAGGGTGACCTTTTTATTCGTTCGTTTCGCTTTTCGCTTCAGTCCTTCAGCAGGACCTCCGCCATGATGCCGACGGCCTCGTCGATGAGTTCTTTGGTATGGGTAGCCATGAGGCTGGTGCGCAGCAGGCACTCGCCCGGCGCGGTGGCGGGGGGCAGGACGGGGTTGACATACACGCCTGCCTCATAGAGCTCCTTGTTCTTGCGCAGCGTGGTCTCCACATCGTAGGTGTAGATGGGGATGATCGGCGTCTCGGACTCGCGGATCCTGAGCCCGGCGGCCTTGTAAGCCTGGCGCGTGTAGGAGGCCAGCTCCAGCAGATGCTGCGGCAGCTCGGGATGCGCCTTCAGGTGGCGCAGCGCGGCGAGCGTGGTGGCGCAGGCGGAGGGCGGGATAGAGGCCGAGAAGATAAAGGGGCGAGAGTTATGCCGCACGTACTCGCAGACCTTTGCAGAGGCGGCCATATAGCCGCCCAGGCTCGCGAGGGATTTGGAGAAGGTACCCATCAGCACGTCCACCTTGTCCTCCAGGCCGAAATAGCTCGCGGTGCCGCGGCCACCCTCGCCGATCACGCCGAGGCCGTGGGCATCGTCCACCATCACGCGCGCGCCGTACTTCTCCGCCAGAGCGCAGATGGAGGGGAGGTCGGCAATATCGCCGCCCATAGAGAAAACGCCGTCCGTCACGATGAGGCAGCCCGCCGTCTCCGGAACCTGCTGCAGGAGCCGCTCGAGTTCCTGCATGTCGTTATGCTTATAGCGGAGCATCTTGCCGTAGCTGAGCTTGCAGCCGTCGTAGATGCTGGCGTGGTTCTCCCGGTCGCAGATCACGTAGTCTCCGCGGCCGACGAGGGCGCTGATGATGCCGAGGTTGGACTGGAAGCCCGTTGAGAAGGTGACGGCGCTCTCCTTATGCACAAACTCCGCCAGCTCTCTCTCCAGCTCGAGGTGCATCGTGAGCGTGCCGTTGAGGAAACGGGAGCCGGAGCAGCCGGAGCCGTACTGCTCGAAGGCACGGACGCCGGCCTCGATAACGGAGGGCTCGGTGGTGAGGCCGAGGTAGTTGTTCGAGCCGAGCATGATGCGCCGCTTGCCCTCCATGATGACCTCAACGTCCTGCCGGGTCTCAAGCGCGTGGAAATAGGGATAGATGCCTTTTTCGCGGTATTCCTCCACGATCTTGTATTTTTCGCACTTTTCAAACAGATCCACCGTATCGCCGCCTCATTTCTGTATTCTGAAAGTTCACATACTCTATTTCAAATTTTCAAAACAAGTTGCACACATTCTACTGTATCCCCGCAAGCTTGTCAAGAAAAAAACGATGGCGGGGAAAGAAAAACTGTGCAGAGCATGTTTTTTCTCATATGAAAAGCCAAGACCGCGCGCAAAAACGCCGCCCAAATGGGCGGGTGTCGTAAAACAGTTTTATAGTGTTTTGCAGGGACGGCATGACTTACGGGTCATGCCGTTTCCTGTTTCATCAGTTCATCCAGAGGGATAAAGCCTACGAAATCATAGCAGATACTGATGCTCTGACGCCGCTTTCCACTGCTCTTATCCGGTGCCCCAATGTAGATCGCCTTGATCAGATCATGGGCTGCATAAGCGGTCAATTCGTCCAGATCCGCATACTGATGGACCTTCTGGATAAACAGTTCCAAATTCTGATTCTGCTGTTCCTGTACTTCGATTTCCTGCCGTAACGCTTCAACATCTGCTTTCAAGGCCTGCTGTTCTTCTTCGTAGCTGCTGCTCATGACAGAAAAGCGTTCATCGCTCAGCTTTCCGGCTACATTGTCCTCGTAGATCCTCACGAAGAGTTTGTCGAGTTCAAGGATGCGCTTCTCAGCTTTATCGAGCTGCTTTCGCTTGACCCTCAGGATTTCGTTACTCTCCACACGGAGCCGCTGCTCCATTTTTGCTCGGAAAAAATCCTCATAGCGGAGGACATAGTCGATGACCATCTGCATGTGCTTCCAGACCA
>CAMOXI010000006.1 GCA_946628965.1 uncultured Clostridia bacterium | reverse complement strand
TCTGCTCCGGCCGCTTTGAGCGCGATAAGGAGTACTTCCACGTGCAGGGCGGCAAAGCGCTGCGCCTTGCCCAGCCCCAGCAGCTGATGGCCCAGGAGCGAGCGATCATCGACGAGGCCTACGCGGGGGACATCATCGGCGTTTTTGACCCGGGCATCTTCTCCATCGGCGATACGATCTGCGAAAAGGGCATGAACGTCTGCTTCGAGGGCATCCCTACCTTCGCGCCCGAGCATTTCGCCGCTGTGGAGCGCATCGATACCATGAAGCGCAAGCAGTTTGAAAAGGGCATCCTGCAGATCGCACAGGAGGGCGCCATCCAGATCTTCCACGAGCCGCACACCGGCGTGGAGGAAGTGATCGTCGGCGTGGTAGGCGTGCTGCAGTTCGAGGTGCTGGAATACCGGCTCAAGACCGAGTACGGCGTGGATATCCGTCGCCGCTCCATGCCCTATGAGCTGGTGCGCTGGGTGGATTCCGAGGGGATCGACATCCGCTCGCTGAACCTGACAAGCGACACCAAGTGGGTGCAGGACTTCAAGGGCAACGACCTGCTGCTCTTCACCTCCCAGTGGTGCATCAACTGGGCGCTGCAGAAGAATGAAGGTCTGCAGCTGCGGGAATTCAACAAGGACTGAGGAGAATACGAGATGGCTGAAGCTCTGAAAATCGAAATCTTTCGCAAAAAGCTGCCGGACGAGCTGACGAAGGCCCTGTCCGAGGCTGACAGCCGCACCGACATCGGCAGCGGTGCCGCTCTGAGCGCTGCCACGGCCGCCGCTTACTTGATCCGCGCCGCCGCTCTGACGGCGGAGGAGAAGGGGAACACCGAGCAGCTCGACTATCTCTGCCGCAACGGCGAGATCCTGCGCTCCTACATGATCCACCTGATCGACGAGGACGTGAAGAGCCGCGGCCCGCTGCGCAAAGCCCTGAAAGAGGGAGATCCCAGAACCGTGGAAGCCGCCCGTCAGCCGGCCGCCGCCATCGCCAATGAAATCATCAACATGATGAACCAGCTGCTGGAGCTGCTTAACCAGCTGGCGGAGATCTGCAGCGGGGAGGCGAAGCGTTTCGTCGCGGCCTCTGCCGACCTGGCCATGGGTTCCGTGCGCGCCAGCATGCGCTATGTGCTGGATCTGGCGGCCAGGTGCAGCGATGAGACCTACCGCTATATCGTCAAGCGGGAGAACGAGATCACGCTGGATACCTGCCGGCAGAATTACGCGATAATCCTGGAAAAAGTGGAATAAAGAGAAAAGCGGCTGCTCAGCAGCCGCTTTTTTCCATTATGGTACAAAAATGTGAAATGTTGCATTTGCGCATCACTTGTAGTATAATATCTAAAATTGAGCAAAAGGATTCTGGAGGATACTGCCATGATCAAAGTTGCGCCGTCCATTCTTGCCGCGGATTTTGCGTGTCTCGGCTCTGAGGTGGAGGAGATCCGGCGCGGCGGCGCGGACTATGTGCATTTCGATGTGATGGACGGCGCCTTTGTCCCCAACATCTCCTTCGGCGTTCCGGTGCTCAAATCCCTGCGCAAAGCGACGGAACTGTTTCTCGACGTGCATCTGATGATCGACCGGCCCATCCGCTATGTGGAGCGATTCTGCGACGCGGGGGCGGATCTGGTGAACATCCATGTGGAGGCCGACACCGAGGAGAACAACCTGGCCGCGTTGGAAAAGATCCGCGCCAAAGGCAAAAAGTGCGGCGTCACGCTCAAGCCCGGCACCCCGGCGGAGGCCGCGGCACCCTATCTGCAGCTTGTGGATCTGGTGCTGGTGATGACCGTGGAGCCCGGCTTCGGCGGGCAGAGCTTCATGTTTGACATGATGGACAAGGTGCGCACGCTCCGCAGTATGCTGGACGCTGTCAATCCCGGCTGCGACCTGGAAGTGGACGGCGGCATCACGGATAAAACCGCGGCGGTTGCCAAGGCTGCGGGCGCCAACATCCTCGTCGCGGGCAGCGCGGTCTTCGGCAAGGCCGACCGGGCCGCCGCCATCGCCGCAATTCGCAATTCGGAAACGGAGTAATTCTTATGGCTTTCTTTCCCGCCTCTCTGGAAAACCTGATCGATAAATTTGCATCGCTCCCCGGCATCGGCCGCAAGAGCGCCCAGCGCCTGGCTTTTCACGTGCTGGCCCTCTCGGATGAGGAGGCGCTGTCGTTCGCTTCCGCGATCACCGACGCCAAGCGCAGCGTCCACCGCTGCAGCGTATGCCAGAACCTGACGGAGGGGGAGGTCTGTTCGATCTGCGCAAGCGACCGGCGGGATAAATCCACCATCTGCGTCGTGTCTGAACCGCGTGATGTGCTGTCCATCGAGCGCGGTCACGAGTATAACGGGACCTATCATGTGCTGCATGGCGTTCTCTCGCCCATGAACCACATCGGCCCCGACGATATCTGCATCAAGGAGCTCTTAAACCGCATCGCTTCCGAAGATGTGCAGGAAGTCATCATGGCCACCAACCCCGACACGGAGGGGGAGGCCACGGCCATGTATCTGTCCCGGCTGCTCAAGCCCTTTGAGATCCGGGTCACCCGTCTGGCCTACGGCATTCCTGTGGGTTCCAACCTGGAATTTGCCGATGACGCGACGCTCAACCGCGCCATGGAAGGCCGCACGGACATGTAAGGGCGCGAATAATTAGCGTGCAATTTGGCTAAACTGTTTTATCTGCTTCCACAGTCGCACGCGTTTTACATATGTTTTGATCAAGAATGGAGTAATGCATGATTTCTAAACTGAAAATTATCCCTCTTGGCGGTCTCGGCGAGATCGGCAAGAATATGACTGCGTTTGAGTACGGGAACGACATCATCGTCGTGGACTGCGGCATGGGCTTTCCCGATGAGGATATGTACGGGGTGGACGTTGTCCTGCCCGATATCACCTATCTGCGCAACAATGCCGCGCGGCTGCGCGGCCTGATCCTGACCCACGGGCATGAGGACCATATCGGCGCCGTGCCCTATGTGCTGCGGGAGCTGGACGTGCCCATCTACACCACGCCGCTGACTGCCGCGCTGGTGGAGCTGAAGCTGGAGGAATTCGACCTTCTCTACAATACCCAGATCTTCACCAAGAAGGCGGGCTCCGTCTTCCGCCTCGGAAACTTCACGATTGAGTTTATCCACGTGAATCACTCGATCCCCGACGCGGTGGCGCTGGCCATTACGACGCCGATCGGCACCGTCATCCACACCGGCGACTTCAAGATCGACGTGACGCCCATTTCCGGCGGTATGATGGATCTGGTGCGCCTGGGCGAACTGGGCAATCAGGGCGTCCTCGCCCTGCTGGCAGACTCCACCAACGTGGAGAAGCCGGGCCACTCCGAGTCCGAGAGCAAGGTGGGCGTGGGCTTTAACAAGCTCTTCCTCGGCTGCGACAAGCGTATCATCATCACCACCTTCGCCTCCAACGTGCACCGTCTGCAGCAGATCATCGACGTGGCGGTAAAGTACGGCCGCAAGGTGGCTGTCACGGGCCGCAGCATGGAGAACGTGCTGCGCGTGTCCATGGTGCTGGGTTACATGAACATCCCCGAGGGCGTGCTGATGGATCTGGATCAGATCAACAAGCTGCCCCGCAACAAGGTGGTCATCATCTCCACCGGCAGCCAGGGCGAGGCCATGTCCGCCCTGTACCGCATGGCCTTCTCCGAGCACAAGCAGATCCAGGTGGATTCCGGCGACCGGGTCATCATCTCCGCTTCTGCGATCCCTGGCAACGAGAACATGATCAGCCGCGTCATCGATGAGCTTTTCCACAAGGGCGCCGAGGTCATCTACGACCGGCATACCGATCTGCACGTCTCCGGCCACGCCTGCCAGGAGGAGCAGAAGATGCTGCTGGCTCTGGTCAAGCCCAAGTTCTTCATCCCCGTGCACGGCGAGTACCGCATGCTCATCAAGCACGCGGAGCTGGGACGCATCATGGGCGTACAGCCGAAGAACATCGTCATTGCGGAAAACGGCCGCGTGATCGAGCTGACGAAGAAGTCCATCCGGGCGGAGGAAAACGTGCCCTCCGGCGCTGTCCTCGTGGACGGCAGCATCGGGGAAGTGGGCAGTGTCGTCATGCGCGACCGGCATAAGCTGGCCGAGGACGGCATGGTCGTCGTCGTGATGCCCTTCTCCTCCTACGATCACAAGCTGCTCGGCGATCCCGAGATCGTGACCCGCGGCTTCATCTACGTGAAGGAGGCCGAGGAACTGATGGAGGAGCTTAAGCGCGTGACGCTGGAGTCCGTCGAGGCTTGCGAGGCCCAGCATATCAGCGACTGGACCACCATCAAGAGCAAGGTGAAAAACAACGTCTCGGGCTATCTGTACAAGGCGACCCGACGCAGCCCGATGATCCTGCCCGTCATTTCGGAAGTCTGATTCGGAGAGAGAAGCATGAACATCCAGATCTTCGGCAAGGCCAAATGCTTTGATACCAAAAAGGCCGAGCGCTGGTTCAAGGAGCGCCGGATCAAGTATCAGTATATCGACATCGTGAAATACGGCATCAGCAGGGGAGAGCTCACCAGCGTGAAGAACGCTGTGGGGCTTGACAATTTGGCCGATCCGAAGGATCAGGACTATCCGCTCTTCCAGTATCTGGCCGGGAACGACGCCAAACTGGAGAAGCTCTTCGAGGTGCCTGAGATGCTGCGCACGCCCATCGTGCGCAATGGAAAAAAGGCCACTGTGGGCTACTGCCCCGAGATCTGGAAGGACTGGGACTAAGTTCGTTTGATTTCCGCCGCAGACAGGATCGCTCTTAAAAAGTAAAATGCCGCCGGGATTGTGCAATCCCGGCGGCGTTTCGTCGTTATGGCGTGTCAGCTTTTTTCTTTCTTCTCTTTCCTGCGGAAGAGACGCATGATTTTCAGCGGCTCGTAGTAGTTGCCGACCGTGTGAAGCAGGTGCATCGCGTCGGATTCGCTGCGGTATTTGCCGGGCAGGAAGACGCGCATATCCTCCAGCTGGGGCTCCTTCTCGTGGAGCATCTGCATCAGCTTGAGCTGGGCGCGGTGGTTGTTGGCCTGAATGGAGTAGATATACAGGGCGCTGATGCCCGGCGCGCCGGCCTGGGGCCGGACCACGGAGCGGAGCTTCTGCTCGCGCAGCTTCTTGTGGATGCGGGTGCGCAGGGCCTCGATCTTGTCTGACTCATCGATGAGCTTGAAGTAGACCGGCTCTTCGTCCTTGTAGATCTCCCCGTCCAGATAGCTGCGGTAGGGGGAGGAGCGCATGCGGTCATACACGGGCTTTTCCTGCTCGGTCATGCGGCCCTGGTGGAAAATGCAGGTTTTGTTGTTGTGGATCGTGTAGATGAAGTAGCTCAGGCCCAGTTGGTCCAGGTACTCGCGCAGCCATGCCGAGGTCTCGGGCTCGATGTTCCAGTGATAGAGGTACTTGTTCTCGTTTGCGTCGTAGATCGCGGCGCCGTCCATCACGATCAGGGGGACGGAGAGGTGGGTGCCGCTCATCTGCAGCGTAAAGAAGGCTGGCGCGTGCTCGCTCATCAGGCAGATCTTCGCGCCGTCGTTATAGAGATAGTTGAGGCGAAAGAGCGCCGCGGAGGGGAGTTGGGAGAAACGGTCCGGCACGAGGTCCTTCGTGCGGATAAAGAAGACCAGGTTCCGGTTTTTGTCCCGCGGCAGGCGGAAGACGTTGACTCCGATGGCGATGAAGGTGCCGAGCAGCACGTCGGTAATGCGGTAAAAAGCCTGCTCCAGCGGCGATTCGATCTCCGGATAGGCGATCACGATGCAGATAAAGACGATGGCGGCAAGGCTCGAGGTGTCGGGCATGCGGATGGCGACGGCCCCGTAGAGCGAGACCATGATGCCGATCGCCATCATCGCGTATAGGAGCAGCCTGTGATCGGCAAGGCTCGGGAAAAAGAGGCACAGCAGCAAAAACAGCAGGCCCCAGAAAGAACCGATCAGCGTCCCGGCGACGCGGTTCACGGCAAATTCGCGGGTATCGCGTACATAGGGCTGCATACAGATGATGGCGGTGATGCACGCCTCCGACGAGAGGGAGGCGCCCTCGATGCCCCGCAGATAGAAGACAAACAGGCACAGGAAAACCGCAATGGCTGTTTTCGTAATGCGCTGCCCGATATGCGGCAGGTGGAACGGCTCACGGTTTGGATTATTGAAAAGATTCATATATGGATCCTCAAAAGACGGTCGAAAAGACGGTCTGTAAGTTATAATAAAAGTATAAACGGAAACAGGCTCCGTTTCAAGTGCCGTATTGTACACAGTTCACGTGAAAAAATCAAGGCGCGAAAATGTAAAATAATTGTTGCCAAACTGCGGTAGGCTGTGGTAGTATGATACACAATTCATCCATTTACAGCGACAAGTGTTTAAATTGATGAGTAAAGGGAGGTAACAAGATGGAACGGGAGAGTTTTCAGTCTCGGCTTGGTTTTATTCTGGTGAGCGCTGGCTGCGCCATCGGCTGCGGCAACGTATGGAAGTTTCCGTGGATGACCGGGCAGTTCGGCGGCGGCGGATTTGTGCTGGTGTATGTGCTGTGCCTGCTTCTGCTGGGCCTGCCGTCCATGACCATGGAGTTTGCCATCGGCCGCGCCGCGCAGGCAAGCCCCGTCAAGATGTATCAGAAGCTGGAGAAGCCCGGCCAGAAGTGGCATATCCACGGCTATTTCGCCCTCCTGGGCAACATCGCCCTGATGGCCTTCTACACCGTGGTCACCGGCTGGATGATGTATTATTTCGTGCGCTTTCTCACCGGAAAGACGGCGGATCTGGGCTTCGTGGGCATGATCACGAACCCGGGCGTGAACGTCACCTATCTGCTGATCGCTGTGGTGCTCGGCTTCGTGGTGCTGAGCTTCAATCTCCAGGGCGGGCTTGAGCGCGTCACCAAATATCTTATGACGGCTCTGTTTGTCCTGATGATCATTCTGGGCATCCACAGCGCCACACTGGAGGGCGCGAAGGAAGGGCTCAAGTTTTATCTGGTGCCCGATTTCTCCAAGATCACCGGTGAAGTCGTGGTGGCGGCCATGAACCAGGCCTTCTTCACGCTGTCGATCGGCATCGGCTCCATGGCCATCTTCGGCAGCTACATCGGCAAGGAGCGCTCGCTGCTGGGCGAATCCGTGAACGTGATCCTGCTTGACACCTTTGTGGCCATCATGGCGGGCTTTATCATTTTCCCGGCCTGCTTCACCTTCGGCATCGAAGTGGACGCCGGCCCCGGCCTGCTCTTCAACACCATGGCAACTGTATTTAACAACATGGCCGGCGGGCGCATCTGGGGCAGCCTCTTCTTCCTCTTCATGGTGTTCGCCGCTTTCTCCACGGAGCTTGCCGTGTTTGAGAACATTCTGGCCTGCGTGCGCGAGCTGACCGGCTGGAATCGCGTCAAGGGCTGCATCGCCTGCGGCGTCGGCATTTTCCTGCTGGCGCTGACCACGGCTCTCGGCTACAGCGTGTTCCACTTCCAGCCCTTCGCGGAGGGCACCGCCTGGCTGGACTTCTGGGATTTCATCGTCAGCACCAATCTGCTGCCGCTGGGCGCGCTGATCTTCTCCATCTTCTGCTGCTATAAGATCGGCTGGGGCTGGGACAAGTTCCTGGCGGAGGCCAACGCCGGCAAGGGCATGAAGGTGCAGAACTGGATGAGGCCTGTCTTCCAGTATTTTGTGCCCATCTGCGTGGCCGGGCTGTACCTTTACGGGATCTTCACCTTCCAGTGGAAGTAAAAAAGCATTACTGTCATTTTCTAAGGCCTTCTCCTTATTGGAGAAGGCCTTTTCATATTCCCCCGCATCTGTACATAGCATGGAAGCAGTATGAAAAGGGGGAATGCATATTGAAAGTAAAAGTGAGGATGATCCTGTTTGCGGCATTGCTCTTCGCTGTGGTCCTGGCCAGGCTCTGCTGGCCGATGGCGGTCGAGAGGACGCGGAGCGAGGCGGCGCGGATCCTCGCGGCAGACTTAAATGAGCTGCAGCTGGTCGAGACCCTGGGCAGAGCGTCGGTGCAGAGTGACTGGCAGGCGGAGTTGGCGGGAGCATTCCTCAAAGCCGTGCTTTCCCGCGGCGCATGAGGGAACGCTTTACAATGCAGCTGGCTGCCTTTGTGCCGGCGGCTTTGTTTTTCTACTTGGGAAACCCGTTGGAGATCGCGGCGATCCTGCTGCCCGCGCTCTGTCATGAGCTGGGGCACGTGCTTGCCATCCTGCTTCTGGGGATGCGCATCCGGCGCTTCCGCCTGGAGCTGCGGGGCTTCTGCATCGAGTACTACGGCGGCAGAGGCGCATTCGGACAGGCACTCGCTGCGGCGGCGGGGCCGCTGGCCGGTTTTGCCTGGGCGGCGGGCGCGTCCCTCCTGGGAGTCAGGGCGCAGGCCGACTGGCTGTGCCTCTCGGCGGGGGTGAGTCTGCTCCTCAGTCTCTTCAATCTGCTCCCGGCCATGCCCCTGGACGGGGGACGGATCGTGCTGGCTCTATCCTGCGCCATGCTGGGCGAGCAGAAAGGCGCGCGGCTCTGCGAGGCGGTCAGCCTCTTCACCGGGACAATGCTCATGGCAATCGGCCTCTGGGTCATGCTGCGGGGGATGGGCGCCGCCCTGCTGGCCGCATCGATCTGGATCCTGCTGTATCAGGAAAGCGGGCCGGTACTTGCCAAGAGAAGGGAAATGATATAAAATAATACAGATAAGAACCGCTGATTTGTAATCAGCGTGTCAGACAGGAGAAACGCATGGATAAACGACTGGAGCGTATCCTGCCGCGGGTGCAGAAGCCTGCGCGCTATACCGGCGGCGAATACAAACAGATCATGAAGGACAAGGAGCAGGTGGACATCCGCCTGGCCTTCTGCTTCCCGGATACCTATGAGATCGGCATGTCCAACCTGGGCATGAGCATCCTCTATCACACCATGAACAGTCTGGACTTCGTCTGGTGTGAGCGCTGCTTCGCCCCCTGGGGGGATATGTACGAGGAGATGAAAAAGGCGGGGATCCCGCTCTACGCCCTGGAAAGCGGCGATCCGCTCTCGGCCTTCGACTCGCTGGCCTTCTCCGTCGGCTACGAGATGGCCTATACCACGGTGCTGGACATGATCGATATGGCCGGTCTCCCGCTGCGCTCGGCCGACCGAAAGGATCTGCTGCCCATCGTCTGGGCGGGCGGCACCTCGGCCGTGAACGCGGAGCCCATGGCACCCTTTATCGACCTCTTTGTGGTCGGCGAAGGGGAGGAGATGAACAACGAGCTGCTGACGCTGCTGCGGCAGGCAAAGCTGGAACATTGGAGCAAGCACGATTTCCTGGTGCAGGCCGCGCAGATCGGCGGCGTGTACGTGCCCTCCCTTTACGAGGTGAGCTACCATGAGGACGGCAGCATCGCCGCCGTGAAACCCACCGAGGGCGCCCCGGAGCGGGTCGTGAAGCGCATCATCTCTGATCTGGACAGCGTGCCTTTCCCCACAGACCCCATCGTGCCCTCCACCGAGGTGGTGCATGACCGGGTGAATCTGGAGCTTTTCCGCGGCTGCGTGCGCGGCTGCCGCTTCTGCCAGGCGGGCTATGTGTACCGGCCTATCCGCGCCAAGAAGCCGGAGACGCTGGTACGGCAGGGGATCGAGACCCTGAAGAACACCGGCCATGAGGACGTGACTCTGCTTTCCCTTTCCACCAGCGACTATCGACCGCTGAACGAACTGTGTGACGGTCTGCTGGACTACTGTGAGGCCAGGAGCATCGGCCTCTCGCTTCCCAGCCTTCGTGCGGACAACTTCTCCATGGAGATCATGGAGAAGCTGCAGAAGGTGCGCAAAAGCGGCCTGACCTTCGCTGTGGAGGGCGGAAGCCAGCGTCTGCGGGACGCGATCAACAAAAACGTCACCGAGGAGGATCTGCTGCACACCTGCAGCATCGCTTTCTCCGGCGGCTGGAACAGCGTGAAGCTTTACTACATGCTGGGCCTGCCCACCGAGACGGATGAGGACATCCTGGGCATCGCCGAGATGGCGAACAAGGTGCTGCACTGCTGGCGTGAAAACGCGAAGAACAAAAACCGCGGCGTAAAGAACACGATCTCCACATCGCTCTTTATCCCCAAGCCCCACAGTCCCTTCCAGTGGGAGGCCATGATCCCGATCCCCGAGTATCTGCGCCGGGTGAACCTGCTGCGCGGCGCGATCACGGCGCGGAACGTGACCTATAACTGGCACGACGCCGCCACGAGCCTCATTGAGGCCGTGCTCTCCAAGGGCGACCGGCGCGTGGCCGATGTGATCGAGGAGGTCTGGCGCCAGGGCGGACGGCTCGACGCCTGGACGGATTACTTCGATCTGGACCGCTGGATGAAGGCCTTCGAGACCTGCGGGGTGGATCCGGCCTTCTACGCCCATCGGGAGATCCCGGTGGACGCCGTGCTACCCTGGGATCATATCGACGTGGGCGTGAGAAAGAGCCATCTGCAGCATGAGCGCGAGATGGCCTACGAGAGCAGACTCTCGCCGGACTGCCGTCATCAGTGCGCCGCCTGCGGCGCGGCCAAACTCCTGAAAGGAGGGATCCGCTGCGATGGATAAGCTGAGACTGCGTTTTTCCAAAACCGGGCGGGCGATCTATATCTCCCACCTGGATCTGATGCACACCATGCAGCGCGGCTTCTCCCGCGCGGGCTATGAACTGAAATACTCCGAAGGATTCAACCCCCATCCCCAGATCTCCATTGCGCTGCCGCTGTCCGTGGGCGCTGCCAGTGTCTGCGAGATCATGGACTTCAAATTGAAGGAAGACCCCGTCCTGGCGGAGCTGCCCGCAAAGCTGACGAGCGTCCTGCCGGAGGGCATTGAAGTGCTGGAGGTCTATGAGCCGGAGCGCAAGGTGGCGCTCCTCAAGTGGCTCGGCATCGAGGGCGTGCTGGAATATGACGAGCGGGATCCGGCTGAAATGGCAGCGGCCCTGCGGGACTTCTACGCGCAGGAGGCGATCGTCATCACGAAGAGAACCAAGCGCGGTGTGGGGGAGACGGATATCCGCCCCGGCATCCGGGAGATCTCCTTCGAGGCTGCGGACAAGGCAGTTCTGGTGAAGGCCGTGATCTCCGCCCAGGAGCCGACCATCAACCCCGAACTGCTGGCGGAGGCGCTGCGGCAGATTCAACCCGGGATCGCGCCTGATTTTGCCAAGTTCAATCGCGTCGAGACCTATGACGCGGACATGCAGGTGTATCGCTGAGCCTATGAAACACATCGCTATTTTTCAGCGGGACTTTCAGGTGGGCGGCATCCAGAAGTCCCTGGTCAACATCCTGGAGAATCTGGACTACAGCCGCTACGCTGTGGACGTCTTCGTATTTGATGACAAGCCCTTTTACAGCCTGGCGCCCCACGAGGGCCTGCGGGTGATTCCATGCGAACCATGGCCCTACTGGAGCCGTTTTGTGTACTTCGATCTCGCGCGCAGGATCTTTCCCGCGGTGAAGACCGGGCGGGAATACGACGTGGCTGTGGACTTCAACAGCTACGGTTCAGAATGCGCGGCGGGCGCGCTGGCCGTGAAGGCGAAAAAGCGCGTCATGTGGGTGCACAACGATATGGAGATCAAGTACAGAGAAGAGCCGAAATACCGCCTGCTCTGGCATTTCTTCAAGGGAAAGTTCCGGCATTTCGACGCCTTTGCACCGGTCTCCGGCGGCATCGTGCAGGGCTTTCGGAAGATGACCGGGCTTAAGGACGTGCCCGTCACCGTGGTCCCCAACTTCATCGACACCGCGGAGATCTTCCGCAAGGCGGAGGGGGAGTGCGAGCGTCAGGTCGATGAGACCGGGTACAATCTCTGCAGCATGGGCAGGCTCGTACATCAGAAGGGCTTTGACCTGCTGCTGGACGATTTCGCAAAAGTCCATGCAGCCCGGCCCGACATGCATCTGACCCTGATCGGCGACGGCCCGGAGCGGGAGAAGCTGGAGCAGCAGATCGTGACCCTTGGCCTCTCCGACTGTGTGACCATGACCGGGAGCCTGCAGAATCCCTTTCCGCTATTAAAGCGGATGGACGGCTTCGCACTGGAGAGCCGCTACGAGGGGCAGGGGATCGTCCTGTGGGAGGCGAAGGCCCTGGGGCTGGAGCTTTTCATGCACAAGCGGCTGGAGCCCTATAATCCAGACCTCAGCGGCGTGGAGGACATGGTGCCCGCGCTGTGCGCCGCCCGGAAGCGGGAAAAGCGGCCGGACGACCTGCGGGAGTATAACGAAAAGGTCTCCCGCGCACTGGAGGAAGTATTTTCCTGAAAAAGAAGGAAAATAGTACTTGCAATCCCTGAAAACTTATGGTAAACTACCATAGCTTGTGCTGGATCTTCCCGCACAGCAGAGAAAGGTGGTCCGCTGCCGCGGCAATGCCCTCCGGTATGAACATCTATATGAAAGAGGATCATGAATATGGATCTGGTTAAAGTTCTCAGCGAGCGTTACATGAAGCCCGAGCTGCCCGAGATGAACGTCGGCGACACCGTGCGTGTCCTCGTCCGCGTCAAGGAAGGCAACCGCGAGCGTACCCAGGCTTTCGAAGGCACCATCATTGCCAAGAAGCATGGCGGCATCAACGAGACCATCACCGTGCGCCGCATCTCCTACGGCGTCGGCTGCGAGAAGGTTTTCCCCGTGCATTCTCCTTCCATCGTCTCCGTGACCACCGTCCGCAAGGGCAAGGTTCGTCGTGCCAAGCTGTACTACCTGCGCGACCGCGTGGGCAAGAAGGCCAAGGTCAAAGAGCGTCTGTAATCGTTCACACTGTTTTATGGCGTCTTCCTCGGAAGGCGCCATAAAACATATATGGCTATTTACGATCAACTGTCCCCGAACGCGGCGCCTTTTCGGCCATAACCGCGTCATACTTCCCGAAAATGCTCGGAAATACACAAAGTATTCCCTGCGCTTTTCGCATCGTCTGACACGCTTCTGTCTCGAAAATGCGGCACGCGTTCCTGAACAGCTGATCGTAATTTGTTCTTTCAATCCTGCTTTTTGCCTGACTTCACAATTGTGGAGAGGAGGTATGTGAAGATGAAAAGCATTCTCAGAAACAACTGGCTCATGCTGCTGATCATTCTCCAGCCGATCCTGGATGTGGTCGCGTTTTTCAACCAGAACGAGGTGGCGACGATCGCGGGCTATATCCGCCTCGGTATCATGGTGCTGCTGCCCGTAATCGTGCTGATCCGCCGCAGGGGCGGGCGGCGTGTCTGGATCGCCTTTGCCGTGATGGCATTCTATTGCGGTCTGCATGTCCTAAACGGCTTCCGCAATGGCTATATCAGCCTGTATTTTGATTTGTCGTACCTGGTCAAGGTGCTGCAGATGCCCGTGCTGGCGGTCTGCTTTGCCTGCCTCATCGACAACGAGCAGACCCGCAGGCAGGCCTATCGCGGGCTCTGGATCGCGGCGGGGCTGCTGGCGCTCATCATGGTCGCGGCCTATGTTACGCACACCGGCAACTCCACCTACGGCGAGGGCATCGGCTTTTCCGGCTGGGTCATCAACGACAACCGCAACGCCCACAGCATCATTCTGGTGACGCTGTCGGTTTTTGCCGTCTGTCTCGCGGTATTGAACGGCAGAAAGACCTGGGCGATCCTGATCCCCTTTGCCGTGGCGGCGGGCTTTCTAGTGAACGGCACCAAGGGCTGTTATTACTCCCTGTTTGCAATCTTCGGCGGCTATCTGCTCTTTATGCTGCTGGACGGCATCGTGCACAGGCGGCGGCTCAAAAAGCGCATGGTGCTGCTGCTTGCGGCGCTGATGATCGTCTCCGTCGTGCTCTATCCCTACACGCCGCGCTATAAGGTCAGCCAGGCCCAGGACGGGGCCGCCCATGAGGGCGAGATCGAGGCGGCGCTGTTGGAAAAGAACATTGACATCAGCAAGATGACCCCGGAGCAGCGCTTCCAGGACCCGCAGGTGCGGGAGGTGTTCTCCTATTACTATCTGCGCTATATGGTGGGCGTGCTGCCGGATCTGTTCGAGCGCTTCGGCATGGACCGGGTGCTGCAGTATTTCCACATGAGTACCGACGTGGCGCGGCTGATCGACACCCGGCAGATCAAGCTATGCTACGCGCATCTCCTCTGGGAGGACTGCGACCTGCAGACGAAGCTTGTGGGCTTTGAGGTGTCGGAGCTCGGTTTTGACGGCACCCACGATCTGGAGAATGACTGGCCCGCGCTCTATTACTACTACGGCTATTTTGGCTTCGGGCTCTACGGCCTCTTTGTGCTGTATTTTGTGCTGCGGCTGCTGCGAAAGCTGTTTACCGATTTCAAGGCGAGCTTTACCGAGGAAAATTTTGCCCTGGGGCTCAGCCTTGCGCTGCTTCTGGGGCTCGCGCAGTTTTCCGGCGCGGTGCTGCGGCGGCCGAACGTGTCTGTCTATCTCGCACTGGTGCTGGGCCTGATCTGGTATCAGACCCGGAGAGAGGGAGCGGCCCATGAAAAAGCTTAGCGTCATCGTCCCGGTCTACCGGGCGGAGAAATATCTGGCCCGCTGCGTGGATTCACTCCTTGCCCAGAGCGTTGAGGATTTTGAGATCCTCCTGGTGGACGACGGCTCGCCGGACCTCTCCGGCGCCCTCTGCGACGAATACGCGGCCGCCCATCCGGGGAAGATCCGCACCCTGCACATCGATAACGGCGGGCAGGGCCGTGCGCGCAACAGGGGCATCGAGATCGCGGAAGGGGAGTACCTGGGCTTCGTGGACAGCGACGACTGGGTCGAGCCCTCCCTGTATGAGAAAATGCTGGCGGCCGCGGAGACGGAAAACGCGGACGTGGTGGTCTGCGGCATCCGCACCGTGCGGGTAGACGGCGTCACCGCGAGCCTTCCGGTCTGGCAGGAGGGGAATCCGCTGGCGGCCGCGGGCTCTGCCTGCAACAAGCTCTTCCGCCGCGCCGCGGTGGGGGAGATTCGCTTCCCCGAAGGGCTCTGGTATGAGGATTTCGCCTTTTCCGCAAAGCTGCTGATGCGCTCGCAGAAAACGGTGTATCTGCCGGAGGATCTGTACGATTACCGCGTCGGGCAGGAATCCACCATGAACAACGAGAATGCCCGCAAGAATCTGGACATGCTGGAGATCATGGAGGATCTGCGGGAGTTTACCGAACAGGAAGGCAGACGGGAGGACTATGAGTATCTGCTGATCAACCACGTCCTGCTCGATTCGGTGAACCGCCTTACGCTGCAGCACACACCGGCGAAGCTGGAGGTCATCTGGCTCATGCGAGCTTATGTGCGGGAGCATATCCCGAAGCTCAGCGCCTGCGCCGCCTGGCAGCGGGAGCCGCACAACCGCCGCATCATCATGAAGCTCAATTACGACGGGCTGGAAGATCTCTCCAAACTGATCCTGAACGCGAAGAAAATGTTGAAAAAAGGCGGCTGATCAGCCGCCTTTTTTCAACTCATTCAGTTTTAGAAGCCCGTGCAGCAGCAGGCGCTGCCTATGTACGATCAGGCTTACGAGCAGCCGGTGCTTCTTCGGCCAGGTGTGCAGATACGGGTTTTCCCGCCAGTGGGGGAAGCGGGCCGTGAAATCCTCCAGCAGCGCGTCCTGCACCAGGCTGCGGGGGTCAAGGAGATTGACGCGGGTGGAAGAAGTGAGGAGCTCGTGATAGGCCGCCATGGCCTCCAGCTCGTCGCGGTACTCGTCGGATACGCCCCGCGCGGAATAATCGTCACAGACTGTCTGGATCGCGGTGAGCATCTCCCGGTTGCGCTCGATGCCGGCGTTGTTCGTGATGGAGCCGGGGCGGCGCAGATAGCGGTACCAGGGGCGTGCAAGGTAACGGATCGTTCCCGCGCGCAGATAGAGCCGCGGGATCGTGGCCAGATCCTCAAACCATTGCCGGTCGGGAAAGCGGATGCCGCTTTCGGTGAAAAGGCTCTTTCGCCAGAGCTTGTTCACCGCGTTGGGCGGGGAGAGGAGCAGAGCCGGGAAATCGGAAAACAGGAAGTCTCCGCCGCGCTCACAGCCCCTGTCATAGCGAAGCTCTTTCCCCTGCACATCCACGGTGACAAAATCGAACACGCCCACGTCAAAGCCGCCGTCGAGCGCGTCCAGCATCTCCCGGACCGCGCCGGGGGCGAGCGTATCGTCACTGTCGAGAAACATCAGGTATTCGCCCGAGGCGAGGGCAATGCCGGTGTTGCGGGCGTGGCCCAGGCCCCCGTTCGGGGTGGTCACAGGTTTTACCAGCCCGGGGAACTTCCCGGCGTATTCCTCCAGAATGAGAGGGGAACGGTCGGTGGAGCCGTCATTCACGGCGATGATCTCATAGTCCGAACTGTCAGTGTCGATCACGGAATCCAGGCAGGCCGCCAGATAGTCCTGCACATTGTAGATTGGGATGATGATGCTGAGTTTCACGCGCATGCCCCCTTTCCTGAACGTATTATACACCCCTATGGAGCCGCGGGCAAATAAAATCTTGCACGGGCTGTGGCTTTGGGTGTATAATACTTTGAAAATCTATGGATGCTGTGAGGCATTGTCATGAGTGAAAAAAAGAAAACCAAGAGACAGCTGGAAAAGGAAGCCTACGAAAAGCTGCCGCCTGACCAGAAGCTGCGCAAAGATATCTATGACTGGATCATGAGCATGCTGATCGCGCTGGTGGCCTGCGTGGCTCTGTTCGTGTTCTGCGTGCGCATTATCGACGTTTCCGGTACCTCCATGGTGCCGACGCTGCACCATGAGGACAAGATGTTCGTGTCCAACCTGCTGTATAAGCCCGAGGTCGGCGACATCATCGTTTTCAAGACCGACAGCTATGACCCGAACAAGGCGCTCGTCAAGCGCGTGATCGCCGTCGAGGGGCAGACCGTCAACATCGACTTTGATAACGGCATCGTCTACATCGACGGCGTCCCCATCCAGGAGGACTATATCGCCGAGGTCACCCACACGAAGCTGGACTTCATCGGGCCCAAGAAGGTGCCGGAGGGCTGTGTCTTCGTCATGGGCGATAACCGCAACATGTCCACCGACAGCCGAAAGGCCGAGATCGGTATGGTCGATAACCGCATGATCCTGGGCCGTGCCTACGCGATCATCTTCCCGCTGTCCAAGATCGGCTGGATCTACTGATTGATCGGCAGGCACCGTACAAACCGGCTGTGGCCGATATACGAGGGGCAGATAATTACGCTCTGATAGATGAACGCCCCTCATCCGTCCGGCATAATGCCGGCCACCTTCCCCGAGGGGAAGGCTACAAGGTATTTTGTAATATGAATTATGAAAAAATGAACATCCAGTGGTTCCCGGGTCATATGACCAAGGCCCAGCGGATGATCGAAGAGAATATCAAGCTGGTGGACGCGGTGTGCGAGATCCTGGACGCGCGCATCCCGCGCTCCAGCCGCAACCCGGACATTGACAGGCTGGCGGGCGGCAAGCCGCGGCTCGTGATTTTAAACCGCACGGATCTGGCAGACCCCAAGGGGACCGCCGCCTGGCGGAAACACTTCGAGGCGCAGGGGCTTGCGATCCTGGAGACGGACGCCAAAAGCGGCAGGGGCGTGAAGGATTTCGCCCCCGCCGTACGTGCGCTGTTAGCCGATAAACTGGCCGAGTACGAGGCCAAGGGTCAGGTGGGCAGGCCGCTGCGCGTGATGATCCTGGGCATCCCCAACGTGGGCAAATCCACCTTTATCAACAAGGTCGCGGGGCGGAAGGCCGCCATCGCCGGGGACAAGCCCGGCGTCACCCGCGGCAAGCAGTGGATCAGCATCGACCGCGGGCTCGACCTGCTGGACACCCCGGGCATCCTCTGGCCCAAGTTCGACAGCCAGGAAGTGGGGGAGATGCTGGCCATCACCAACGCCATCAAGGCGGACGTGTTGGACAAGGAGACCCTTGGCGCAAACTTCATGCTTCGCCTGCGGGAGCATTATCCCGACGCCCTGCGCGAGCGCTACAAGTTTGAGCCGGACCCGGAGGCAAACGGGTTTGAACTGCTGGAGGCCGCGGCGAAGAAACGGGGCTTTCTCGTCTCCCGCGGGGAGTATGACATTGAGCGCATGGCGAATACCCTGCTGGGCGAATACCATGACGGCAAACTGGGCAGGCTGACGCTGGAGTATCCAAATGAATAACGCTGACCTCTGGGAACTGGAAAACGAGATTTATGACGAGGGCTTCACCCTGCTCTGCGGAGTGGACGAAGCAGGGCGCGGGCCGCTGGCCGGGCCGGTCTACGCCGCGGCGGTGATCCTGCCCCGCGGTTATCTGATCGAAGGTCTCAACGACTCCAAGAAGCTGACGGAGAAAAAGCGCGAGGCGCTGTTTGATCCCATCTGCCAGGCCGCGGTCAGCTACGGTATCGCCCGGGCCGAGGTGGAGGAGATCGAAGAACTCAACATCTTAAACGCCACCTTCCTCGCCATGAACCGGGCCATCGCGCAGCTCAGCCCCGTGCCGGCGCTGGCGCTCATTGACGGGAACCGCAACACGGGCATCACGCTGCCGAGCCGGACGATCATCAAGGGCGACGGGCGCTGCGCCGATATCGCGGCGGCTTCGGTGCTCGCGAAGGTCAGCCGTGACCGGTATATGCTGGAGATGGCGGAGAAGTACCCCGAGTATCATTTCGAAGCGCACAAGGGCTACGGCACCGCGGCCCACTATGCCGCCCTGCGGGAATTCGGCCCTTCGCCGATCCACCGCATGAGCTTTCTGAAGAAGATGCACTGATATCTTTCACTGCCCTTCCCGTGTAGGGATTGGCAGGAGAGGAAGAACGAACAAGAACCATGGATAACAGAACAAGCGGCAGCTGGGGGGAGGAGCGCGCGGCGCGCTATCTCCGGCTGCGCGCCTATCGGATTTTGGAGAAAAACTATCGCTGCCGCCTGGGGGAGATCGACCTGATCGCCCGCAGGGGCGGCTATCTTGTTTTCGTGGAGGTCAAGCTGCGCAAGACGGATCGCTTCGGTACGGCGCGGGAATTCGTAAACCGCGCCAAGCAGGAGCGCATCCTGGCCACGGCCCAGCTCTGGCTGCAGGAGCATGAGACGAATCTGCAGCCCCGCTTCGACGTGATCGAGATCTACGCCCCGGAGGGGCCGGACGGAAAGGTCAAAATCAACCATATCGAGAACGCGTTTATGGAATGAATAATGTAAAATGAATAATGAATCATTGTGGTGTCCCTTCGGGACGATAAAGAATTGTCGCGCAGCGACTCCGTCATATTCATTATTCATTGCCCGATCCGGCTCAGCCGAATCAGCCTTTCCCCCGCGGGCAGAAGGTGGAACAGTAGGTCTCGCCTTTGGTGGCGGCCTTCTCGTTCTGGACGCTGATGCGGCTTGCGCTGCAGCGGCAGTCGATGGTGTTGTACTTGCACTGCGTCACGTCGCAGCCCACGCCGGGATTGGGTTCATAGCTTCTGTCTTTCATCGTATCACCTCATCTTCAGTATCTGCCGGAATGCCGTTTTTATGCAAAGGAAGATTCTATGTTATATGCGATCGGTGATCTGCACCTGTCCTTCGCCAATGACAAGCCCATGGACGTCTTCGGCGAGGCCTGGCGCGATCACGCGGAAAAACTGAAGCAGGGCTTTGCCTCGCTGACGGCGGAGGACGTCACGGTCCTCTGCGGCGATCTGAGCTGGGCCATGGGCCTGCAGGAGGCGCTGGCGGATTTTCGCTTTATCGACGCGCTGCCGGGGACGAAGATCGTCCTCAAAGGGAACCACGACTACTGGTGGAGCACGGCGGCCAAGGCGGAAAAGCTCTTTGCCGAAAACGGCATCGGGAGCATCCATATCCTCCACAACAACGCCCAGTTCTACGGGAACTATGCCCTCTGCGGTACGCGCGGCTGGTTCTACGAGGAGGAGCGCGGCGTGGAGCATGATAAGAAGATCATGCGCCGCGAGGTCATGCGGCTGGAGGCGTCGCTGCAGGCGGCAGGGGAGCGGGAGAAGATCGTCTTTCTCCATTACCCGCCGATTTACCAGAAATACGAGTGCCCGGAGATCCTGGAGCTGCTGGAGCGCTATGAGGTGAAGCAGTGCTATTACGGGCATATCCACGGCCGGGGCATCCCCGGCGCCTTCAACGGCTGGCGCGGGCAGACGAAGTTTCGGCTGGTCTCTGCCGACGCGGTGAATTTCACCCCGGTGCCGGTGCTTGCTTGAACGAAAGCACGGAAATCCCGCAAAGTTTGCGATTTAGTCATTGATTTTATAAAATAATTCTGATATAGTAAGCAAGCTTAGGCTGAAATGATTTGATTGGCTCAGGCTTAAACAGAGGAGGATGGCAAACATGATTGTCAAGAACGTAGAAAAGAAAGAAAACAACACCGCCCTGTTCACGGTGGAAGTCGACGCGGCCGCTTTTGAGAAGGCTGTCAACGCCGCCTACCTGAAGAACAAGAGCAGCATATATATTCCCGGTTTCCGCAAGGGCAAGGCCCCCCGCGCCGTCGTGGAAGGCATGTACGGTGCCGAGGTCTTCTATCAGGACGCGCTGGACGAGCTGGCGCCCGGTGCTTTCGAGCAGGGCCTGAACGAGTCCGGTCTGCGCATGGTCGGCGCTCCTTCCATCAGCGATGTGAAGGTCAACGAGGACAAGACTGCGACCTTTACCTTCGAAGTCACCCTGTACCCCGAGGTCACCCTGGGCGAGTACAAGGGCCTGAGCGCCGAGAAGCCTGTTGTTGAGCTGGATGAGGCCGAGGTGGAGCGCGAGCTGGACAAGCAGCGCAAGCAGAACGCCCGCCAGATCTCCGTCGACAACCGCCCCGCCCAGATGGGCGACAAGGTCAATATCGACTTTGACGGTTTCCTGGACGGCGAGCGCTTTGACGGCGGCAAGGCCGAGGGTTATGATCTGGAGCTGGGCTCCAACTCCTTCGTTCCCGGCTTTGAGGAGCAGGTCGCCGGCATGCAGATCGGCGAGGAGAAGGATCTCAACATCACCTTCCCGACCGACTATGTGGAAGGCCTGGCCGGCAAGGACGTGGTCTTCAAGGTCAAGCTCAACAGCATCTCCGTGCCCGAGCTGCCCGAGCTGGACGACGAGTTTGCCAAGGACGTGTCCGAGTTCGACACCCTGGAGGAGTACAAGAACGATCTGCGCGCCAAGATGCAGAAGAACTTTGACGAGCAGGCCGAGAGCTCTTTCCGGAACCTGATCATGAAGAAGGCCACCGACAACATGACCGTCACCGTGCCCGATGTCATGATCAAGGAGAAGGCCGAGGAGATCATCCGCAACTATGCCGCAAACTTCGGTCTGACCGACCGCAGCATGCCCATCGAGAAGCTCAGCCAGATGATGGGTCTGGACAGCGAGCTGATGAACCAGAGCATCCTGCCCTCCGCCGAGTTCCAGGTCCGCAGCGACATGCTGCTTGAGGCTGTCATCGAGAACGAGAAGCTGGACGCCGCCGAGGATGAGATCGAGGAGTACGCCAAGAAGGTCTCCGAGAGCGTCGGTGCCACCGTCGAGCAGATCAAGAGCTATTTCGGCGACGCCATGCTGAAGGCCGAACTCCTCAAGGAGAAGGCCCAGAACCTGATCTTCGACTCCGCCGTCGTGGAAGAGCCGAAGGCTGAGGAAGACAAGGCCGAATAATTTCCCCGGGATAGGGATATGCTCTCTTGGATACACATTTTTGCAAAGGAGAGTTTCATATAATGAGTTTGGTTCCTTATGTAGTAGAACAGACCAGCCGCGGCGAGAGGTCTTACGACATTTTCTCCCGGCTGCTCAATGACCGGATCGTCATGCTGTCCGAAGAGGTGAACGACACCACCGCAAGCCTCATCGTGGCCCAGCTGCTGTATCTGGAGGCCCAGGACCCCGACAAGGACATCCAGTTTTACATCAACAGCCCCGGCGGCAGCGTCTCCGCGGGCATGGCCATTTATGACACCATGCAGTATATCAAGCCTGATGTTTCCACCATCTGCGTGGGCATGGCGGCCTCGATGGGTGCGTTCCTGCTGTCCTCCGGCGCCAAGGGCAAGCGCATCGCGCTCCCCAACGCCGAGATCATGATCCACCAGCCCTCCGCCGGCACCCAGGGTAAGGTGACGGATATGGAGATCGACGTGGAGCATTTCCTGAAGATCAAGGAGAGGCTCAACAAGATCCTGGCGGAGAACACCGGCAAGACGCCCGAGGAGGTCAAGGCCGACTCCGAGCGCGACCGCTGGCTCACCGCCGAAGAGGCACAGGCCTACGGTCTGATCGACAAGGTCATCTACAAGCGTTAATAGCATTGTAAAAACGTCTGGATGGGGGAACATATTTGTTCCCCCATTTTGAAGATTGGAGAAGCAAATGGCTAAGAACGACGAACGCAGAAGCATCCGCTGCTCCTTCTGCGGGAAACCCCAGTCCATGGTGAACCGCCTCATCGCGGGCAACGGCAGCTATATCTGCGACGAGTGCGTGCGCATGTGCATGTCCATCGTGGACGATACGCCCGCGCCCCAGCCCCAGATCACCGGTTACGACGGGCTGCCGCTGGAATTTGAAAAGCTGCCGCGCCCCATGCAGATCAAGGCCGGACTGGACGAATACGTGATCGGCCAGGATCGCGCCAAGATGGTGCTGGCGGTGGCGGTATACAACCACTACAAGCGCATCCTGCGCCGTGCAGATGACGATGTGGAGCTGCAGAAGAGCAACATCCTGCTCATCGGCCCCACCGGCAGCGGCAAGACCCTCTTTGCCCAGACTATGGCCAAGATGCTGGACGTGCCCTTCGCCATCGCGGACGCCACCACGCTGACCGAGGCCGGCTACGTGGGCGAGGACGTGGAGAACGTGATCCTCAAGCTGCTGCAGGCCGCGGATTTCGACGTGGAGCGCGCCCAGCGCGGCATCATTTACATCGACGAGATCGACAAGATCGCCCGCAAGAGCGAAAACACCTCCATCACCCGCGACGTATCGGGCGAGGGCGTGCAGCAGGCGCTGTTGAAGCTCCTCGAAGGCACGATCGCGAACGTCCCGCCCCAGGGCGGCCGCAAGCATCCGCACCAGGAGTTCATCCATGTGGATACCACGAACGTGCTCTTTATCTGCGGCGGCGCCTTCGACGGGCTGGATAAGATCATCGAGAAGCGCACCAGCAAGAAGTCCATGGGCTTCGGCGCCGACATCGTCAGCAGCACCGAGCGCGATGTGGGGGAGATCCTCTCTCAGGTGCAGCAGCACGACCTGCTGAAGTTCGGCATCATCCCCGAGCTGATCGGGCGGCTCCCGGTCGTCGCTTCTCTGGATTCCCTGAAGCGGGACGATTTGGTGCGCATCCTGACCGAGCCGAAGAACGCCATGACCAAGCAGTACCAGGCGCTCATGGGCATGGACAACGTGGAGCTCGTCTACGAGCCCGACGCGCTGGAGGCCATTGCTGACCGCGCCATCGAGCGCAAGATCGGCGCCCGCGGCCTGCGGAGCGTAATGGAGAGTGTCATGACCGAGATCATGTACACCGTGCCCTCCGATCCCACGGTGAAGAAGGTCACCATTACGGCCGACTGCGTGATTAACGGCGCGAAACCGATCATCGAGAGAGAATGAATCACGTAAAATGAATCATTAGGGACAGCACAATTCTTCATGATTCATTTTGAAACACCCCCTCCGGAAAGGAGATACAGAGAATGCAAGATAATAGTTTTCAGACGATACGGCTGCCCATGATCGCCCTGCGCGGCCTGTCCGTGTTCCCGGGCATGCTGCTCACCTTTGACGTGGAGCGGCCCGCCTCCGTGGCGGCGCTGGGCATCGCCGGGAAAAACGAACAGCTCATCTTCCTCGCGGCGCAGAAGGACCTCTCGGTCGATGTGCCCGGGGCGGAGGATATCTATGAGGTCGGCACCGTGTGCCGGGTGCGGCAGCAGCTGCGCCAGCCCCGCGGGACGATCTGCCGCGTGATGGTCGAAGGCCTGTACCGGGCCGTCTCCGTCAGCCTGGATACGGATCCCAAGGGCTACATGGCCGAGCTGCGCCCCCTGCCCGACCGGGCGGAGCGGGTCTCCGCGGACCGCATGCAGGCCCTGGTGCGCAACTGCGTCAGCCTCTATGACGAGTATCTGCACATGAACCAGGATCTGCCCTCCGAGCAGATCCTGAACCTGCTCTCGAATCCGCGGCCCGACTATGTGGCCTATTACATCGCCCAGAACATGCAGCTTTCCGTGGAAGACCGCCAGAACATCCTGGAGAGCGTGTATCCCAGCCGTCGGCTGCAGCTGATGGGCAGGATCCTCAACCATGAGCTGAATGTCCTCTCCATCGAGAAGGAGCTCAACGAGGAGACCCAGGACGCCATGAACCGCGGCCAGCGGGAGTACTATCTGCGCGAGCAGATGAAGATCATCCAGTCCGAGCTGGGCGATGAGGGCGCGATCGACGATATCGACGAGTACCGCCAGAAGGTCGAGAAGCTGGAGGCTTCGGACGAGGTGAAGCAGAAGCTCCGCAAGGAGCTGTCCCGTCTCGCCAAGCAGCCCTTCGGTTCCTCCGAGGCGGCGGTGCTGCGCAGCTATCTGGACGTGTGCCTGGAGATCCCCTGGGGCAAAAAGACCGAGGAGACTGTGGACATCGCCAAGGCCCGCAAGGTGCTGGACGAGGATCACTTCGGTCTGGAGAAGGTCAAGGAGCGCATCCTGGAGTACCTGGCCGTGCGGCAGCTGAGCCCGGACATCAAGGGCGGGCTGCTGTGCCTGGTCGGCCCCCCGGGCACCGGCAAGACCAGCATCGCCATGAGCATCGCCCGCGCCGTGAACCGGAAGCTGGTGCGCGTGTCCCTGGGCGGCGTGCATGACGAGGCCGAGATCCGCGGCCACCGCAAGACCTATATCGGCGCGATGCCCGGCCGCATCATCAGCGGCATCACCCAGGCGGGCTCCTCGAACCCCCTGATGGTGCTCGACGAGATCGACAAGCTGGGCTCCGACTATCGGGGCGACCCCAGCGCGGCTCTGCTGGAGGCGCTGGACCCCGAGCAGAACGCCACCTTCCGCGATAACTTCCTGGAGCTGCCCTTCGATCTGAGCCAGGTGTTCTTCATCACCACCGCAAACGATCTAAACACGATCCCCCGCCCGCTCCTCGACCGCATGGAAGTGATCGAGCTCTCCAGCTACACCGACGAGGAGAAGCTGCAGATCGCAAAGCGGCATCTGCTGCCCAAGCAGCGGAAAAAGCACGGTCTCAAGGGCACACAGCTGCGTGTATCCGACGACGCGATCCGGCACATCATCCGGGATTACACCCGGGAATCCGGCGTGCGTCTGCTGGAGCGCGAGCTGGCCTCTGTCTGCCGCAAGGCGGCGGGCGGCGTGGCCGAGGGTACATACAAGAGCCTGAACGTGAAGCCCGAGAAGCTGGAGGAGCTGCTGGGGCCTGTGAAGTACAAGCCGGACGAAGAGCGCCTGCACGGCGAAGTCGGCCTGGTGCGCGGCCTTGCCTGGACCTCCGTGGGCGGCGAGATCCTGGACGTGGAGGTCGCCGTGGTGGAGGGCAGCGGCAAGCTGCAGCTCACCGGCAACCTGGGCGACGTGATGAAGGAATCCGCCCAGGCGGCCCTGACCTATATCCGCAGCCGGGCAAAGATGCTGGGCATTGACCCCGACTTCTACAAGGACAAGGACATCCATGTCCATTTCCCCGAGGGCGCTGTCCCGAAGGACGGCCCCTCCGCCGGCATCACCATGACCATCGCGCTCATCTCCGCCCTGACGGGCGACCCGGTACGGCCCGATGTGGCCATGACCGGCGAGATCACGCTGCGCGGCCGGGTGCTCGCCATCGGCGGCTTGCGGGAGAAGACCATGGCGGCGCTGCGCTCCGGCGTCAAGACCGTCATCATCCCCGCGGACAACGAGGCAGACCTTGCGAAGATCGACCAGACCGTGCGCGCAAAGCTGCAGTTCGTGCCCACCGACCATGTGGACAAGGTGCTGGATGTGGCGCTGATGCGGCGTGAGACCGAAAACAAGGGCGCCGCCGCCGGGATCCCGCCGCTTTCGCCTGAGCGCAGCGGCGTCAGACAGTAGGTGCGCCATGGCGAACCTGAACGTGAACCGGGCGGAGTTTATCCGCTCTGCCGCAAATCCGAAGCAGTTTATCCGTACCTCTGTGCCGACAGTGGTGTTCGCGGGTAAGTCCAACGTGGGCAAGTCCTCGGTCATCAATCGGATGCTCAACCGCAAGAACTTCGCGCGGGTGGGCTCCGAACCTGGCAAGACCGTGCACGTGAACTACTTCTTCATCGACGAGAAGGTCTATTTCGTGGATCTGCCGGGATACGGCTTTGCCAAAGTCTCCCAGGCGGAGCGAGACCGCTGGGGCAAACTGATGGAGGATTTCTTCTCGGAACCCGGCCTGATGAGCCTCGGCGTGATGATCGTGGACGCGCGGCACAAGCCCACGGCGGACGATGTGACCATGGCGGAGTGGTTCAAAAACAGCGGGCGGCCCCTGGTGGTCGTGGCGAACAAGCTCGACAAGCTCAAAAAGAGCGAAATCGAGCCGAACCTGCAGCTGATCCGGGACACGCTTTCGCTTCCGGAGGACGTGCTGCTGATCCCGTTCTCGGCCGAGAAGGCCCAGGGCAGGGAAGTGCTCCTGGCGGAGATCCTCAAGCTGCTGTAAAGGTCATAAATCTGCGGGGCAGAGAAACACTGGTTTTCTCTGCCCCGCTTTAGCGTTGTTAGTCCGTTATCTCTCCTGAAATCTGAAAACTGAAAACTAACAGCAAAAGGGACGTGAACACACGTCCCTTTTGCTGCTCTTATCTCCGCTTCGGCTTGCGGAACATGAAGGCCCGGGCGGCGCCGATGGCAAGTTTATATGGCAGCGGACGGAGATCCCGGTCCGCCTCCTGCAGCTTGTCCCGGATGGAGATGCCCTGGGGACAGTGCTGTTCGCATTTGCCGCAGCGGATGCACTGGGAGGCGAAGGCAGGCTCCCGCGTCAGGCCCACGGTCTGGATAAACTGGGAGCGGCCTTCGGACTTGGATTCGGTGTACATTGTGTTCCAGCAGCGGAAGATGCCAGGGATGTCCACGCCCTTTGGGCAGGGCATACAGTAGCGGCAGCCGGTGCAGCCGACGCGCTCCTTTTCCCGGATGGCGGCCTTGACTTTTTCCAGGGTTTCAAAGTCGGCGTCGGTAAAAGCCCCCGCCTCGGCCTCGCTCGCCGTGCGGCAGTTGGCCTGAACCATCTCCAGCGAGTTCATGCCGGAGAGCACCACCGTGACCTCCGGCTGGTTGTAGAGCCAGCGAAGTCCCCACTCGGCGGGGCTCCAGCCGCGGCCGCTCTCACGCATGGCTGCTTTGGCCTTTTCAGGCAGCATATTCACCAGTTTTCCGCCCCGCAGCGGCTCCATGATCATGACGGCAATGCCTTTGGCGTAGGCCGCCTGCAGGCCTTTTTTGCCGGCCTGGGCCACCTCGTCCAGATAGTTGTACTGGATCTGGCAGAAGTCCCAGTCGTAGTCGTCCTGGATCCTGAGGAAATTCTCGGTGTTGCCGTGGTAGGAAAAGCCGATGTTGCGGATCGCGCCGGAGGCTTTCTTCTCCGCGATCCAGCTGAGGATGCCCACCTGCTTGAGTTTTTCCCACATGGCCACGTCCGTCAGATGGTGCATCAGGTAGTAGTCCACGTGGTCGGTGCGCAGGCGGCTCAGCTCCTCGTCAAAATAGCGGTCCAGCGCGGCCCGGTTCCCGATCAGGTACTGGGGGAGCTTTGTGGCGAGATTCACCTTGTCACGCAGGCCGTTTCGCTCGAAGATCTCGCCCACGGCGGCCTCGCTCCCGGGGTAGATATAGGCGGTGTCGAAGTA
Organism: uncultured Clostridia bacterium; assembly: GCA_946628965.1. Taxonomy (GTDB): domain Bacteria; phylum Bacillota; class Clostridia; order Oscillospirales; family Oscillospiraceae; genus Limivicinus. The sequence continues at coordinate 24,133 of CAMOXI010000006.1, read as the reverse complement.
GTTCACACCCGCCCGGTAGGCCGCCAGCAGCTCCTGCTCGGTCTTCGGAAGGTCGATGCCGTTTCCCTTGCGGGTAAAGCGCATGCAGCCGTAGCCGAGGATACTCAGCGCGTTCCCGTTCCGGTCTTTTCTGTATTGCATCAGGATGCTCCCTTTCCATGTTTTAAGAGTATGCTTACAGTATAGGGAGGAGACCTCAGCTTGTAAAGCGGTATTTGATACCACGGGAGAGAAAAAGAATCACCGCAGGATGGGAAGAACTGCAAGTTTTCATGTCCCGCTCTTGTATTTTGCTGATTTGTTTGGTAGAATAACCAATATATTGGGGGTGAATGGCATCAGCATCTGGGAAGATATCATGAGCGGCTTTGATTTCAGCTACCTGCTGGAGATTTTGCTGGGTGTGATCCCCTCGCTGCTGTGCATCACGCTCCACGAATTGAGCCACGGCTTTGTCGCCTATAAGCTGGGCGACACCACGGCGAAGGACGCCGGGCGGCTCACGCTCAATCCCCTCAAGCACCTGGATCCGATGGGCCTTCTGATGATGGTGGTCTTTCACGTGGGCTGGGCCAAGCCCGTGCCCGTGAACATGTACCGCTTCAAGGAGCCGAAAAAGGGCATGGCCGTCACGGCCCTGGCCGGGCCAGCCTGCAACGTGGTGATCACGCTGGTGTTTCTCGCCCTCTTCGGGGCCTTGAATCTGCCCCTGCAGCAAAGCGCGGCGGGGAGCTATGTTCTGCAGATGATCGGCCTCACGGCCCGCATCAGCCTGGGCCTTGCGATTTTCAACCTGCTGCCCGTCCCGCCGCTGGACGGCTCCAAGATCCTCTTCTCCCTGCTGCCGGACGAGGGCTACCGCAAGCTCATGCGCTATGAACGCTACGGCTCGCTGGTTTTGTTTGCGCTGGTTTCGCTGGGGGTTCTCGGTAAGCCGCTGACCGCGCTCATCAACGCCGCCTGGACGGCGCTTCTCCCCGTGGCACATGCCGCGTTTGATCTTACAGTAAAGTTGTTTTACCGCTGAATGGAAAATCCGAATTTTTACCTGGAGGGCGTCATTCACGACAAGAATGACATGCAGGATTTTGAGGGCCCGCTGAGCCTGATCCTGATGCTGCTCTCCAAAAATAAAATAGAGATCCGCGACATCGTGATCTCCGACATTCTGGATCAGTACCTGGCTTACCTCGACAAGATGCAGAGCATGGATCTGGAGATCGCGAGCGAATTCGTGCAGATGGCGGCCCATCTGCTGTATATCAAGACCCGCATGCTGCTGACCCAGGAGGAAGAGGTCTCCGAGCTGGAAGTGCTGCTGCAGTCCCTGGAGCAGCTCAAGGCCAAGGACAGCTTCGCCGCCGTGCAGCAGGTCACGCCGGAGCTGAAAAAAGCCTCGGAGCTGGGTATGCTGTACTTTGCCAAGCTCCCGGAGCCGCTGCCGAAGACCACGCGGGAGTATGAATACCGGCACGAGCCGGTGGATCTCTTAAAAGCCCTGGCCCGGGTCTATTCCCGCGGCGTCAAGACCTCGGAGATTGAGGATACGATCTCCGGCGCGATCCCGCGGCGCATCATCTACAGCGTGCGCAGCAAGAGCCGCCAGATCCTGGAGACGCTGCGGAACGGGGACAGCTCGCTGGAGGCGCTCTACCGCGCCTGTGCCTCCCGGTCGGAGGTGGTGGCCACCTTCATGAGCGTGCTGGAACTCATCAGCATGGGCAGCGTCCGCGTGGACCGGGAAGGGGAGGACTACCGCGTCCGCTTTACCGGCGGCGACGTGGAGGAGATCCTGGAGAAAATCGAAGAATAGGATTTACGCAGTCAATGGATATTTATGCCGCCCTGGAGGCGATACTGTTTGCAGCGGGGGAGCCGGTGAAGATCGCGCGGCTCTCGCTGATCCTGGATACGGACGAGCAGGAGCTGGCGCGCATCGCCGGGGAACTGGCCGAACGCTACGCCAAGGAAGGGCGCGGTATGCGCATCCTGCGCTTGGGAGATAAGCTGCAGATGTGCTCGGCCCCCGAATACGCGCCGCTCATTACCAAGGCGCTGGAGCAGCGCAAGCCCCCCATGCTCTCCCAGCCCGCGCTGGAGACACTGGCCATCACCGCCTACTTTCAGCCCGTGACCCGCGCATATATCGACCGGGTGCGCGGGGTGGACAGCTCTTACACCGTGGGCGTTCTCACGGAGCGCGGCCTCATTGAGGTCTGCGGCCATCTGGAGGCGCCGGGCCGCCCGGCCCTCTTCCAGACGACGGATGTGTTTCTGCGCACGATGGGCATTTCCGACCTGTCGCAGCTGCCGCCCCTGCCCGATATGACCAACGGCGAGGGCGTACAGAAGCTGCAGCAGGCGATAGACGAACTGCAAAATGCCGTGACCCCGGGACAGATCTCCATGGAGCATCTGGACGGGGAGCCGGCAAAGGAGTGAGGAAGCTTGGTATTCCTGATCATTTTGGGCGTGCTGGTGCTGCTGATCGCGGCAGTGCTGCTCGTCCCCATCGGGGCCGATCTCGGCTACGAGCAGGGGAAGATCCACGTCTCGGCCACGGTCGCGGGCGCAGAGCTCCGGCTCTTCCCGCGCAAGAAGAAGCCGGAGAGTGACGAGCCGAAGCCGCCGAAAAAGAAGAAAAAGAAAAAAGAGAAGAAGCCCAAAGAGGAAAAGCCGAAGGACGATAAGCCCAAGGAAAAGAAGAAGCTCGACATTACGCTCGACGAGATCCTGGATCTGCTGAAGGCTGTGCTGCACGGGCTGGGGCACTTCACTCACCGCATCCGGGTGGACCGCTTTGTGCTGCATCTGATCGTGGCCGGCTATGATCCCTATGACGTGGCCATGGCCTACGGGAAGATCAACGCCTGGCTCTCGGCCATGGCGCCCGCCTGCACGAAGCTCAACGCGAAAAACAGCGACGTGTGGACCGCGGTGGACTTCACGGACGACTGGCCCCATGTGGACTTCGCCATCGCCATGAGCTTCCGGCTCTGCACGGTGATCGGCATGCTCTTCGTGATCGGCTGGGGCGCGCTGAAGGTGCTGCTGCGGCGGAAAAAGCGCATCAAAGAGGAAGCAACGGCGGCGGGGAACGATCCGCCGGATAACGATAAGAAAGATAACGAACAAACGATACAGGACGAGGAAAGGATGGCAGCAAATGGATAACATCAACCCGATCGGCGAACTCATGCAGACCACCATGGACAACGTGAGGAACATCCTCAAGGTGGACACCGTTGTCGGCGATCCGATTTATACTCCGGACGGGATCACCCTGATCCCCATCTCCCGCATCAGCGTCGGCTTCGGCGGCGGCGGCATCGAGCTGAACCAGAAGAACGCCAATGGCAACCGTCCTTTCGGCGGCGGCAACGCCACCGGCGTGAAGATCGACCCCATCGGTTTTCTGGTCATCAAGGACGGCAGCATCCGCATGGTGAACGTGACGCCTCCCGCCAGCAACACCGTGGATCGGCTGATCGACATGGTGCCCCAGGTCATGGACCGGGTGGATGAATTCATCGCCCGCCAGAAAGAAGACTGAGCGATTTTCTGAAGGATACCGTGAAGCCAAGCACCGCCCGGCTTTGGGGTGGTGCTTGGTTTCTGCGTGCCGATGATTCCCAAGGGAGGAGCTGCCATGCCCGAGCGCGTGCAAAAACTCATATCGGCCTCCGGGCTCATGTCCCGCCGGGCGGCGGAGGCGCTGATCGAGCAGGGGAGAGTCCGGGTCAACGGCCGTGTCATCGCCCTGGGCGAGCGCGCGGATGCGGAGACGGACGAGATCACCGTGGACGGAGCGCCGCTGCCGAAGATGGGGCGCAAGCGCTATGTTATGCTCCACAAGCCCCGCGGCTATGTGACCACGCTCAAGGACGAGCAGGGGAGACGGGACGTGACGGAGCTTCTGCGCGATATCCCGGAGCGCGTCTATCCCGTGGGGCGGCTGGATATGGACTCCGAGGGCCTGCTGCTCCTGACAAACGACGGGGACTTTGCCAACCACCTGATGCACCCCTCCCACGAGGTGGAGAAATGCTACCGCACCTGGGTGCAGGGGGAGGACGTGGGAATGCGCGCCGAGTATCTGCGTGAGCCCATGGAGATCGACGGCTATGTGATCGCCCCGGCGGAGGTGGAATTCCATGAGCTGATCCCCGGCGGCGCGGTGCTGGACATTACGATCCACGAGGGCCGCAACCGCCAGGTGCGCAAGATGTGCGAGCTCGCCGGCCTGAAGGTCACGCGCCTGCTGCGCATCCGGGAGGGGGGCCTCACCCTCGGCACGCTCCCGCGCGGCAAATGGCGCGATCTGACAGACGAGGAAGTACGGCAGTTGCTGGATTGACTATGGAAAAACAGAGAGAATTTGATCTCATCGTGATCGGCGGCGGCCCCGCCGGCATGATGTGTGCGATCACGGCGGCGGAGCGCGGCCTCTCCGTCTGCCTGCTGGAGCCGAACCAGAAGCTGGGGCGAAAGCTACGCATCACGGGCAAGGGCCGCTGCAACGTCACCAACAACTGCGACGTGAAGGAGTTCATGGCCAACATCCCCGGGGACGGGCGCTTTCTCTACAGCGCGGTGAACCGCTTCGGCATGCAGGAGGTCATGGCCTTCTTTGAAGACCGGGGTCTGCCGCTCAAGACCGAGCGCGGCAACCGGGTCTTTCCCGTGTCCGACAACGCAAACGACGTGGCGGGGCTGCTGGTTCGCCAGCTCGATAAAAGCGGCGTGCGCGTCCTGCACACCGAGGCGAAGGACATCCTCACGTCCGATGGCGCGGTGATCGGCGTCGTGACCGGCGAGGGGCAGCTAAATTGCCGGGCCGCGGCCGTCTGCACCGGAGGCCTCAGCTATCCGCTCACCGGCTCCACCGGCGCGGGCTACCGCTTCGCCGAGAAGCTGGGCCACACGGTGACGCCCCGGCGGCCCTCCCTGGTGCCGCTGACATCAAACGATGAGTACTGCGCCGAAATGCAGGGCTTTGCCCTCAAAAACGTGACGCTCTCGGCCTACGAGGACGAGAAGCTCATTTACCGGGAGCTGGGGGAGATGCTCTTCACCCACTTCGGCGTTTCCGGCCCGCTGGTTCTGTCCGCCAGCGCCAAGATGCGGCACATGGGGGAGAAGACCTATCGGCTCGCCATCGACCTCAAACCCGGGCTGGATGAGAAAAAGCTGGATGCCCGCATCCTGCGGGATTTTGAGAAATACGCCAACAAGGAATTCAAAAACGCGCTGGGGGAGCTGGCCGGGCGGACGATGATCCCTGTGCTGGTACGCCTCTCCGGCATCCCGGAGGACACGAAGGTGAACGCCATCACCCGGGAGCAGCGGCAGCGCCTGCTGCAGCTCTTTAAGGCCTTCCCCGTCTCCGTCAGCGGCACGCGGCCCATCGACGAGGCCATCGTCACCGCGGGCGGCGTGAGCACGAAAGAAATCAATCCCCGCACCATGGAATCCAAGCTGGTGCAGGGCCTGTATTTTGCGGGCGAGGTGCTGGATCTGGACGCCTATACCGGCGGCTTCAACCTGCAGATCGCCTGGTCCACCGGCTATGTGGCCGGAATGTCTGTGTGAAAGGAAATAATACTATGAACGGTCACTATTCCATCGCCATCGACGGCCCCTCCGGGGCGGGCAAGAGCAGTCTGGCGCGCGCCTGCGCCAGAGCTTTCGGATTCCTGTATGTGGACACCGGCGCCATCTACCGCACGGTGGGCCTCGCCGCTTATCGCCGCGGCATCGACCGGAAGGACGAGGCGGCGGTTTCGGCCATGCTGCCGGAGATCAGGATCACGATGGGCTACAACGCCCAGGGCGAGCAGCGCATGTATCTGGACGGGGAGGACGTCTCTTCCGAGATCCGCCTGCCGGAGATCTCCATCTGCGCGTCCGACGTGTCGGCCCTGCCGGCCGTGCGCACCTATCTGCTGGAGATGCAGCGCAAGCTTGCGCGGGAGAATAACGTGATCATGGACGGGCGCGATATCGGCACCGTGGTGCTGCCCGACGCCGAGCTCAAGATCTTCCTCACCGCCAGCGCCGAGGCCCGGTCCGAGCGCCGCATGCTGGAGCTCAACGCCAAGGGCGTGGAGGCAAAGTTCGAGGACGTGCTGCGGGACATTATTTACCGGGACGAGCAGGACTCCAACCGGGACGTGGCGCCGCTGAAGCCGGCGGAGGATTCCGTGCTGGTGGACACCACGGACATAGACTTTGAAGAGAGCAAGCAGCTGATGCGCTCCATCATTCGGGAGAAGCTGGGCGTGGAGGAGATCGCATGAGAGAGCTTCGCGTGGCGGAGAGCGCGGGCTTCTGCTTCGGGGTGCAGCGATCCGTGGAAATGGCGGAGAAGCTCCTGAACGAGCACGGCGCCTGCGCGAGCCTGGGCGAGCTGATCCACAACGAGGACGTGGTGCGTTCCCTGGAAGCCAGGGGTATGCGCGTCATCGCCGATCCCGCGGAGGCGAAGGCCGGGGAGCAGGTGCTGATCCGGGCCCACGGCGTCTCGCCGGAGCGGATCGAGGCTCTGGAAGCGCAGGGCGCTGTGGTCACCGACGCGACCTGCCCCAAGGTGAAGGCCATCCACAAGATCGTGAGCCGCGCTTCCGGTGAAGGGCGCAACGTGCTCATCATCGGCATGAAGCAGCACCCCGAGGTGGAGGCGATCTGCGGCTGGTGCGGCGAACATCTGGTGGTGGAAAATGCCGCCGAACTTGCTGAAATTTGGGATAAACATACCAATTTCTGGGAAAAACCACTAAGGCTTGTCGTGCAAACTACCCAGACCCGCAGTAATTTTACCGAATGTTGTGATTTTATAAAAAAAAGATGTACAAACGTAGAAATAAGTGATACAATATGCCTTGCTACGTTTACGCGGCAGGAAGAGGCGGCACGCCTCGCTGCCGACTGTGACGCGATGGTCGTCATCGGCGGAAAGCACAGCGCCAACAGTGTCCACCTGGCTCAGATCTGCGAGGAGCATTGTGACAATGTGCAGTTTATCGAGCGGACGGACGAGCTGGATATGAGCAGGCTCCGCCATGCCGATATCGTCGGCCTCACAGCCGGTGCATCCACGCCTGCGTGGATAATTAAGGAGGTAAGAAACAAAATGAGTGACGAAATCAAAATCGAGGAATCCGCAGTGGAAAAGGAAATGACCTTTGACGAAATGCTGGAGGAGACCCTCAAACCTATATATAATGGAGATAAGGTCAGCGGCACCGTCGTTGCCATTACCGGCACCGAGATCAGTGTCGACCTGGGCGCCAAGCAGACCGGCGTGATTCCCACCGAGGAATTCACCGAGGGCGGCGCCAAGCTCGAGGATGTCGTCAAGGTCGGCGATACCGTCGAAGCCGTCGTGGTCCGTGTGAACGATGTGGAGGGTGTTGCCACCCTGTCCAAGAAGCGTCTGGACGCTGCCAAGGTCTGGGCCGACGTCGAGGCCGCCGCGGAAGACGGCACTGTGCTCGAAGGCGTTGTCACCGAGGAAAACAAGGGCGGCGTGGTCGTCTCCGTCAAGGGCGTGCGCGTGTTCGTTCCCGCCTCTCAGACCGATCTGCCCCGCGAGGCCGCTATGTCCGAGCTGCTGAAGAAGACCGTCCGCCTCAAGATCACCGAGGTCAACAAGGCCCGCAAGCGCGTGGTCGGCTCCATCCGCCGCGTTGCCCAGGCTGAGCGCCGCGAGCGCACCGAGGCCATCTGGAACGAGATCGAGATCGGCAAGAAGTACCACGGCGTGGTGAAGTCCCTCACCAGCTACGGCGCTTTCGTCGACATCGGCGGCATTGACGGCATGGTGCACGTGTCCGAGCTGAGCTGGGGCCGCATCCATCAGCCTTCCGACGTCCTGTCCGTGGGCGACGAGGTCGATGTGTACGTCATCAACTTCGATAAGGAGAAGCGCAAGATCTCCCTGGGTTACAAGGATCCCGAAGCCAACCCCTGGAAGATGTTCACCGACAAGTACGGCGTGGGCGATGTTGCCTCCGTCAAGATCGTCAAGCTCATGCCCTTCGGCGCCTTCGCCGAGGTCCTGCCCGGTGTGGACGGCCTGATCCACATCAGCCAGATCGCCAACCGCCGCATCGGCAAGCCTGAGGACGTGCTGACCGTGGGCGACGTGGTTGACGCCAAGGTCACCGCCATCGACGATGAGAAGCACAAGATCTCCCTGTCCATCCGCGCCCTGGGCGAGCCTGCCCCCGTGGCCCCCGTGGAAGAGGAAGAGGATGAGCCCGCCGACGACGCTCTTGTTTACGAGGTGTCCGAGTCCGGCGAAGCCTCCGGCGTTGCTCCCGAAGTCGAGGAGTAATTTCCAAAGAGAACACGAAAGCCCGCTGCATCCGCAGCGGGCTTTTTGTCGTTGTATGATGCGGTAGCCAGTTTTGAGGCGTGAGCTTTGAGGATACGAGGTAACGCCCTCATTCACCGTAGGGGAGGGGCTTGCCCCTCCCGTTATGTCCGACGCTGTACAACGTCCGCGGGCGATTCATGAATCGCCCCTACGATTAAGCGTTCGTTCTTCCCTGTAGGGTCCGTTCACGAACGGCCCGCTTGTCCGTCGCAGCACTATGTCTGCGGGCGGCTGATAGTGACGCGAAGCTAGTCCTTTAGGGCCGCCCCTACAGACCACAGGCCAACAACATCACCCGATGATGATCGTGCCGGAATCGCCGGGTCCGCCGGGGATGACCGTACCGGAACCGCTGGGTCCCTGATCTCCGGGGCCGCCGGGGATCACAGTGCCGGAGCCGCTGGGTCCGCCGGGGTAGGGATCGCTGGGATCACCGGGGACGACCGTGCCGGAGCCGCCGGAGCCGCTGGGGTAGGGGTTAGCCGGGTCGCCGGGGACGACCTGGCCGGCGGTATCCGGAACAATGACGGCCGAACCGCCGCCGCTGCCCGTGACCGTGATGCCGGCCCGGGTGGTATTCGCGCCGCCGTTATTGTTGGTGAAGCGGCAGTAGACGCTCCAGCCGCTGAGGCTGGAGGGGATGGTGCTGAGCTTTAGGACGCTGGTGTCGCCGCCCTTGATGGTCAGGCCGGGGAACTCGTTCCAGGCCTGGGTGTACAGGATGTCACGGCTGCCGTCGGGGGAGACGAAGTGCCACTCGGCCCAGATGGCGTCCTGATAGCGGGCCACAAAGGAGCAGGAGCCGCCGGGGGCGACGGTCTCGCCGGTGGGGTTCTTGGTCACGAGGGGCACGCCGCTGGCCGTGCCGCCCTGCTGGGAGCCGGTCACGGTGATGCTGGCTTTGCTGGTGGTGACGGCACCGGATTTGTTGGAGAAGCGGCAGTAGACCTTCCAGCCGTTCAAGCTGGAGGGGATGTTTTTGAGCTGCATGGTGCTGGCGTAGCCGTCCACGATCTCCAGCCCGCTAAACTCCTTGGCCGCCTGGGAATAGTCCAGATCGCGGCTGCCGTCGGGGGAGACGAAGTGCCACTCGGCGTAGATCGCGTCCTTGTACTTGGCGACGAACCAGCAGCTGCCGCCGGGCTTCACGGTCTCGGAGGTGGGGCTCTTGGTCACCACCGGCAGGCCGGAGCTTGACTGACCCGCGGACTGGCCGCCGCTCTGGGCGGGCGCCTGGGTGGGCACCGGGGTCTGCAGCGGAACCGGCGTTGCGGAGGGCGGCGGTGTGAGAACCGGGGCCGCGGAGGCAACCGGCGTGGGCGCCGGGGCGGGCGTGACCGCGACCTCAGGGGTCGTCACCGGGGCGACGGTGGGGATGGTGCTGGGTGTGACGGGCGTGGTCTGATCGATCACAGTCTCACCGGCCGGATTGATCGTATCGTCCGTGTGCGGCTTCTGATCGCGGATGCCGCAGGCGGTGAGCGCGAGACTGCCGATCAGCAGCGCGCCTATGATGAGCGTTCGTTGATTGCGTTTCATTTCCCGTTTTCTCCTTGTCTGTTCTTTTCCGAAACGGTGCGGCGGGAAGGCTTTCGCCTCTCCCGTGCAGCTGTATTGTAACATTCTTTCCGCAAGGCTTCAAGACAGTTAAGAAATCTTAGTAATTTCGGTCTTGCGCTGCCGGCGGCAGAGGAAGCGGTGCCGAAATAACTGCTTATGTCTGTCCTTCGCCGTAGGGGCCGTTCACGAACGGCCCGCTTGTGTCAGTCGATGCACCAGGTCTGGCGGGCGATTCGTGAATCGCCCCTACGAATCCAAATCTTAGCAATTCTTAAGTATTCACAGAATGTTTTGTCTTTTTCTGCCGGTTTTGGTATAATGGCAGCATACTGGCGAAGCGTTTTCCATCGCCGGATGCATTTCCATTGAACGGATACCAATCTGATATGGGAGGGATGTTTCATGTCTCAACTGCAGCACATGCCCGCAGGCGGCTTTATCGTCATCGTGATCATCGGGATCCTGTTTATCCTCGCGGTGATCCTGCTGTTCCATGTGTTCCTGCGCTACAAGGTGCTTGCCGGGAAGGCCAGCGGCGACGATCAGGAGGCCAAGGGCTTCAAGGGCGCACTGCTGGGCGTGTATATCGACAGCTACCGCAAATACGGCCAGGAGGTCAACACCCCTGCCATCATTACGGACGTGATCTCCACGCGCCTGGGCGGTCTGCTCCTGTGCGAGCGCTTTCTCAATAACGCGGTCTCGCTCTTCGTGACGCTGGGCCTCTTCGGCACCTTCCTGGGCCTGAGCATGGCCGTGTCCTCGCTGACGAAGCTGATCGGCTACTCCGACCCCGAACAGTGGCTCTCCGTGCTCGACAGCGTGGGCGGCGGGCTGATGTCCGCCCTGGGCGGCATGGGCGTCGCCTTCTACACCTCGCTTGCCGGCGCGGGCTGCTCCATCGTGCTGACCGTGCTGCGCACGATCTTCAACCCCCAGGCCGAGCGCGAACGGCTGGAGACCCGGCTGGAGCTGTGGCTGGACAACGAGATCGCCCCGACCCTCAAGACTGAGCGGCCCAAGGACGACGCGGCGCTGGTGGCCAATCTCATCGAGGGCATGAACCAGGCGGCCGCGGAGGTGCGCACCACGCTCTACAACGCGGGCGAGGCCTATGTGTCCTCCACCCGCGCCTCGGCTGTCAGTTTTGCCAAGGCCATGGACGCCGGGAAGGAGGCCGTCGGCTCCTTCAACAAGACCGTGGAGACCTTCAACGCCGGCGTGCACGACTTCTCTGAGGTGGATTACAACCTGCGCGGCAGCGTGGAGCGCATGGATCTGGCCGTGCGCGACCTGTCGAGTTCGCTGCGGGAGATCAACCGCCGTCTCCAGGGAGGACAGAAATGAGAAGGATGGCCCACAGGCGCAGTGACGCGATGGTGCGCTCCCAGGAAGGGGAGCAGGGCTTCTGGCCCTCCTATGCGGACATGATGTCGGCCGTGGCGCTGATCCTGTTTTTCCTGATGCTGCTGAGCTATATCCAGAACCTGATCACCGGCAACGACCTGCGCAACACCCAGGATTCGCTGGACAGCGCGCTCACGGAGCTGTCGGACACCCGGGTGGTCCTCTCCGACACGATGCTGGAGCTGACCGACACCCAGGACCGCCTGCAGCTGACGCTGAGCAAGGTGGACGAGGCGGAGGAGGAGCTCAACAAGATCACCATCGACCTGGATGCGGCGAAGCTCACGCTCTCCGAGCAGCAGGCCACGCTGGACGCTCAGAACGCCACCATGGAGCAGCAGAAGAAGGATCTGGCCGCCCAGGACAAGCTGCTGGCGGACCAGAAGGCCCTGATCGGCGATCAGGAGGCCTACCTGAAATCGGCCACCGAGGAACTGCTGGCGATGCGCAGCCAGATGCAGACCATCGCGGTGCTGCGCCTGTCGATCCTGGAGCAGATCCGGGACGCGGTGGTGCGCGTGATGGGGGACGCCTCCAAGGTCAGCATCGGGGAAAACGGCAGCATCGTCCTCGCGGACGGCGTGTTTTTCGACGTGGGCTCCTCCAACATCAAGGCGGAGGCGCAGCCCACGCTCAACCAGCTCATCGACGTGTTCTCCTCTTTCCTCGCGGATCCGGAGAACGTGAAATATGTGGACAGCATCGTCATTTCCGGCCACACGGACAGCACCGGCTCCGACGAGGAGAACCGGGTCCTGTCCACCGACCGGGCAAACGCCGTGCTCGGCTACCTGCTGGATCAGGGCGGCCTGTCCCGCTACGCCTCCTATTTCTGCGCGGCGGGCTACGGCGAGACACGGCCCGTGGAGTCGAATGACACTGAGGCCGGCAGGGCCGCCAACCGCCGCATCGAGATCTCCATCATCCTCAAGGACGACACGGTGCTGGACATCGTGGAGAGCTACCTGGATATGGACGTCCCCGGCGCGTGACGTAGAGTTTTGCGTTTTGAGGCGTGAGTTTTGAGGAGATGCGGGAACGCCGTTCCTCACCGTAGGGGCCGACGCCCTCGGCGGCCCGTAAGGTCGGAGCATGCACCGCGTCCGCGGGCGATTCGTGAATCGCCCCTACAATGAAATGTTCGTCCCTCACCGTAGGGGCCGTTCACGAACGGCCCGCCTTGTCCGACGCTGTACCATGTTGGCGGGCGATTCGTGCGACCCGAGCGCAGCGAGGTAGTCCCTTTAGGGGAATCGCCCCTACGAACAAATCAGGGCTTGCATGCCGCGGCGCGATGTGCTAAAATACCGCTGTTAAATCGAAACAAAAGAGGAGTTGTTTTCACCATGTCCGGACATTCCAAATGGCATAACATACAGAAGACCAAGGGCGCTGCCGACGCCAAGCGCGCGCAGGCCTTTACCAAGATCGCCCGTGAGATGATCGTTGCCGTCAAGGAAGGTGGCGGCGGGGATCCGCGCTCCAACTCCAAGCTGGCTGCCGTCATCGCCAAGGCCAAGGCCGCCAACATGCCTAACGACAACATCAAGCGCACCATCGACAAGGCGCTGGGCGCGGGCAATACCGAGAACTACGAGAAGATCGTCTACGAAGGCTACGGCCCCCAGGGTGTCGCCATCATCGTGGAGACCATGACCGACAACCGCAACCGCACCGCCGGTGAGATCCGCCACTACTTCGACAAGTACGGCGGAAACATGGGCGCCGCCAACTGCGTCAGCTGGTCCTTTGACAAGAAGGGCGTCATCGTCATCGACAATGAGGATGAGGAGCTGGACGAGGAGACCGTGATGATGGACGCGCTGGACGCCGGCGCCGCCGATTTCGAGGCCGAGGGCGAGACCATGACGGTCTACACCGCCGAGGACGATGTGGCGGCTGTGGCCGAGGCCCTGACCGAGAAGGGCTACAAGCTGCTGGAGGCCCAGGTGGAGATGCTGCCCCAGAATGGCTACATCAAGCTCACCAATGAGGACGATATCAAGAACCTGCAGAAGATGCTCGACATGTTCGAAGATTTCGACGACGTGCAGAACGTCTGGCACAACTGGGAAGACGCGGAGTAAGCGGTTTTTCCCAAACAGCACACACGCGGGGGAGCGCTCATGCGCTCCCTCGTTTTTTGTTATTAGCGCTGTACTGAGACGGCGGGCCGGGCAAGCCGAGAGTTTTGAGTTTTGAGGCGTGAGTTTTGAGGAGACGTGAGAACGGCGTCCTTCCCCGCAGGGGCCGGCGTCCCCGACGCTCCGCAACAACCCCTCCGCCTCGCTTCGCTCAGCACCTCCCCTTTCAGGGGAGGCTTTTTCCATGTCCGCGGGGGATTCGTAGCGCCGAGCATTGCTCGGCGTTTTTCTTCGCCGACCAATGGTCGGCGCTACGGAGAACGTCCGCCCCACATCGTAGGGGCCGACGGGGCGTCGGCCCATGCGAAAAAAAGCGCAGGAAAGCGGAATCCCCGCTATCCTGAGCTTTTCTTGTTATTCGCTGAATGCTAAGCGCTGAAGACCTAGCGCTAAAGGGTAAATGAGCAGGCCTGTAAGCCGGGTTCTGTCCGGGGGATCGCTCCCCCTGAACGACCATCTATCTGTGGCCCGCCGTTGCCGACGGGCTCAAGCCACCTCCTGGGAGCGGCCGGGCCGGCCTTACTGCTCCCGTTCCACGGTGTTGCTCCGGATAGAGTTTACAGCGTCCACATGTCTCCATGCGACGGGTGGGCTCTTACCCCACCTTTCCACCCTTACCGCGCAGGGCGCGGCGGTATCTCTCTGTTGCACTTGTCCGAGGGTCACCCCTGGCGGGCGTTACCCGTTATCCTTGCCCTGTGGAGCCCGGACTTTCCTCACGCACAGCCTTTCGGCTCGTGCCCGCGGTCGTTCGGCCTGCTCATATTGGAGGTTGACGGTAATCCCATCGCGCTCGGCATCTTCCGGACAATCCACGCCCTGATTTTGGCATTTTTTCTTGAAATACACAAAGTATTCCTGCAAAAAAATGCCTTCATCATGACGCGGATTCTCTCGAAAGCTGCTCTCGGCGCCGGGATCACCGGCAACCTCGGTTATTCTACTCATTTTCCGCTGCAAAGTCAACAATTATTCTTGTCATTATCGGAGTTTAGGGATATAATAACATGTCAGAGTTTGTGGCGTGCTCAATGAGCGCACGCTATATCTTGTATAAAGAGGCGATTGGTTTGACCCTGCAGGAGTATGTGGATTCCATCAAAGAGAAAAGCATCGCGGTCATCGGCGTCGGCGTGAGCAATACGCCGCTTATCGAGCTGCTGCTGCGCAGCGGCTGTGACGTGACGGCCTGCGACCGGCGGAGCCTGAAGGATCTGGGCGAGACCGGCGAGAGGCTTGCCGCCCTCGGCTGCAAGTTCCGCCTGGGGGAGGACTATCTCGAGAACCTGACGGAGGATCTCATCTTCCGCACGCCCGGCCTCATGCCCTTCGACCCCCATCTGGAGGCGGCGAAGGCGCGCGGCAGCGTGCTCACGTCGGAGATGGAGCTCTTTTTTGCGCTCTGTCCCTGCCGCATCATCGCCGTCACCGGCTCCGACGGCAAGACCACCACGACCACCATCATCTCTGAGCTCTTGAAGGCCGCGGGCTATACGGTGCACCTCGGCGGCAACATCGGCCGTCCGCTCCTCTGCGACGTGCCGGAGATCCGGCCGGAGGACTTCGCCGTGCTGGAGCTGAGCTCCTTCCAGCTGCACAGCATGGTCTGCCGCCCGGACGTGGCCGTGATCACCAACATCTCCCCGAACCATCTGGATAAACATAAGGACTATCAGGATTACATCGACGCGAAGGCAGCGATCTTCGCCCGACAGCGCCCGGCGGATAAGCTGGTGCTGCAGCTGGACGACGGGCACGCGCCCTATTACGCCGCGAAAGCTCCCGGCGTCGTCTCCTACTTCTGCAACGGCAAGGCGGGGGAGAGCGGCTGCTTCCGCGAGGGGGACAGCATTTTCCGCCTGCATGAGGGTCAGCGCGAGGAGATCATGAAGCGCTCGGAGATCAAGCTCCCGGGCGAGCACAATGTGCTCAACTATCTGGCGGCTTTCGAGGCGACCGATGGGCTGGTATCTCCTGCGATCTGCCGTCAGGTGGCCATGGACTTCGGCGGCGTGGATCACCGGCTGGAGCTGGTGCGCGTGAAGGACGGCGTGAAGTTCATCAATGACTCCATCGGCTCCTCGCCCTCCCGCACCATCGCGGGGCTCAAGGCCATGACCGTGAAGCCCATCGTCCTCTGCGGCGGCTACGACAAGCACATCCCCTTCGAACCCCTGGGCGACGCGCTGTGCGAGATGGCGAAAAAGGTCTTTCTCACCGGCGACACGGCGGAGAAGATCAAGGACGCGATCGTCAACTCCCCGTACTTCCGGGGCAGCGACCTGACCTTTGAGCTGCACGAGGATTTCACCGAGAACGTGCTGGCCGCGGCGGCCGTTGCCGAGGAAGGGGATATCGTGCTCTTCTCTCCGGCCTGCGCCTCCTTCGACCATTTCAAGAACTTCGCCGAGCGCGGCGAGCGGTTCAAGGAGATCGTAAACGGCCTGTGAGGGCAGTTTTCAGTTTTCAGATTTCAGCCTCGCAGGGGCGCGTATTACGCACCCGCTATGACCGACGCTGTGCCGCGTCCACGGGCGGCTGATAGCCGCCCCTACGGGGGAAACGTTCGCCCCTCATCGTAGGGGCCGTCGCCCCGGCGGCCCGCTGCTCCGTCTCGGTACCGTGTCCGTCCCTGTCATCCTGAGCGGAGCGAAGCGGAGTCGAAGGATCTCGTCCCCGGCGCATGGTCAGGCCTTTTGAGATTCTTCGTCGGCATCCGCCTCCTCAGAATGACAACGTAGGGGAGGGGCTTGCCCACTACCGCGATGACCGACGCTGTGCCGCGTCCACGGGCGGCCGCAAGGGCCGCCCCTACGAATCGTGTCCGTCCCTCATCGTAGGGGCCGACGCCCCGGCGGCCCGCTGCTCCGTCTCGGTACCGTGTCCGTCCCTGTCATCCTGAGCGGAGCGAAGCGGAGTCGAAGGATCTCGTCCCCGGCGCATGGTCAGGCCTTTTGAGATTCTTCGTCGGCATCCGCCTCCTCAGAATGACAACGTAGGGGAGGGGCTTGCCCACTACCGCGATGACCGACGCTGTGCCGCGTCCACGGGCGGCCGCAAGGGCCGCCCCTACGAATCGTGTCCGTCCCTCATCGTAGGGGCCGACGCCCCGGCGGCCCGCTGCTCCGTCTCGGTACCGTGTCCGTCCCTGTCATCCTGAGCGGAGCGAAGCGGAGTCGAAGGATCTCGTCCCCGGCGCATGGTCAGGCCTTTTGAGATTCTTCGTCGGCATCCGCCTCCTCAGAATGACAACGTAGGGAACGTATCTCCTGACCACTAAGCACTTCTTCGCCGACCAATGGTCGGCGCTACGGCCACTGACCACTTCTTCGCCGACCAATGGTCGGCGCTACGGCCACTGACCACTTCTTCGCCGACCAATGGTCGGCGCTACGACCACTGGCCACTAACATCCAACAACGAAAGAGAACACAACGATATGAAAATTTCCGATATCCGTCCCGAAGTCTTTGCCATGGCCGAGCGCGCGGAAATGCGCTGTCAGCAGCGTTTCCGCGAGATCGACCGGGTGGCGGAACAGAACACCCTGCGCGTCATGGCCGCTTTCCAGGATCAGCGCGTGTCGGACGCCTGCTTTGCCGGCACCACCGGCTACGGCTACGACGACCTGGGCCGCGAGACCCTGGATAAGCTCTACGCCCAGATCTTCGGCGCCGAGAGCGCCCTGGTGCGCCTTGGCTTTGTGAACGGCACCCACGCCCTCACTGCCGCCATGTTCGCCCTCTGCGCGCCGGGGGAAACCGTGCTCGCCGTTACCGGCGCGCCCTACGACACCCTGCGCACCGCCATCGGCATCTCCGGGGACGCCTTCGGCTCCCTGAAATTCTACGGCGTAAACTACGCCCAGGTGGATCTGGCCCCCGACGGCGGGCCGGACTATGCCGCTATCCGCGCGGCCGCTTCCGATCCGAAGGTGCACGGCGTGATGATCCAGCGCTCCCGCGGCTACGAGGACCGCAAGGCCCTGACCGTGCAGGAGATCGGCGAGATCGTGAAGGCCGTGCGGGCCGTGAATCTCAATGCCAACATCATGGTGGACAACTGCTACGGCGAGTTTACCGACGTCCTGGAACCGACCCATGTGGGGGCGGATATCATCGCGGGCTCCCTCATCAAGAACCCCGGCGGCGGCGTGGCCCCCACCGGCGGCTATGTGGCCGGGCGGAAGGATCTGGTGGAGCGCGCGGCCATGCGCCTCACCACCCCCGGCATCGGGGGCGAATGCGGCTCCACGCTGGGGAATAACCGGCTTCTGTTCCAGGGCCTCTTCCTCGCGCCGCACACCACGGCCCAGGCTCTGAAGACCGCCGTCTTCTGCGCGGCCATGATGGAGGAGCTGGGCCTGGAGTCCAGTCCCTCGGTGGACGAAAAGCGCAGCGATATCATCCAGATGGTGAAGCTGGGCTCGCCGGAGAAGATGAAGCGCTTCTGCCTCGGCATCCAGGCCGGCGCGCCGGTGGACTCCTATGTGACGCCGGAGCCCTGGCCCATGCCCGGCTATGAAGATCCCGTCATCATGGCGGCCGGCGCCTTCATCCAGGGCAGCAGCATCGAGCTCTCGGCCGACGGGCCGATCCGCCCGCCCTACACGGTCTACATGCAGGGCGGCCTGACCTATGAGAGCGGCAAGCTGGGCATCCTGATGGCCGTCTCGGCAATGCTGGGCGAGTAATCGCATATACTGGTGCATGGGGGTGATTCCATGCGCCGATCCTTGTTCCGGCGGGGGCGGGTGACCGCGCCCGCGCAGGAAAAGAAGCCGAAGCGGGGCTTCTGGCCGCTCTTCGTGCTGGGGCTGACGCTCTTTGGCCTTGCGCTGTCGGGCCGCTTTCTGAGTGATCTCTCGTCCGAGATCGCGGTGTCCGACGCATCCGATCTGGTCTCCGCGGAGGTGAACCGGGTCATCGCCCGCGTCATGGCCCAGGAGAGTCTGGAGGGGCAGAGCTTCGTCCGCTTTGAACGAAACGAGGCCGGGGACCTCACCGCCGTCAGCGCCGATATGGGGCGCATCAACGCCCTCTCGGCCGAGATCCTGGAGCAGGTGGTGGGCACGGCGGAAAACCGCAGCCTGCGCGTGCGCATCCCGCTGGGGAACCTGACGGGCGTGAGCCTGCTGATGGGCCGCGGACCGCTGGTTCCGGTGGAGATCCTGATGCTGACCTCCTCCCGTGTGGGCTTTGAAAACAGCATCGTCACCGCCGGCATCAACCAGACCAAGCACCAGATCCTGCTCACCGTGACGGTGGATATCGACGTGCTGGTGCCCTGGGGCACCGAGAGCACACAGGTGAAAAACCAGGTCCTGATCGCCGACACCATCGTGATCGGTCAGGTCCCGGAAACGTTTATGAGTTTTGAGCCGTGAGTTTTGAGTTTTGAGAACAGGAAGAACGACTATGGACATTCAAAAAGAAATCGACGCGCTGCGGCGTGAGATCGAGTATCACAGCAAGCTCTATTATGTGATGGACGCGCCGGTCATCTCGGACTATGAGTTCGATATGCTGATGCAGCGCCTCAAGAAGCTGGAGGCGGAGCACCCCGAACTGATCACGCCCGACTCTCCCACCCAGCGGGTGGGCGGCCAGGCGCTGAGCCAGTTTGAGCCCGTCACCCACCAGGTGCCGCTGGAGAGCCTGACGGACGTCTTCTCCTATGACGAACTCTTCGCCTTCGGCGAGCGGATGGACTCCCTCCTTTCTGAGCCCCACGACTATGTGGTGGAGCCGAAGATCGACGGGCTCTCCATGTCGCTGGAGTACGAAAACGGCGTCTTCGTCCGGGGCGCCACCCGGGGCGACGGCACCGTGGGAGAGAATGTGACCGAGAACCTGCGCACCGTGCGCTCCCTGCCCCTGCGCATCCAGAACGCGCCGGAGCGGCTCATTGTCCGCGGTGAGGTCTACATGTCCAAACAGGTCTTTCAGGAGCTGAATGCCGAGCGCGAGATCCGGGGCGAGCCGCTGCTGGCCAATCCCCGCAACGCCGCCGCCGGCTCCATGCGCCAGCTGGACCCCAAGGTGGCCGCCTCCCGCAAGCTGGATATCATCTGCTTTAACCTCCAGTATTCGTCCGACGGGGGCTATGAGACCCACGCCCAGACCCTGGACGCCATGCGCGAGATGGGCTTCCCCGTGGTGAGCTATCAGCGCTACGATAGAATTGAAGACTGCGTGGAGCGCATCGAGTGGCTGGGTGAGAACCGGGGCGACTTCGCCTTCGACATGGACGGTGCGGTCATCAAGATCAACCGCCTGACGCAGCGCGAGGCCCTGGGCAGCACGGCCAAGGCGCCCCGCTGGGCCGTGGCCTACAAGTACCCGCCCGAGAAGAAGGAGAGCAAAGTGCTCGACATCGTGGTGCAGGTGGGGCGCACCGGCGTCCTCACGCCCAAGGTGATCGTGGAGCCCATCCGCCTCGCGGGCACCACCGTCTCCGCCGCGACGCTGCACAACCAGGACAACATCGACAGGCTCGATCTGCGCATCGGCGATACCGTGCTGCTGCAAAAGGCGGGGGAGATCATCCCCGAAGTGCTCTCCGTCAATAAGGACAAGCGCCCGGAGGGGACCGTGCCCTTCACGCTGCCCGCGGTCTGCCCGGAGTGCGGCTCCCCCGTGGTGCGGGATCCGGACGGGGCGGCGCTCCGCTGTACAAGCCCCGAGTGCCCGGCCCAGCGGCTTCGCAACGTGGCCCACTTCGCCTCCCGCGAGGCGATGGACATCGAGGGCCTCGGCATCTCCGTCTGCGAGAGCCTCATCAACGCCGGGCTTGTGAAGAACCCCGCCGATCTCTATTACCTCAAAGCGGAAGACGTCGCCGCCCTGGACCGCCTGGGCGACAAGTCGGCGGCCAAGCTCCTCTCTGCGATCGAGAAGAGCAAGGAGGCCGGGCTTGCGCGGCTCCTCTGCGCCTTCGGCATCCGCCAGGTGGGGCAGAAGGCCGGCAAGGTGCTGGCAAGCCACTACGCCGATCTGGACGCGCTGATGGCCGCGTCCGCCGAGGAGCTCACCCAGGTGCCCGATATCGGCGGCATCACCGCGGGCTTTATCGTCGAATGGTTCAAAAAACCCCAGTCCCAGCATCAGATCCGTCTGCTGCGGGAGGCGGGCGTGGACTTTTCTTCCCATGAGGAGAAGAAGGACGACCGCTTTGCGGGCCTCACCTTCGTCCTCACCGGCGCGCTGAGCCGCTTTACGCGGGACGAGGCTTCCGCCCTCATCGAGAGCTTCGGCGGCAAGGCCAGCGGATCGGTCTCCAAGAAAACCAGCTATGTCGTGGCCGGGGAGAACGCCGGCAGCAAGCTCACCAAAGCCCAGAGCCTGGGGATCCCGGTGCTGAGCGAGGATGAGTTTGCGGACATGCTCCGATGAGAGACCGGCACAGAGCTAGGCTCTGGATCTTCGGACTGCTCATGGTATGCGTCATGCTCGCAATCTTCTGCTTCTCCGCCCAGGACGGGGATGAATCCCAGCGCCTGAGCGACGGCTTTCTGGCCTCGCTGCTCGGGCGGCTGCTGGATGCGCTCCTGCCCCGGCTCACGGAAAAGGGCATGGACTTCGACATCCGCAAGTACGCCCACATGACGGAGTTCTGTGCCCTCGGCGTGTGCTGCTTCCTCTATGTATCCGAGCGGCGGCGCTGGGCGCGGGATCTGCACGCTGCGCTTCTGGCCCTGGGCTTCAGCCTTCTCTACGCGGGGACGGATGAGCTGCACCAGCTCTTTGTACCGAATCGGGCCTGCCGCTTTGCGGACGTGCTGGTGGACGGCGTCGGCATTCTGGTCGGCGTGACGCTCGCGAGACTGGTGCAATATCTGCACGACAATAAGAAAAAAACCTGAAACAAGGCCTGCCGCAGCGGTGACCACGGTCACAGGCAGGCAATGACACAGCAAAAATACCGCGATTTCGCGGATCGGGAGAGAGAACGATGGCAAAGCATCTTGCCCCGTCAAAGGAAAAAAAGCAGTTCAAAATGCCCAGCATCCCCACGGATAAGCTGCCCCGCGTGGTGGATTTTCGCTTTGAAAAGGAGAAAAAGCGCTATCCGCGTGACTTTTCGCTCCGGGCGATGATCCCCGTGCTCATGGCAGCCCTGCTGTTTCTGGTGGGTTTTCTGCTGTCTCGGCCCCTCTGGGTCAAGGTGCTGCTGCTGGGCGCCTCCGCGCTCTGCTCCGGCTTTGATCTTATGCGCCGCACGCTCCAGCGGGTGCTGAACCGCAGATGGCCCGATGAGGATCTGCTCTTTCTCATAGCGGCGCTGATCGCCTTCTGCATCGGCGAGTTCGCGGCGGGCGCCTTCGCGCTGCTGATGCTCCGCGCCGGGGAACTGGTGCAGGGCTATGTGCTGGCCAGAACCGACAACGGGGTCGAGCTCCTGCGTGAGATCCTGCCTGAGAAGGCCTTCGTCCTGCACGGGGACGAGGCGGTGGAGACCGTGCCCGAGAATGTGCAGATCGGCGATCTGCTGCGCGTCGCGGCGGGGGAGCGTATCCCCGTGGACGGGGAAGTGGTCTCCGGCGTGAGCAGCGTGGACTGCTCCGCCCTCTCCGGGGACGAGGAGCCCGTCAACGTCGCCATCGGTAGCAGGCTGCGCTCCGGCTGCGTGAATCTGAGCGCGGACATCACCATGCGCTGTGAGAAGTGCTTTGCCGAATCCGCCGCCGCTCTGCGGCTGGAGAGCTTTGAGCAGGCCCGGGCGCTGGACTCCATTCTGGAGACGCGCCTGAACCGCTATTCCGCCATCTATACGGCGGTCGTCGCCGTCTGCGCGCTGCTGCTCGGCGTGCTGCTGCCCATCTTCACCCACGACTGGGCGGGCGGCCTGCGCCGTGCGCTGCTGTTTCTGCTGCTCTCGTCACCCAGCGCGCTGCTCATCTCCGTGCCGCTCTGCTTCGAGGGGGCTATGCTCTCCGCCGAGCGCAAGGGCGTGCGCATCTTCGGCAAGAGCGTGCTGGAGCGGCTTTCTCATGTGAAAACCATGGCCTTCGGCAAGACAGGCGTCATTACCGACGGGAAATTCCGCGTGACCGACGTGTTCCCCGACGGGGTGGGCGAGGAGGAGCTTCTCGGCGTCGCCGCCGCGGCGGAGAGCCATGCCCGCAACCCCATGGGTGAGGCCCTGCGCCAGGCCGGCGGATGGACCCGCGATATCGCCGACGGCGTCCTGCAGATCGAGGAAGTGCCCGGCCGCGGCGTCTCCGCCTTCATCGAGGGGCGGCATGTCTATGTGGGCAACGCCGCCCTCATGGAGGAGCATGGGATCTTCTATCTCACGCCGACCCGCGCCGGTTCCGCCGTCCATGTGGCGGTGGAGGACCGCTACTGGGGCCACATCCTGCTCTCCGACAAGCTGCGGGACGGGGCTTTCGATGCGCTGGAGGATCTGCGCGCCCAGGGCGTCAAGCAGATGGTCATGCTGACCGGGGACGTGCTCTCCGTCTCCAAGAACATCGCCGCCGCGCTGAATTTCGACATGGTCCGCTCCGAGCTCACGCCCGAGAGCAAGCTCTCGGCCATCCAGTACCTGCTGCAGGGCCTGGGCGACCGGGATACCCTGGCCTATGTGGGCGACGGGATCCACGACGCGCCGCTCTTCCAGGGGGCGCACGTGGGCATTGCCATGGATGCGCTGCGCTATGACGATGGGACGGATAAGGCGGACGTGTCCGTCATGTCCGGCGAGATCCGGAAGCTCCCCATGCTGCTGCGCATCGCCCGCACGGCCCTGCGCGGCGTGTGGCAGAACATCCTCCTCTGTGTTGTGCTCAAGGCCCTGATGCTCATCCTCACACTGACCGGCACGCTGCCCATCGCCTTCGGCGCCGCGGGTGAGGCCCTGATCATGACCCTCACGGCCCTGAACGCCCTGCGCATCTACACGGTGGACTGACATGAACTGTTACGACTTTGATGAGACCATCTTCTTTCCGGACAGTTCCTATCTCTTTGTGATGTACTGCCTGCGGCACTGGCCGCGGGCAGTTCTCCGCGCTCTGCCCGGAACGCTCTATATCGGCGCAAAGAAGCTCCTGCATCTGGCGGACACCAGGGAACTCAAGCAACAGGTCTTCTCTTTCCTGCGGGATCTGGACGATGTGGATGGGATCGTGGAGGCGTTCTGGGCGGAAAACTTCGAGCGCGGCGTCGCCGACTGGTATCTCAGGGAAAAGCGGGAGGACGATCTGATCCTCTCCGCCTCGCCGGCATTTCTGCTGCGCCCCGCAGCGGAACGACTGGGCGTGCGGCTGATCGCCACGCGCATGGACCGCCATACCGGCGAGATCCTCGGCAAAAACTGCCACGACCATGAGAAGGTGACCCGCTTCTATCGGGAGTACCCCGGCGCGCATGTGGACAGATTCGCGTCCGATTCCTATTCGGACAGCCCCATGGCCCGCATCGCGGACGCGGCTGTTCTGGTCCTGGACCGGGAGAACCGGATCCCCTGGCCGGGAAAAGGAGGGAAGCCATGAGCATCCGTCCCCACAAAGGCGACCGCCACGCCTATCTGACTGAGACGCCGATCCCGCGCCTGATCTGCACCTTGGCGGTGCCGACGATGATCAGCATGCTGGTCACCGGCATCTACAACGCGGCGGACACCTTCTTCGTCGGCC
>CAMOXI010000005.1 GCA_946628965.1 uncultured Clostridia bacterium | reverse complement strand
CCTTGTAGTTGATGCCGATGGTGCCGTCCAGGTTCAGCGATACCTTCTGCGCCGTCACCAGCATGGGTTCCGCTTCCGCGCAGTGCCAGGTCGCGTTGTAGAAGGGCTCGTTGCCCTCCGTGCTCCAGCCGTTGTCGATCAGGGCGTTCTTCTGGGCTTCTGTCCCGGCATAGTAAACGTCGATTATTTTGGAGCAACCTTCAAATGCACGTTGTGAAATTCTTGATATGTTTTTTGATAATTCAACGGCCGTAAAACAACATCCTAAAAAAGCTTGATAACCAATGCCTGTACAGCTATTTGGAATACTAATTTCAGATAAATTATAGCAGCCTGCAAAGGTTCCATCTCCAATTCCTTCGATACCTTCTGGGATGTTCATAGTCAATAATGAGCGGCAGTTAGAAAAAGCGGAATTCCCAATATACTTTATGTTGGCAGGAAGATTAAGATCATTTAGCTGAACACATCCAGAAAAAGCATCGCTCCCTATACTTGTTGTTGTCTCAGGCAACTTGATAATAGAGACGGAACTACATCCAGAAAAAGCATCATTTCCTATAGATTCTATTCCTTCAGGTAAAATAATACTAATCAATTCACTGCAATTGTAAAACGCATAGTTTCCGATACTTTTTGCTCCGGGTTCTATAAGTACAGTTTTCACATTGGCTCTATGTTTATACCACGGAGAATAAGGAAAGGTAGAACTATAATAGAAATCCGTCATCTCCCCATCACCGGAGATTGCCAGTGTTCCATTATCATACATTGTCCACTTTAGGTCTTCGCCACAATTACCAGATTCAAGTTCTTTCGTCATATTGTAGTGCCAGTATGCGATATAGAATGGATCATTGCGTACCTTACTCCATCCGCTATTCTCATTTAATGTTCTTTGCTCCATAGAGCCGCCGTAATAAACATCTCTTAGCGAATAGCAATTATCAAAAGCAAGCCCTTTAAGTGTTTTCACCCCCACCGGAATTGTAAGACTTTCCAAACTTGTGCAATCCTCAAAAGTTCCATCTTCGATAACTGTAATACTGGGTGGAACAATAAAACTTGTCAAACTAGTACACTTTTCAAAAGCATATGAGCCAATGCTCGTGATACCATGATGTAATGTAATGCTATTCAGATTATAGCAGCCGTAAAAAGCGCAGCTTTCAACGCTGGATATACAAGAAGGAATTGTATACTCCGTTTCCTGTCTTCCGCGTGGGAACTGAATTAGCTTTGTTTTACCCTTATTAAGGAGCACACCATCGAGTGAAGAATACTGCGTATTCTTCGTATCAACTTCAATACTTTTGAGGTTATCACATCTAAATGCTCCATTTCCGATACTGTTGACATTTGACGGAATCTCAACTCTTACTAGGCTATTGCATCTTTCAAAAGCATACGAGCCGATTTCTGATAAAGCCTCAGGAAGGACTATGCTTGTCAAACTACTACATCCTAGAAAAGCGTTTTTGTCAATTATTGACAGCCCATCGGGTAAAGTAACAGTCTTCAAGCCAGAACAGTTCGCAAAGGATCCATTATTTATGATTTTTACACCACTAGGAATATCAACGCTTAGCAAGCTTTTGCATCCATAAAAAGCGTTAATTCCTATGTTTATCACATCATCAGGCAGGATAATACCAGACAAGCTACTGCAGCCTTCAAAGGCACCGTCGCCGATACTCGTCACGCCGTTTGGGAGCGTGATGCTCGTCAAACCGCTGCATCTATAAAAGGCACAGTAGCCAATACTCTTCACAGTCGTCGGGATTGCGATGCTCGTCAGACTACTGCAGTCATCAAAGGTGTAATCGCCGATGCCCATCACGCCCGCCGATATTATCACATTCGTAAGAGTACTGCAACCGCGAAAAGCAGAATCGCCGATACTCGTCACACTATCAGGTATGATAATACTAGTCAGCCTGCTTCAACCATAAAAGCAACTACTTCCGATGTTCGTCACACTTGCCGGGATCGTCACACTCGTAAGAGCACTGCAACCGCGAAAGGCAGAATCGCCGATGTTCGTTACACCTTCAGGCAAGATAATACTAGTCAAGCTGTTACAACCATATAAAGAATTATTACCGATGCTCGTCACACCTGCCGGGATCGTCACACTCGTAAGAGCACTGCAGCCGCGAAAGGCAGAATCGCCGATACTCGTCACGCCTTCAGGCAGGATAATACTAGTCAAGCTGTTACAACCATAAAAAGTATTATTACCTATGCTAGTCACGCCCACAGGGATCGTCACACTCGTAAGAGCACTGCAGCCGCGAAAGGCAGAATCGCCGATACTCGTCACACCTTCAGGCAAGATAATACTAATCAAGCTACTGCAACCATAAAAGGTACTATTACCTATGCTCATCACACCCGCCGTGAACGTCACGTTCGTAAGAGCACTACAACCGCTAAAGACAGAATCACCTATACTCGTCACGCTCCCCGGGAGCGTGACGCTGGACAAACTTCTACAGTTGAAAAAAACATAGTCGCCTATACTTGTTACGCCATCAGGGATAGTAATGGTATGTAAACTACTGCAGAAATAAAAAACATAGTCGCCAATGTGCATCACGCCGTTTGGGATTGTTACGCTCGTCAGACTGTCACAGAAAGCAAAGGCATAGTTCCCAACGCACGTCACGCCATCTGAGAGCGTGATGCTCGTCAAACTGTTGCAGCTATATAAGGCATAGTCGCCGAGGCTCGTTACGCTGTCCGGGATCGTAATGATTGCCAAGTTGTTGCAGTGATAATATGCATAGTCTCCTATACTGGTAACGCCGTTCCCGATGATGAGAGACTTTACAGAATTCTTTTGATTGTACCAAGGCGTGGCGCCGCTCTCATAATCCGCCATTGGTCCTTCACCGGAGATGGTCAGCGTGCCTGCATCGTTTAGTGTCCAGGTCAGATTGTCGCCCTGCGCGCCGCAGGTGCCGGAGGCGACGATGGACGCGTCCTGCGTTTCAGCCTGCGCGGAGAGAAGGATCTCATCCTCCGGCTCTGTGAGCGTCAGAGATTCTTCGTCGCTGTCGCTCCTCAGAATGACAGATTCATCCATCGGCTCCCCTGCGAGGGGAACTGTCCCGCTCTCAGCGGAACTGCTTTCTTTAGACCCCTCCGGCTGCTGCGCAGCCGCCTCCCCTTCCAGGGGAGGCTCGGTGGGCTCGTCTTCCGGGCCGCTGGAGGCGTCGGCCCCTGCAGGGGCGGTCGGGTCATCCGTAGGGGCAGCTATCAGCTGCCCGCCGTCTTCTTCTGTCTGCGGGAGGCTGATAGCCTCCCCTACAGGCTCGGTTGCCTGAGCTCCTTCGCTCTCGCTCAGGATGACAGGATCCGCCGTTTCTCCCGCAACATCTCCCTCAGCGAAGGCCGACGCCGGAAACAGCGACAGGCACATCACCAGACAGAGAAACAGCGCGAAAGCTCTTTTCCACGGTCTTCTCATGTTCTTCTCCTTCCGATCGTTCCAGATAAAGTATGATCATAAGCCAGCGGAAAACTGCCTGTTCCACCTGTTCAATCATATTAGTTTTATTTTAAAATATTTAGTATGTGCAGTCAAGAATGAAGGCAGAAAAAGGGACAGTACCACCGGCGCTTTGCCGGAGCCGGAAACGCAAAAAGACAGCCCCGGGAGATGCGGATGCATCTTCCGGGGCTGCGTGGTTTGTTGGGATTTGCCCGTTCCGGCGGAGAGCTTTCTCAGCCTTCGAAGTAGGCGTTCGCCGCCTGGTTGTACAGGTACAGAGATCTGCAGATATTCAGCTTCTCCTCCGCCAGCTCATTCTCCGAAAGGATCGTGTAGCAGTAGGCCAGGGCACAGGTGCGCACCTGCAGGACTTCTTCTCCCCTGGTGATCTTCAGCGTGTACATCCGGTCCAGTTCCTTCGCCGCAATGTTGCGAATGGTCAGGACATAGCGGTCGCCGTCCAGCACCGGCGTCACCTCGGCGCCGTCCAACTCAAAGCTGTAATCTGCGATGTTATAGCCGTCCTGCAGGACCATCTTCAGGTTGATCTCCGTGGTGGTCTCCAGATTCAGCGAGATCTTGCTGATCTTGAGACCCGTGACGGAGCCTCTGCCCCTGTTCCGATAATCGTACATGTCCTGCGCCGTGACGGAGGACACCGTCGGTTCTGTGATGATTTCTTTCGGCTTGATGTCCGGAGCCGCCTTGCCCAGACCCACATAGGCGTGATAGCAGTAGCTGTTCAGCATCTGGACAAGTGCATAAGAGGCGCTCTCCGTGCTGAGCGAGCTTGCGTACTTCTGCGGCGAATACTTCAGGGTATCATTACTCAGCCGCTCCCCCTTGTACTCGAAGGGGATCACGTTCTCCCCGTCCACAAACTTCAGGCTGACAGGGTTGGCGAATTCCGCTGCCGGGACGTAGTAGGTGAAGGTGTAGAAGCCCCGTTCGTCGGGCACCATGCCCTGGATGCTGCTGGGGTATTCGACGTTCTTGTAGATAAACACCGCCCGCACGTTCTCGTTCTCGATCACCGAATCGGTCATCGAAACCTTGTAGTTGATGCCGATGGTGCCGTCCAGGTTCAGCGATACCTTCTGCGCCGTTACTACCATGGGTTCCGCCGCCTCATAGTGCCAAGCTGCGTTGTAGAGCGGCTCGTTCATCTCCGAAGACCAGCCGCTCTCCATCAGGGCGGTCTTTTGCTCTTCCGTTCCGGCGAAGTACACATCCGTCAGTGCGGCGCAGTCATGGAAGGCCCAGCCTTCGATCGTGGTGACGCCGAGCGGGAGATAGACCTCCGTCAGCTTTGTGCAGCTCCGGAAGGCGCCTTCCGCGATCGTATTCACACTGTCGGGCACGATGGCGATGCTCGATCTGCCGGCGGGCCAGGCGATCAGCCTGGTCTGATCCTTGCTGTAGAGCACGCCGTTAAGAGAGGAATAGTTCTCGTTCTCCGCGGCGACGTCGATGCTCTTCATGGCCGGGCAGTCCGCGAAGGCACAGTAGCCGATGGTGAGCAGCTGCTCAGGCAGCACGATGGATTTGAGCCCGCTGTAAGCGAAGGCCTCCCGTCCGATCTCCGTTACGCCGCCCGGCAGAGCAATGTTCTCCAGCGCTTCGCAGCCGTGGAAGGCCAACTGGCCAATCCCGGTCACACTGTCGGGAAGCACCACGGTCTTGAGACTCTTGCAGTCTGCGAATGCGTAGAGGAGGATCGACGTCACGCCGTCGGGGATGGTGATCTCCGTCAGGGCACTGCATCCATGGAAAGCATGCACGCCGATGGCCGTCAGGCTGTCCGGCAGTTCGATCTGCGTCAGTGCTTTGCACGACATGAAGGCAAAGTTGCCAAGGCTCGTCACGCCGGGCTCCACAACGACACGCACATCGCCATCCTGAAGATAGGTTTTCCAGGGGGCGTAGTCCGGGAAAATATAATCCGCCATGGCGCCGCTGCCGCTGATGACCAGCTCGCCGTCTTCATACAGCGTCCAGAACAGATTGTTGCCCTCCGCGCCGCATTCACCGGAGGCGATCGGGAAGCGGGTCGCTTCGTAGTGCCATGTCGCGTTGAAGAGCGGACTGTTGCCGCTGGTATTCCAGCCGTTGTTGGTCAGGGCGTTCCTCTGATCTTCCGTGCCGGCGTAGTACACGTCCTTCAGAGATTCGCACATCGTAAAGGCACCATCGCCGATACTTGTCAGGCTTTCGGGGATCATAATGCACTGCAGGTTGCTGCAGTAACTGAATACACCGCTGCCGAGACTCGTCAGACTCTCCGGAAGCACAATGCGAACGAGTTTCTCGCATTCGGAGAAGCAGTTGCTGTCGATGCTTGTCACGCCGTCCTCAAGCGCTACACGTTGCAGTGCTCTGCAGCATGCAAAGGCACTGCTGCCAAGGCTGCTCACACTGCCCGCAATCGTGACGTGCTTCAAAGCGCTGCACTCCATAAATGCGGAATCACCGATGCTCGTCACGCCATCGGGAATCACCAGGTCAACCAGCTTGCAGCAGCGGAAGGCCTGGAAGCCGATGCTGACCAGCGTGTCGGGCAGATCGATGCCCGTCATGCCGCTGCCCTCGAAAGCATGCTGACCGATGCTCGTCACACCGGATTCCAGGGTGACCTGCCGAACGCTGCTGTTATAGGCATACCACGGGACATTGCGGCAAGACTCGTAGTCCGCCATGGCGCCGGTGCCGCAGATGAGCAGCAGGCCCTCGTCGTCCAGCGACCACTGAAGATTGTCGCCCTGATCACCGCAGATACCGGAGGCGATCACATTCCGAAGCCAGGTCACCTCGCCGCTGAGATTGCGGTAATTCACGGCGCTCCGGTAAGCGGTCATGCTGCCCTCAACGTTCAGGTTCTCCACATAGAACGCGTTGGGTACCCGCGACTCGACCGTCAGGCTGACGCCCGCGGGAACGTGTACGGAGGAGCCGTCCGCGTCCGCACAGAAGAAGACGTTTTGCGGCAGAGAGATGGATTCCTCAAACACGAAGGGCGCGGCGTCGTTGTAGTAGACATAGTACTCATTGCCGTCATAGGCCTCCACGAGGGCCTTCAGGTCTGCGAAGTTGTGGATATCCGTGCTGAGCGTCTCAGTGCCGTAGGTCCAGGAGGCACTGTACAGCGGATCGTTGCCGATGACAGACCAGCCGTTGTCCGTGAGTCTGTTCTTCTCGCGCTCGCTGCCGGCATAGTTCACTTCGCGCAGGCCGGTGCAGCCGTCAAAGGCGTAATCGTAGATGCCGGCAAGGCTCGCCGGGAGGTTGATGCTCTGCAGATTGCCGCAGTAGCGGAAGGCACGGTCACTGATGGTGCGCAGGCCCTCCGGCAGGGTAACCGTGCGGATATCGGCGTTGTAATCGCACCAGGGATAGCCCTCCATCGTGCCGGAGCCGGTCACGATCAGGCGGCCGTCGTCATAGAGCTCATAGTACAGATCCGAATCGGCGCTGCCGCAGCGGCCGGAAGCGAGCAGGCTGATCACCCAGTTGACTTCGCCGGTGAGCGTCCGGTACACAACCGCGCGGTGGGAAGCGGTCATGCTGCCCTCGACGATCAGGTTCTCGGTGTAAAAGGCGTTCCTGTCACCGGAGGAGACGATCAGCTCCACACCCGCGGGAACGACCACGGAAGAACCCTCGGCGTCCGCGCAGAAGTAGACGCGCTTCGGCAGGGTGATGGACTCCTCAATCACGAAGGGTTCGGTGCCGTTATAGTAGACATAGATATCGTCGCCGCTTGCCTCATAGGCCGCCACGGCGTCCTTCAGCTCGGCAAAGCTGTGGATGTCGCCGAAGTTGTCGCCGGCATAGTACCAGTAGGCGTTCAGCAAGTCCTCGTTGCCTCTGCCGTCCCAGCCGTTGTCAATGCGGGCAAGCCGCTCGCCGCGGCTGCCGCCGAAGTGCACTTCCTGCAGGCCGCTGCAGCCGGTGAAGACACAATCGCCGATGGACCTCAGACTCGCCGGAATCGTGATGCTCGTCAGGCCGGAGCAGCCCTCAAAAGCATATCTGTCTAAGCTCGTCACACCCGCTGGGATCGTGACGCTCGTCAGGCTGGAGCAGCCCGCAAAAGCGCACCTGTCTATGCCCGTCACACTCGTTGGAATCGTGACGCTCGTCAGGCTGGAGCAGCCTTCAAAGGTAAACTCCCAGATGCCCGTCACACCCTCCGGGATCGTGACACTCGTCAGGCTGGAGCAGTTCAAAAACGCACATCCGCCTATGCTGTTCACACTCGTCGGGATCGTGATACTTAACAGTCTGCTGCAATTGAAGAAGGCAGTAGTGCCAATGCTCGTCACACCGGATTCGATGGTAACTGTCTTGATGTCGTCAAGATGAGAGTACCAGGGGACTTCGGAGTCGCTCATGTAATCCATCATTGCGCCGGTGCCGGAGATAACCAGCCTGCCGTCGTCGTACAGTACCCAGGTCAGGTTATCGCCCTCTGCGCCGCATTCGCCGGAAGCGACCACGCCCGCAGAACTCTCCCGATAGTTCCGCAGATACCAGTGCATATCTGCAACGGTCAGCTCGCTTGTGATCTCCTCAAAGCGCGCCAGATCCAGGCCGGGCAGAAGCTGTGCCAGGTCTTCCTGCGTGGCGGAATTCATGGTGGCCACGGCAAGTTCGCCGCTGCCGCTGTATTGCCCGCCATTCTGGAGACGCAGGACTGCTTCGCCGGAATAACCGACGAGGCACTCGATCCGACCCTCATTGACCAGGCTGCCATACACGGTCAACGGAGGGATAACAATCTCCATGAGGCCCGCATTGCGCAGCGTGACGCCGGCGGAAACCGTCGGTGTGGCGTCGAACATGACTTCGGCATTCGCCGGGATCACCATGTTCTGCGTCAGGAGCAGGCTGCCGCCGTCCTCCTCGGTCGGACGGACAAGGACTCTGTAAACAAAGTGTTCCGTCTCATCCGCGCGCGCGGCGGCAAGCCAGGTCTCGGCCTCTGCCATGCCGACAGCCTCGCGAACCCATTTGATCTCCGCATGCTCACCCTCCAGGGTGATCTTATCCCTGCCGTTCAGTTCGCCATACGAAACAATCAGCGGGCTTTGCACGGTCAGGCTGCCGGTAACCGTCAGGCTGGAAACGGAGGAATTGGACGATTCCACGTTTTCTTCGCTGTACATGAGTGCCAGGCTGCCTTCGATCACGGCATCCTTGCTGAAGAAGGAATCCATGACAGTCACCTGGACGCCGGCCGGGATCCGCATCCCGTGCTCAACAATCAGCGCCACATTCGCGGGCGAAGTCAGATCGCGGGTGAAAGTAAAGCTGTCGTCTCCGCCGTAGCGGACCAAGGTTCTCTCCGTGAAGCTGTCAGCAAGAAGCTTGTGCAGGCCGTCCTCGCTGTAGAAGAAGTAGTACGGACCGGAGAGGCCGGTCTGCTTCCAGTAACCTGTGCCGGAGATCGCGCCGACGATACTGTTCCTGTCCCCGACCAGCACGCCTTCCAGTTGGATCGACTCCGCATAAAACGGATTGAATCCTGTCGATTCCACCGTCAGCGTGACATTCTCCGGGATGATCACGCAGGAGCCTTCAGCATCCGCGGAGAAGTAGAAGTTCTCCGGCAGCGTGATGGATTCCTCCATCACGAAGGGGGCAGTGCCGATGTAGGAGACATGGGTCTCGCTGCCGTCATAGGCGGCGACCAGCGCCTTGAGTTCGGCGAAGCTGTGGATCATCGTCTTGTGGCTGCCATAGTACCAGGTCGCATTGAACAGGTAAGAGTTGTCTACGGTGCTCCAACCGTCATCGATCAGAGTGTTTTTCTGCTCTTCCGTGCCGGAGTAATACACGGCAGTCAGGGCCTTGCAGCCGCTGAAAGCGAAGTTCCCGATGCTGGTCACACTCTCCGGGATCGTGACGCTTGTCAGGCCCTTGCAGCCTCCAAAGGCGCTCTTGCCGATGGAGGTCACACCCTCCGGGATGACTGCCGCACCGGTTTTCGCGGCGGGGAAGCGAATCAGTTCCGTCTGCTCCTTGTTGTACAGAACGCCGTCTCTCGAAGAGTAGGCCGTATTGTCCTCCTCCACGAGGATCTCCGTCAGACTGCTGCAGTCGGAAAAAGCATATCTGTCCATGCTGGTCACGCTCGCCGGAATGGTGATGCCCGTCAGTCCGCTGCAGCTGGAAAAGGCCCATGTGCCGATGCTCGTCACATGCCCGGGAAGCGAAATGCCCGGGAGACTCTTGCATCCGGTAAAGGCGTTGCCGGCGATTGTTGTGAGCGATTCGGGCAGCGTGACGCTGCTGAGATTCTCACAGTCACAGAAGCAGCCGTCGCCGAGCGAGCTTACGCCCTCTTCCACGACGCCGGTGAGAATATCACTGTGGTAGCGGTGCCAGGGCGTGAAGACATCCTCCGTATAGAAGCAGTCCATCTCGCCGGTGCCGCTGATGACCAGCTCGCCGCTGCTGTACAGCTCCCAGCGCACATTGTCGCCCTCGGCGCCGCATTCGCCGGAAGCGACGAGATTGCGGTACCAGTCGATCTGGCCGCTCAGGGTGCTGAACACCACAGCGCTTCTGTGCGCCTGCATGGTACCCTCGACCACCAGGTTCTCCACATAGAACGCGTTCTGCGTCTCGGAGAGGACAGCCAGGGTGACCCCAGCGGGAATCCGCACCGTGGAACTCTCAGCGTCCGCGCAGAAGTACAGATGCTCGGGCAGCGTGATGGATTCCTCCATCACGAAGGGCTCTGTCCCGTTGTAATAAACATACAGATCACTGCCGTCGTAGGCCGCCACGGCTGCCTGCAGATCGGCAAAGCTGTGGATATCGCCAAAGGCGTCGGCTTCACCATACTGCCAGGTGGTCTCAAAGAGCGGTTCATTGCCGCTGCTGACCCAGGCGCTGCTCGCGAGATTGGCATTCCGCTGGCTCGGACTGCCGCCGTAGTTGACCGCAGCGAGCGCGCTGCAGTTGGTGAAAGCGCCTTTGCCGATGCGGGTAACGCTGCCCGGCAGCGTGATGGACGCAAGGCCGCTGCAGCCGCGGAACACGTATTCACCGATTTCGCCCAGCCCGTCGGGAAGTGTAAGCTCAGTCAGGGCTGTGCAGTTCTGGAACACGCCTGCGTACCCGGAGTCGCCGGATCCCTCCAGAACGGTCAGGCTCTGGGGGAGATGGACGTCGCGCAGGCTGGTGCAGTTGCCGAAGACGCCCAGGGGCAGAATCGTGATGCCCTCCGGAAGGGTGATGGCCGTCAGGCTGCTGCTGCCGTAGAAGGCGTAATAGCCGATGCTGGTTACAGAATCCGGGATCGAGACCTCCGTCAGGTTTTCACAGTTGACGAATGCCTGCCGGTAGATACTGGTCACACCCGGCTCGATCGTGATCTTCCGGATGTCGCTGCGGTAATTGTCCCACGGGGCGAAAGAATATGCGGCAATATCCTCATACCGGCCAGGGATATTCATCTCACCCTCGCCGCTGATGACCAGCTCGCCGTCGTCATACAGCGTCCACAGCAGGTTATACTCGCACGCGCCGGAGGCGAGGATCTCGCGCTCTGCGGGCTCGCCGGCATAATGCCATTTGGCGTAATAGAAGGGATCGTTGCCTTCTGCGCTCCAGCCATTATTGATCAGGGCGTTTTTCTGCGCTTCGGTGCCGCCGTAGTACACCTCGTTGAGCGAGGAGCAGTTGAAGGCGTAATCTCCGATACTTGTGACACTTGCAGGGAGCGCGATGCTTGTCAGGCTGCCGCACTGTCCAAAGGCATTGAAGCCAATGGAAGTCAGGTTCTGCGGCAAGTTAACGCTTACCAGATCGCCGCAGCCGTAGCAGAGGCCCTCCGGGAGTTCTGTCACGCTCTCCGGAATTGCGATGCTTGTGAGTGTGACGCAGTCTGTGAAAGCAGACCTGCCGATATGGTATACCCCCGCAGGAATAGCCATGTCTGTAAGCGTACTGCATGCCGCAAAGGCGAGTTCACCGATATCTGTCACATTTGCGGGAATCGTAACAGCAGACAGCCCACTGCAGCAGTAGAAGGCGTAATCGCCGATCTCCGTCACGCTCTCCGGAATCGTATAGTCTGCGCTCTTCCCCTCCGGGAAGCGGAGCAGTTTCGTCTGCTCCTTGTTGAACAGGACGCCGTCAATGGAGGAGTATGCGCTGTTCTCCGCTGCGACGGTGAAAGACGCAATTGCAGAGCTGCAGATAAAAGCATCTGCAGCAATGCTTGTCACGGAGGCGGGAATCTCCATGCCTGTCAGGCCGGTGCAGCCAGCGAAGGCTTGCTCCCCAATGCTGAGCAGACCGCCGGGCAGCGTGATATCCGTCAGGCTCTGGCATCTGTCGAAAGCCATGGTGCCAATATTGAGCAGGCTCTCCGGAAGGGAGACCTCTGCCAACTGGCTGCACTGATCGAATGCATGGCTGCCGATACTTGTCACACCATCCGCAATGACAACCTTGAGGATATTATCATTCCAAAGCTCCCAGGGAGCGGCTTCGGGATAGCAGTCACGCATATCCCCTTCACCCGAAATCACCAGCTCCCAGCTTGTATACAGCGCCCAGGTCAGATTGTCGCCCGCTGCGCCGCATTCGCCGGAGTCGATAATCGTGGGATCCGCCGTTTCGGTAAGATGCCATTGCGCAGCAAACAATTCGCTGTTGCCGTCGGTTCTCCACCGATCTCCGGTCAGCGCGTCTTTTCGCGCCGCATTGCCGCCATAATTCACCTCGGTGAGCGCGGAGCAGCCATCAAAAGCGTACTCGCCAATGCTCATCACACTGACCGGGATCGTAATGGTTGTCAGGTTCGTACAACGGTAGAAAGCGTACTCGCCAATGCTCGTCACGCCGGATTCCAGCGTGACACGCTGAATGCTGCCAGAATAGTCATCCCAGGGGGCTTGATGGAATCCCGCCATGGCACCGCTGCCGCCGATGACCAGCTCGCCGTCGTCATACAGAACCCAGGTCAGGTTGTCACCCTCCGCGCCGCATTCGCCGGAGGCGAAGATCTCGCGCTCGGGGGATTCACCGGTATAATGCCAAGTGGCATTGAGGAGATGCTCGTTGCCGTCGGTCTCCCAGCCTTTGCCGACCAGGGCGTTTTTCTGCGCTTCCGTGCCCCCGTAGTACACCTCGCTCAGAGCCTCGCAGCTGGTAAAGGCCCAGTCTTCAATGCTCGTCACACTCGCGGGAATTGTGATACTTGAAAGAGCGCCGCAGCCGGAAAAAGTACCTGAGACGATACTCGTCACACCGTCAGGAAGCTCGATACTGGTCAGTCCGCTGCACGTGGAGAAGGAACCGCTGCCGATGCTCGTCACACTCGCGGGGAGCGAGATGCTCGTCAGCCCGCTGCAGTACATAAAGGACTGTTCGCCAATATGCGTCACGCCATCCGGGATCGTGATACCAGTCAGCCCACTGCAGTGTTCAAAAGCACATTTGCCGATAACGGTCACACTGTCGGGCACGGCATATGCGCCGCTCTTCCCGCCGGGGCAGCGGATCAATTCCGTCTGCGCCTTGTTGAAAAGAACCCCGTCTGCGGAAGAAAAGTCCTGATTATCCGGCGCGACAGCGAACATGGTCAGCGAAGGGCAGTTATTGAACGCAGTTCTGTCGATACTTGTCACACTCGCCGTGAGCGTGATGCTCGCCAGACTGCTGCACTCTTCGAAGGCGCCGTAGCCGATGCTCGTCACACCGTCAGGAAGCTCGATACTGGTCAGCCCGCTGCAGGCGCGAAAAGCTCCCTCATCTATGAGCGCCACGCTCTCCGGGATCGTGACACTCGTCAGCGTGCGGCAGTAGGCAAAGGCCCAGTCGCCGATGCTCGTCAAACTTTCGGGGAGTGCGACGCCCGAAAGAACAAGGCAGTAATAAAATGCATGGCCGCCGATACGCGTCACGCTTTCGGGGATCGTGACACTCTCCAGGCTTTCGCACCATTCAAAGGCGGAGCTGCCGATGCTCGTCACACCGTCTGCAATAACGACGCGTTTTATCTGATCCCGCAGTGAATTGTACCAGGGTGAATAGTTGCCCATCTCATAATCCGCCATGGCGCCGGTACCGGAGATGGTCAGCGTGCCCTGATCGTCCAGCGTCCACAGCAGGTTGTTGCCCTCGGCGCCGCATTCACCGGAGGCGACGATAGTAGGCTCTGCGGGTTCACCGGCACAGTGCCAGGTGGCATTGAGGAGATACTCGTTGCCGCCGGTCTCCCAGCCTTTGCCGACCAGGGCGTTTTTCTGCGCCTCGGTGCCGCCGTAGTACACGTCCGTCAGTGCACCGCATTCGTTAAAAGCGTTGACCGAGATGCTGACCAGGCTCTCCGGGAGGGAGATGCTTCTGAGAGCGCGGCAGTTGGAGAAGGCGTACTGGCCGATGCTCGTGACGCCGGGCTCGATCGTGATAACCAGAAATGTGCTTGCGCTGTAGTACCAGGGCGGAAGATCTTCATCGTAAAAGGTCTTCATATCGCCGGAGCCGGAGATGGTCAGCGTGCCGCTTTCGGCATCAAAGCTCCAGGTCAGATTGTCTCCCTGCGCGCCGCAGGTGCCGGAGGTTGCCGCGTCCTGCACTTCGGCGGCGGGTTCCTCGTCCAGCCCGTCGAGCTCAACGCCTGTCAGGGGCTGCAGGTCGATGACCGCGTCCTCGTCGGCCGGGCCGGTCTCCTGAAATCCTTCGCTGTCGCTCAGGATGACAGAGTCAGCCATTGGCTCCCCTGTGTAAGGGGAGCTGTCAGCTTCGCTGACTGAGGGGTTGTCATTGTCGCCGTCCCCTGCAGCTTCGCCTTCCTGAGATCCTTCGCCATCGCTCAGGACGACAGGATCAGCCGGTTCCTCCGCAACGTCCCCCTCGGCGAAGGCCGACGCCGGGAACAGCGACAGGCACATCACCAGAGAAAGAAACAGGGCAAAGGCTCTCTTCCAAGTTCTTTTCATGTCCTTCTCCTTCCGATCTTTCCAAATAGAGTATGGTCATAAGCAGACGGAAACCTTGCTGTTCCGCCCAATAAATCATATTTAATATTATTTTAAGGTATTTAGTATTCAGAGTCAAGAATGAAGGGAGAAAAAAAGGACAACACGTTCAGCGTTTTGCCGGGAGCCTGAAAAGAACAAACAGGCCCGGCGAGAGGCAGCAGTCTCTTCCGGAATGTCTGGGGCGTTCGGGCTTCAGGGCCATCCGGAGCGGGCGGCACAGAGAATAACAGATGGCTGGCCGGCTCCGGTGAGTCCTCCTCACATTTTCCCCGATTTCTCCGGGCAATGTTCTCCGCTTCTACAGCGCCATATGACAGGCTTCTTGAAATTACATAATTATAATAATCACACATTTATGTAAACTCAGGAGGCGATAGTATGGCGTTGGAAGAGCAGGGGCGGCCGCTGGAGCTGCGGAATGGCGGAGGGGCGGGCATGGACCGCCGCTTCTTTACGGCGGCCCACTGCGGGATTTACTTTGCCATGGGCGCGGTGATGGCCTGCGCCCGGGTGCCGGAGGACAGCGCGCCCTTCGGCATGGCGCTGACGGCGGCGGCGGGGCCGGGCATCAGCGGCGTTTCGGCGCTGCTGGGTGCGGCGGCGGGCTATCTGCTGGGCGGCGGACTGGAATGGGGTGTGCGCTATGTGGCGGCGTCGGTGCTGGTGTACACGGTGGCCTTCGTGTTCCACGAGCTGCCGCTCTACCGGCGGCCCTTCTTCATGCCGGTGACGGCCGGGGCGATCATGGCCCTGACCGCCTGGCTTGGCGGTTTTGCCCTGGCGGAGAGCTGGATCACGCTGCTCGCGGGCCTGTTTCTGGAGACGGCTCTGGCCTTCGGCGGGGTGTATTTCTTCCGGGAGGCCCTGGCCGGGGAGGGCGGCAATACGGAGGGCAGCGAGCTGCGCCACGGCGTGGCGGTCATGATCCTGCTTGCGGCGCTGTGCATGGCGCTCTCGCGGATCCTTGTGTTCGATACGGTCTCCGTCGGGCGGACGGCCGCGCTGCTGCTGGTGATGGCGTCTGCCATGAAGGGCGGCGTGCTCACCGGCACGGCGGTGGGCACGGTGCTGGGCCTCGCCATGGACATCGGGAACCCCGGCGCGCCCTTCTACACGATGGCTTACGCGCTCTCTGGCCTGCTCTCCGGTGTATTCGGGCGGCACGGGCGCTTCCTGTTTGTGCTGTCCTTCGTACTGAGCGGCGCGCTGGCCGTGGCGGCGGCCTGGCGGACGGAGATGTATGTGAGCGCCTTGTTTGAGACCTTCTGCGCGTCCGTGCTCTTCATGCTGGTGCCGGGCTCCTGGCTGAGCAGGCTCGGCCTGCTGCTGCAGAGCACCGGGCGGGGGAGCGGAGAATCCGGCCTGCGGCGCTTTGACGCCCGCCGGGTCAAGAATCTGAGCGAGGCCTACGGCGAGCTCTATGACACCGTACGCCGGAGTCTGGAGTCCCCGGGCAACGACGAAAACGTGGCCCGGGTCTTTGACCGGGCCGCCGACGCGGTCTGCGTCCGGTGCCGGAACAAGAACCAG
The DNA here is from genome assembly GCA_946628965.1 of uncultured Clostridia bacterium. GTDB lineage: Bacteria > Bacillota > Clostridia > Oscillospirales > Oscillospiraceae > Limivicinus. Next base: position 47,248 of record CAMOXI010000005.1, on the reverse strand, counting down.
TGCTGGAACACAAACTACATGGATACCCTTTCCGCCATGAATGACGCCACCCGGGCCATGGTGGCCAGGGGCTGCCTCACGGCGGAGGATCTGCCCGGGCACTTCCGGGCCGCCTGCGGCAATCTCTCCGCTTTTGTCACCGCCGTGAACGGGGAGCTGCGGGCCATGACCTACCGCCGCCAGCTGCGCAGCCGCCTCGCCGAGAACCGGAGCCTGGCCTGGGGCCAGTACGCCGATATCGCCCAGGTGCTGGGCAGCGTGGCGGACGAGCTGGGCAGCATCAACGGCGCAGATCCCCTGGCCGAGCGGCGGCTCCTGCGCTATCTGCGGAGCCTGGACATCGACGCCGAGGCCGCCGTCTACCGGGATGGCAGCGGGCGGCTTCGCATCGTGATCGAGAGCGGTCGTCTCACACCGCTGACCAGGGAGCCGGACTATCTGGAAAAGCTCTCCGCCATCGCGGGGGTGCGGCTCTGCCAGCCCGAGGAGCTGAGCGCGGGTTCTTCCCGCCTCACGCTGCTGGAGGCGGAGCCGCTGGCGGTGTCCGTGGGCATCGCGGCGCTCAAAAAGAAAGGCGAGCGGGTCAGCGGCGACCGGGGCAGCTATTTCAAGACCGACAGCGGCGTCCTCTGCGTGATCCTCTCCGACGGCATGGGCACCGGGGACGAGGCCGCCGCGGACAGCACACGGGTCATCGCGATCCTGGAGAAGTTCCTGCGTTCCGGCGTGGATCCGGCGGTGGCCATGAAGATCTTAAACTCCGTCATGCTGCTGCAGAGCCCGGACTCCTGGGGCTACGCCACAGTGGACCTGATGTGCGTGGATCTCTTCAGCGGGGACGCCTGCTTCTACAAATACGGCGCGGCGCCCTCCTACGTGAAGAGCGGCAAAAGCATTCGCCGCATCCAGGGGGAGAGCCTGGCCGTGGGCCTCTCGCCCGGGGACGGGAGCGGTCTTGCACCGGATACGGTGCGCATGCGCCTGCACCCCGGGGCGCTGGCCCTGGTGGCCTCCGACGGGGTGCTGGCGGACACGGAGGATGAATGGCTCAAGGACATGCTCTCTCAGGAGGGGACGGACATGAAGAGCCTGGCCCGGCTGGTGCTGCGGGAGGCGGAGAAGCGCTTCGGCGCGTCGGACGATATGACCGTTGTCACCGTCCGGGTGGAGGAGCGGGCATGAAGCTGCGTCTGAGACGGCTCACGCTCCCGCCCTGCCGGGGGGCTGCCGTACCGGTGCGGGGCACCGTGAGCAATGTGATCGTGGTCAAGGCCCCGGCGCCCTGCTTCCGGGAGGCGCTGTTCATATTGCGGGACGAGTATGTGAGTGACGCCGGGGAGAATCGAGAGGCGCTGCTGCGTCAGGCGCGGGAGGCCGCGGCCTCCTTCGCCGGGCCGGGCAGCCCGACGCCGCCCCGCCGCTTCCTCTGGGCCCTGCTGCCGCTGCTGCTCCTCGCGGCAGGCGCCGCGCTGCGCGTACTGGGGGTTGTGTAGGAAAAGAACAAAGATGCGTTGCGAAATAAGAGAAATCGCACAAAGCTCGATCGTTATCGTAGGGGAGGGGCTTGTCCCCTCCCGGCAGTACAATACATCTGTCACGAAAAAAGTTCGGTGAACTCGGAAAAGCACGAATTCGCCGGACCTTTTGACGGAGTGTACCGCTGCGTGCCGGGCGGGGCAAAGCCGCCGCCCCTACGATAAAACAGCGGCCGCTTCGATGATTTTGCATTCTGCGGCGCGCTGTTTGCTTTGTTATATGCAATTGTGCGGGAGTTGATAACAGGAGCTTTCTCGACTATAATAAAAACATAAATACTTCAGAAAGCCGGTGCTGTCATGGAAGGTCTGATTTTACTGATCCTGGGCGTGATTTTTCTGCCGGTATATATCCTGGTTGCCCGCGCCGCGGAGAAGAAGCCGCCGACGGAGAGCAAAGATACAAGGCCGCCGGTGCAGCGCCTGCGCGTCAAACGCACGACCTGCCCCAACTGCGGAAGCCCGGTCATGGACCGGGGCGCCGGCTGGGAGTGCGGCTGGTGCGGCGACAGCGGATACTATTGAATCAAAAAACAGGTCCGTGGGGAACTTCCTCGCGGACCTGTTGCTCTTATTTCTTTTTCTTGCCGAAGATGCCGCCGGACTTGCCGCCGTTGTCGTATTCGCCCATGGAGGCCGCGAACTGTCGCAGCAGCTCCTTCTGGGAGGAGGTCAGGCCCTTGGGGATGCCGATCTTCACGGATACGAACTGATCGCCCCGGCCGCCGCCGCGCAGGAAGGGGATGCCCTTGCCGCGCAGCCGGAAGACCGCGCCGGGCTGGGTACCCTCGGGTATGTTCAGCTTGACCTTGCCGTCCAGCGTGGGGACTTCGATCTCGGCGCCCAGGGTGGCCTGCGCATAGGAGATCTCCTGCTCCATGATAACAGAGTTGCCGTCGCGCTCGAAGATCGGGTGGGGTCTCACGATGACGTTAATGAGCAGATCGCCGGCGGGGCCGCCGTTGACGCCCGCGTTGCCGTAGCCCTGGCGGGAGATGGTCTGGCCGTCGTCGATGCCGGCGGGGATCTTCACGGTCATCTTGTGCTGGCGGCGGATGCTGCCCAGGCCCCGGCAGGTCTTGCAGGGCTGATGGATGATCTTGCCCGTGCCGCGGCACTTGGAGCAGGGGGAGGTGGACTGCATGGCGCCGAAGGGCGTGCGCTGGGTGGTGCGCACGGTGCCGGTGCCCTTGCAGTCGGGGCAGATCTCCGGCGTGGTGCCGGGGGCGCAGCCGGTGCCCTTGCAGTCGGGGCACTGCTCCACACGGGGAGCGGTGACCTCCTTCTCGCAGCCGAAGGCCGCCTCCTCGAAGGAGATGTTCACGCTCACGCGCACACTGTCGCCCTTGCGGGGGGCGTTGGGGTTGCGGGTCTGGCCGCCGAATCCGCCGAAACCGCCGAAGATATCCCCAAAGATATCGCCCAGATCGCCGAAGCCGTCAAAGCCGCCGAAGCCGCCCGCGCCGTAGCCCGCATTGGGATCAAAAGCCGCGTGACCGAACTGGTCGTACTTCTTGCGCTTCTCCTCGTCGGAGAGCACCTCGTAGGCCTCGTTGGCCTCCTTGAAGCGCTCCTCGCACTCCTTGTCGCCGGGGTGCAGATCCGGGTGGTTGGCCTTGGTGATCTTGCGGAAAGCCTTTTTGATTTCGTCCTGTGTGGCGCTCTTGTCTACGCCGAGCACCTCATAGTAATCGCGTTTTTCTGCCATAGTTTCTCCTCGTCATCCCGTGGGAATTTTCACTTCTGCGGAAGGACGGTGTGTTTGTAGTGTCATTCTGAGCGAAGCGAAGAATCTCAGAACGATGGGGGAAATAGCGTACCAATGAGGCGAGGAAATTCCTCGCCTCAAAGGCCGGGTTATTTGTGAAAGAGAGAGGATCTCGAAAGGAAGCTTACTTGTCGTCGTCCACGACGGTGTAGTCGGCGTCGTAGTAGTCCTGACCGCCCTGGCCGCCGGGCTGGCCGCCCTGGGGACCCTGCTGGTACTGGCTGGGATCAAAGCCCTGCGCGCCCTGGGGGTTCTGCTGCTGATAGAGCTTCTCAGAGAGCTTGTAGAAGGCCTGAGTCAGCTCCTCGGTGGCGGACTTGATGGCCTGGGTGTCGGTGCCGGTGAGGGCCTGCTTGAGGGCATTGAGCTTGCTCTCGACTTCGGCCTTCTCAGCGCCGTCCAGCTTGTCGCCCAGATCCTGGATGGTCTTCTCGGTCTGGTAGACCATCTGGTCGCCCTGGTTGCGCACGTCAACCTCTTCCTTGCGCTTGGCGTCCTCGGCGGCGTACATTTCGGCCTCCTTGACAGCCTTGTCGATGTCTTCCTTGGACATGTTGGAGGAGGCGGTGATGGTGATGTGCTGCTCCTTGCCGGTGCCCAGATCCTTGGCGGAGACGTTCACGATGCCGTTGGCGTCGATGTCAAAGGTGACCTCGATCTGAGGCACGCCGCGGCGGGCCGGGGCGATGCCGTCCAGATGGAAGCGGCCCAGGCTCTTGTTGTAAGCGGCCATCTCGCGCTCGCCCTGCAGGACGTTGACCTCAACGGAGGTCTGGTTGTCCGCGGCGGTGGAGAAGACCTGGCTCTTGCGGGTGGGGATGGTGGTGTTGCGCTCGATGAGCTTGGTGCACACGCCGCCCAGGGTCTCAATGCCCAGGGACAGAGGCGCCACGTCCAGCAGAACGATGCCGTCCACATCCTTGTTCAGCACGCCGCCCTGAATGGCAGCGCCGATGGCCACGCACTCGTCGGGGTTGATGCCCTTAAAGCCGTCCTTGCCGGTGAGGGACTTGACCATGTCCTGCACGGCGGGGATACGGGTGGAGCCGCCGACCAGCAGGACCTTGCTGATGTCAGCGGGCTTGAGGCCGGAGTCGGACAGAGCCTGCTTCACGGGGCCCATGGTGGCCTCCACCAGGTGGTGGGTCAGCTCGTTGAACTTGGCGCGGGTCAGGGTGACGTCCAGGTGCTTGGGGCCGGTGGCGTCAGCGGTGATGTAGGGCAGGTTGATGTTGGAGGTGGTCACGCCGGACAGCTCGATCTTGGCCTTCTCGGCGGCCTCACGCAGGCGCTGCATGGCGACCTTGTCGGAGCTCAGGTCGATGCCCTCGGCCTTCTTGAACTCCTCGACCAGATACTTGGTGATGCAGGCGTCGAAGTCGTCGCCGCCCAGGCGGTTGTTGCCCGCGGTGGCCAGCACTTCGATGACGCCGTCGCCGATCTCCAGCACGGACACGTCGAAGGTGCCGCCGCCCAGGTCGTAGACCATGATCTTCTGATCGTTTTCCTTGTCGATGCCGTAGGCCAGAGCGGCCGCGGTCGGCTCGTTGATGATACGCTTGACTTCGAGGCCCGCGATCTTGCCCGCGTCCTTGGTGGCCTGACGCTGCGCGTCGGTGAAGTAGGCGGGGACGGTGATGACAGCCTCGGTGACGGTCTGGCCCAGATAGGCCTCGGCGTCGGCCTTCAGCTTCTGCAGCACCATGGCGGAGATCTCCTGCGGGGTGTAGGCCTTGCCATCGATGGTGACTTTGTAGTTGGAGCCCATCTCACGCTTGATGGAAGAGATGGTGCGGTCGGGATTGGTGACGGCCTGGCGCTTTGCAACCTGGCCGACCATACGCTCGCCGGTCTTGGAGAAGGCCACGACGGACGGCGTGGTGCGCGCGCCCTCGGCGTTGGCGATGACAACGGGTTCGCCGTCTTCCAGAACGGCGACGCAGCTGTTGGTAGTACCCAGATCAATACCGATAATCTTACCCATGATAATTTCCTCCTGTATGAAAAGTAATTGTATACTAAATATATCCAAAACAGCTTTGCTGTTTTGTTTCATCTTAGGCTCCCCTGCCTAAGGGGAGCATTCCGACGCGCGGGCAGCGCGCGACGTTCCGAGCTTGCTGGCGCGGAGCGCCTGAGGGGTTTTCAAAACAGCAAAGCTGTTTTGTTTCTAAAGACTAAAAACTGAAAACTGAAAACTAATTGGCCACCTTGACCATCGCGAAGCGGATCACCTTGTCGCCCAGTTTGAAGCCCTTCTGGAACACTTCGACGATCTCGTTCTCGCCTTTCTCCTCGTCGTCTACATGCATGACGGCGTTGTGCAGCGTGGGATCGAACTTCTCGCCGAGGCACTCGATCGGCGTGACGCCCAGCTTTTCCATCGTGGTGCAGAACTGGGTCATGATCATCTCCACGCCCTTGCGGTAGGCCGCATCCTCGGTGCCCGCGTTCAGCGCGCGCTCCAGATTGTCGTACACCGGCAGAAACTGCGCCACGGTGTCGGCCTTGATATCGCCGTAAAGCGCGTCCTTTTCCTTCTGGCTGCGGCGGCGATAGTTTTTGTACTCGGCGGCGAGACGGAGATACTGATCGTTGAGGGCGGCTTTTTCGCTCTCCAGCGCGGCTATGCGCTCCTCGTCCTTCTTCCTGCCGGACTTCTTATCCTTTTTGTCGTCCTTTTTCTCCTCTTCGGGAGCGGCGGCTTCTTCCTTGACCTCGGGGGTCTCTTCCTTGATTTCCTCGGTCTCTTCGACCGGCGTATCCTGCTTCTTATCTTCGTTCATTGGGGTCGTCTCCCTTGATAATCAACTTATTGTGCATGCCCTCCGGCGGCGCCTCGCCCCCGCCCAGGCGGCGGGACAGGCCCGCGGCCAGAAACTGGAGCTTGGCGGCGACCGCGGAGTAATCCATGCGGGTCGGGCCGACCACACCGATCAGGCCCCGGGTATTGTCGCCCGCGTCGTAGCTTGCGATGATCACGCTGGAATCCTTCAGCTCCTCGGCCACGTTCTCCGGGCCGATCAGCACCCGGACTTCGCTGCTGTCCCCCAGCCCTTCGGAGGCCGGGAGGATGTAACCGCCGCCGGACAGAAAGCTCATCAGCCGGTGGGCTTTGTCCGGATCGCGGAACTCCGGCTGGCTCAGGAGCCGGTTCTCGCCGGAGACGGAAGCGGATGGGGTGTTAGCCTCGGTCAGGGTCTCGATCACGAAGGCGGCGATCACGGAGGTGATGCCCATGGTATCGTCTGCCGCGCGCTCGGTGCTGCTGATCAGCAGCGGCGTGATCTGATCCTCGGTGATGCCGGTAAAGCTTGCGTTGAAGAGGCTTGAGAGCCGCTGCACCAGCTTCTGATCCACCGACACGGGGAGGCGCACCAGCTTGCTCTTGACCGTGCTGCCCGAGAGCATCAGGACAATGATGAAGGTGTTGGCGTCCACATAGATGAGATCGAAGCGCTTGATCGTGGCGGCGACCTGCCGGGTCAGCGCGACCACGGGGTAATCGGTCATCTGGGAGGCCAGCCTGCTCACGTCGGTGATCGTGGCGTCCAGCTCCTGGAGCTTTGCCTCCAGGCGGCGGTTCATGTCCTCCAACTCCTCCAGGGAGAGCTTCTGCTTCTCCATGAGCTCGTTGACGTACATGCGGTAGCCCATCGGCGTGGGCACGCGCCCGGCCGAGGTGTGCGGCTGCTCCAGATAGCCCATGGCCACCAGCTCCGCCAGCTCGTTGCGGATCGTGGCGGAGGAGCAGTGCAGCGCGCCGCTCTGGGCGATGGCCTTGCTGCCAACCGGCTCGGCGGTGCGGATGTACTCATCGACCACCGCGGCCAGGATCTTCTTTTTTCTCTCACTTAAGGCCATTGTTAGCACTCTCAACTTCCGACTGTTGGCACTCACAGCCTCAGACTGTTGGCACTCTCAACTTCCGAGTGCTAATATAACACCGCCGCCTGCCCTTGTCAATAGTTTCAGCGCTTTTCATCGTGAAAATTCACAGTTTGGACACGAAGATTTTGTGAGTCTCGAAAATGTTTTTCACATTTACAAACGTATTATTTCGGAGTAAACTGTATATATTGAATGGAGGCGTGCGCGATGCTTGAAAAAAATTTTATCGAAGTTTATGACAAGTTCAAAGTGCAATTTTTCCGCAAAGTCTTCGAAAAAGTGAGAGAACGGGACGGTTCTCTCTCCGCCATGGAGGCCCTGTCCCTTGATATTATTCGCGCGCTGGACGAGCCGACGGTGGGCCAGTTTGCTGATTTTCTGAATATTTCCCAGTCCAATGCCACCTATAAAGTGAATAATCTGATCAAAAAGGGCTATCTGGTCCGGCAGAACTCCACCACCGACCGGCGTGAGTATCACCTGGTGCTGTCGGAGAAGTTTTACCGCTATGCGGAGCTGCTGACCGCCTATGAGCTGACCGTGGTCGGCCGGATGAAAGAGCGCTTCAGCGAGGAGGACGTCGAGAAGCTCAACGAGATGCTCACGGTGATCTCCAACGAGCTGATGCCCGAGTGTGAGTGAGTTCAAAAACACAAAGCAGAGGACCCGCCTGACCGGAGGGTCCCGTTTTTACTCCCATTTACAGAGAGGACGATTTTTATGAAAAAAGAAAAAAGCGCCCCCCAGGGCCTCCGGCTCAACTATAAGCGTACGGCGCTGATCGGCTTCGCCTTCTTCGGCATCCTGCTGCTGTGGCAGGTCTACGACTCCTGGTGTCCCACCTTTCTGACAGACATCTTTGCCCGCAACATCTACGGCCTGACCTCGGCGGAGCTGAAGGCCAGCGATCCGGACAAGATCCTGAACGTGCAGTGGATCGTGGGCATCATCATGGCCTGTGACAACCTGGCCGCCCTGATTCTGCTGCCCATCTTCGGCAACCTCTCCGACAAGACCCATACCCCCATCGGCAAGCGTATGCCCTACATCCTGGTGGGCACCTTCGTGTCGGCGGTGGCCTTCCCCTTCATCCCGCTGTTCTTCCATTACAATAATATCGTGGGCATGGTCATCGCCATGGCCATCGTCCTCATGTTCATGATGATGTACCGCAACCCGGCCGTCGCCCTGATGCCGGACATCACGCCCAAGCCCCTGCGCGCCAAGGCCAACGGCATCATCAACATCATGGGCTACTTCGGCGGCGCCTTCGCCACGGTGCTGGGCCTGGTGATGGTCCTCTCCAAGTACATCAACGCCCCCATAGCCGAGCGCAATATCTGGACCATCGAGCTGCCCTTCATCATCGCTTCCGTGCTGATGGTGATCTCCGCCCTGGTACTCTTCGCCACCATAAAGGAAAACAAGCTGGCCGAGGAGCTGAAGGACGAGATGGATCTGGGCGAGAGCCTCGCCGCGGTGGAGACCCCCATCGACGACGACAAGCCCATGTCCCGCGCGAACAGGACCATGCTGCTGGCAATCCTGGGCGCGGAATTCCTCTGGTTCATGTCTGACAACGCTCTCGGCACCTACATCGGCAACTATGTCATCTACCATCTGCAGTCGGCCTCCAGCGCCACCATGATCCTGACGATCCTGGGCGGCCTGGCCTCCGTCGCGGGCTTTGCCATCGCGGGCGGCATCGCCGACAGGATCGGCCGCAAGTGGACCATTTCCACCGGCCTTGCCATCACCTTTGCGGGGCTCATCATCATGTGCTTTGTGGCGCCCACCGGCCGCGCCGTCGGCGAGCGGGGCGAGTTTGCCTTCCCGACGCTGCTGTATGCGGTCTGGGTCCTCAAGGGCTTCGGCATGGCACTGGTGCACAACTGCTCCTTCCCGATGGTGGTTGAGCTCTGCTCCTCCAAAAAGATCGGCAAGTTCACCGGCTACTACTACGCGGCCAGCATGTCCGCCCAGACGGTCACGCCCGTGCTGCTGGGGCTGGTGCTCAACGGCACCAAGGCCTGGCGCACCCTGCCTGTGTACGCCGCGATCCTGACCTGCCTGAGCTTCACGGTCTTCACGTCCCTGGTCAAGAACATCAAGGCCGGCAAGGTCGCAAACGTCAAGGGCCTGGAAGCCCTCGGCGCGGACGACTGAACTTTCGGAGCGCCGTCACAGGCTTCCCCGTCGGCATCTTTTGGAAAAACTGCTCTCGGCAAAGCCTGCGGCGGCGCTCCAAGAGATGATCCCTGTCAGGACGAGGTACAACATCGGACAAGGCGGGCGCGTAATACGCGCCCCTACAACGAAAGACAGGCTTTTTCGCGCTGAAATAACGCTTATTCTTTCTTCCGCGAGGATGGATCTATGAATAAAAACATCGGAAAACTGTTGATCGGCCTGGGCTGCGCTGTAGCCGCGCCCGTATATTTCCTGGCGCCCGGCGCCGCCACGCCGCGGATGCGCGCGCCCTTCCTGGGTATGAACTTTGCCCACCGCGGCCTGCACAGCCGGGACAAATCTGTGCCGGAGAACTCGCTGGAGGCATTCCGCCTGGCGGCCCGCGCGGGCTACGGCGCGGAACTGGACGTGCAGCTATCCAAGGACGGGCAGGTGGTCGTTTTCCACGACCCCACGCTCACGCGCATGTGCGGCGTGGAGAAACGGGTAGATGAGCTGACGCTGCTGGAACTCAAGGAGCTGCGCCTCTGCGGGACAGAGCAGCGCATCCCTCTGCTGACGGAGGTGCTGAACGTCTACCGCGGCGCGGGGCCGCTGATCGTGGAGCTGAAAAACGGCAGACGCAACCGGGAACTGTGCGAGAAGACCTATGCGATCTTGGAAAACTACCGGGGCGAGGTGTGCATCGAGAGCTTCAACCCCTTTATCGTGGCCTGGTTTCGCTTCCACGCGCCCGATCTGATCCGCGGCCAGCTGGCTGCGCCGACGAAGGACTATGTGGACGACGGGATGAAGCCCGCCATGGGCTTTGCCCTGAGTCACAATCTCTTCAATCCGATCGCCCGGCCCCAGTTCATCGCCTACAAGGTGGGCCCGCGGCCGCTGAATGTGCGCCTGACGGAGCTGCTCGGCGCCATGCGCTTCTGCTGGACCTCCCATGAGCCCCGCAACGAAAAGGGCCGCGACGGCGTGATCTTCGAGTTTTACAAGCCGAAGCTGAAATTCAAATAAGAAACAGGGGCGCGTGCAGCGCCCCTGTTTCTTATCGTAGTTTTGAGCTGTGAGTTTTGAGTTTTGAGGAGCTTGACTCCGGGAGACAGCGTCCTTGTTGTTCCTTGGGCGAAAACGGCTGAAAGCGTAATAATTCTTGTCGAATATTCAGCGCTTCCTGCATTCTTTCAGCTGCTTTGCTCAAAACTTTCGACTCAAAACTCAAAACTATTCTCAGATCCCGTCGTCGGTGAGTTCGTCCGTGCGAAACAGCAGCGAGATGCACCAGATGGCGGAAAGGCCCACCAGCGTGTAGACCACACGGCTTACCGTTGCGGTCTGCCCGCCGAAGAGCCAGGCCACCAGATCAAAACGGAACAGGCCGACGCTTCCCCAGTTCAGACCGCCGATGATGGCCAGAACCAGCGCGATACGATCCATAATCATAAAGGATACTCCTCTCTTCTGCGGCGGCGCAGAATGCCGCCGTATGGTTTCAGGCATAGTATGTCCGCCGGGTGCGCGAAGTATTCTTTTTTTCATCGACAAAACTGGTGCTCCTTCGCTCTTTACAAAAACGCGGCGGGAGAGTATCTTATAGCTACAGCTTATCCAATTGGTTCTTCGGAAGGAAGAACCGGCTCATATCTTTATCCCACAACCCTGTTTTGGCAGGTCGGTTTTCCGACCTGCCGCTTTTTTCTTGCTGTTTTTTACAGCAAATCGATGAAGTGGCGGACGGAAAAGCGTAAACTTGCATAAAAATACAAAATCCGCTTTGGAAACTATTGACAAACGCCGCCCGTTTTGTATAATGGGGCCAACTGAATAGCGCATGATAGAGGCGCGGCCGCCATCAGTAACTCCGCAAAGCCACCGGGAAGTGGGGAGCGAAAGGGAAAGCCGCCGAAGGGTATCCGTCTCCCGAGCGGATATGCCTGGGCCGTCGGAGAACATCCGCCGGACTGTCGCAAGGGCTTTGCTCGCGCGGAGAGCTGTCTGACTTCAAGAAAGAACGTATTGAGTTGTGAACAGTATCTGCGCTGTTCACAACTTTATTTGTTTTGGAGGAAAAAACAATGTACGGTACTTTCTGGGCGCTGGTTCCCCCTGTTCTCGCAATCATCCTGGCCCTGATCACCAAGGAGACCTACACCTCGCTCTTTGTGGGCATCCTGGTGGGCGCGCTCTTTGTGGCGGGCTTCCAGCCCATCGCCGCGCTGGACACCATGATCAACGACGGCTTCATCGGCGCCATTGCCGACGGCTGGAACGCCGGCATCTTCATGTTCCTGGTGCTGCTCGGCATCATGGTGGCGCTGATCAACAGCGCGGGCGGCTCCGCCGCCTTCGGCCGCTGGGCGGCAGGCCATGTGCACTCCCGCGTGGGTGCGCTGCTCGCCACCTTCCTGCTGGGTGTGCTGATCTTCATCGACGACTACTTCAACTGCCTGACCGTGGGCTCCGTCATGCGCCCCGTGACCGACAGCCAGAAGATCTCCCGCGCAAAGCTGGCTTTCATCATCGACGCCACCGCCGCCCCGATCTGCATGATCGCGCCGGTCTCCTCCTGGGCGGCCGCCGTCTCCGCCACCGCGCAGGATCTGAATACCGGCATCTCCGGCATCCAGCTCTTCATCCGCGCCATCCCCTACAACTTCTACTCCCTGCTGACCATCGTGTTCGTGATCGCGCTGTCGATCCTGGGCTTTGACTACGGCCCCATGGCCGCCGCCGAACTGCGCGCCCGGCAGGGCGAGCTGGGCGCCCTGAGCGAGGAGAGCGAGGAGAACAATCCCCGCGCCTCCATCTGGGACATGCTCTTCCCCGTGATCGTCCTGATCATCTTCTGCATCATCGGCATGATGTACGTGGGCGGCTTCTGGAGCGGCGCCAGCGTCATCGACTCCTTCGCCGATACCGACGCCTCCGTCGGCCTGCCCTGGGGCTGCATCGTGGCCCTGCTCATCACCTACATCTACCTGCTCTGCCGCCGGGTCATCACCTTCAAGGAGGCCTCCGACTGCATCACCCGCGGCTTCGTGGCCATGGTCCCCTCCATGCTGATCCTGACCTTCGCCCTGACGCTCAAGAACATGACCGGCGCCCTCGGCGCGGATGTGTATGTGGCCGGCCTGGTGAAGGGCGCGGCGGACGGCCTGTTTGCCATGCTGCCCGCGGTCATCTTCCTGGTGGCCCTGGGGCTCGCCTTCGCAAGCGGCACCTCCTGGGGCACCTTCGGCATCCTGATCCCCATCGTGCTGCCCGTGTTCGAGAATAACCAGGAGCTGCTGATGATCGGCATCTCCGCCTGCCTCGCCGGCGCCGTCTGCGGCGACCACATCTCTCCGATCTCCGACACCACGATCATGGCTTCCGCCGGCGCGAACGTGGATCATGTGGAACACGTCTCCACCCAGCTGCCCTACGCGCTGACCGTGGCTGGCGTCAGCTTTGTGTGCTACATTCTGGCGGGCTTCGTGCAGAACTGGATCCTGTGCCTCGCCGTCGGCATCGTGCTCACCGTCGCGGCCCTGCTGATCCTCCGGGCGCGCAGCCGCAATGCGGATGCCGCCGCCTGAGACGGACACGGCAAATTGCCCAAAAATCTGTGGGACTTTCTGTGAAAGTTCCACAGATTTTTTCTTGCTTTTTGGCGGTCGCGGGCTTACAATATGGCGGTTGAGAAATAGAGGTGTATTGCATATCATGACTGAACTTTTGTCTCTTTCCGTCGCCATGTTCGCGGGTCTGCTGATGACCCGGCCGCTGAGCCGCTTCCATCTGCCCGACGTGACGGCCTATCTGATCGCGGGCGTCCTGATCGGGCCCTGCTGCCTGGGGCTCCTGCACATCCCCGGTCTGGGCTTTGGCAGCTATGAGGAGCTGGAGGGCTTAAAGCTCATCTCCAACGTGGCCCTGGGCTTCATCGCCTTCTCCATCGGCAACGAGTTTCGCCTCTCCCAGCTGCGGGAGACCGGCAAACAGGCGCTGGTCATCGGCATCCTGCAGGCTGTGACTGCGACGCTGCTGGTGGATGCGGCGCTTCTCGTGTTCCACCTGATCCGGCCCGACGTGCTCTCCGTCCCCGCGGCCATCACTCTGGGCGCTATTGCAGCGGCCACGGCTCCTGCCGCCACGCTGATGGTGGTGCGCCAGTACAAGGCTAAGGGCAAGGTGACCGACCTGCTGCTGCCCATCGTCGCCCTGGACGACGCGGTGGGCCTGATCCTCTTCGCTGTCTCCTTCGGCATTGCCGAGGCCATCAGCAGCGGCAGCATCGACGTGGTCGGCATCGTGATCAATCCGCTGCTGGAGATCCTGGGTTCTCTGGTGCTGGGCTCTCTCGCCGGCTGGCTGCTGACGCAGCTGGAAAAGCTCTTCCACTCCAACACCAACCGCCTGGCCATGACCATCGGCTTCGTGTTTGTGACCGTGGCCCTCTCCATGCTGGAGATCCCGGCCGGCTCTGCGGAGCTGAGCTTTTCGTCTCTGCTGGTGTGCATGATGCTGGGCAGCGTCTTCTGCAATCTCTGCCCCCTGTCGGAGGAGATCATGAAGAACGCCGACCGCTGGACGGCGCCGCTGCTGGTGCTGTTCTTCGTCCTCTCCGGCGCGGAGCTGGAGCTGGGCGTCTTCGCCAAGGCAAGCTCCGTTCTTGTTGGCGTCATCTACATCCTTGCCCGCTCTCTGGGCAAGTACTACGGCGCCCGGGAGTCCGCGCGGCTGATGGGCTGCGACAAGAACGTGATCAAGTACCTGGGCATCACGCTGCTGCCGCAGGCCGGTGTGGCGCTGGGCATGTGCGTGACCGCCTCCAGCCTCCCCGGCGACGGCAAGATGATCCGCAACATCGTCCTCTTCGCCGTGCTCATCTACGAGCTGGTCGGCCCGCTGATGACCAAGTGGGCGCTGACCCAGGCCGGCGACATCCAGCCCAAGAGCGAGGAAGTGCTCACGCGCCGCGAGCGCAAGCTGGCCGCCATCAAAGCGGGGAAGTAAAACTCCCTCTCAAAAACCTTCCTGCGCCCTGCCTTTTGGCGGGGCGCATTTTCATGTTGTGAAGAGTGACACAATGTGGTAAAATTCCTCTATCTAAAACAACTTTCAGAAAGGAGAATCCATGAAAGCACCTTTTTCTGCTTATCTGACGAGCATCAAGCCCGGGCTGCAGGCGCTGATCGCGCTGCTGCGGCGGGACTATGACTATGTGAGCGTTCTGGCCACGGACTCAAAGGGCCTCGCCGTGCGCATTTCCCAGCGCTCGAAGAGCGTCTCCAGCCAGACCATGACCACCGAGCGCGGCGTGGTGGCGCGCGTATACCGGAACGGGCAGTACGCCGAGTACGCCTTCAATGCCTTTGATCCCGCCGATCCGGCCGCCGCGGCGGCGGAGATCCGCCGGGCGATGGACGCGCAGCTGGCCCTCCTGCAGGCAAATACCGTCAAGACCTATGAGACCCCCATCCTCCCCGACGAGGCGCAGACCCTCTTTGTGGAGAAGGAGGCGGCGGAGCTGCCCGAGCAGACCGACGTGAAGGCCCTGGTGGAAAAGCTGGGCGTCATCTCCGACAAGGGCGTGAGCCTGCATGAAAACGCGCTGGACTGCATGGTGTCCGCCCAGTCCACCCACATCTGCAAGATGTTCCTGACCGAGAAGCGGGAGCTCTGCCAGAGCTATGTCTACAGCGAGGGGAACCTGGCCCTGATCCTCAACCGCGCCGGCAACACCCAGATTTCTTACGAGAGCGTCTCAGGCCTCTGCGGCCCGGAGCTCTTCGACGAGCTGGAGAGCAAGCTCGAAAAGGTCGTGGAGACCGGCGAGGAGCTTTTGAACGCCGGGCGCATCGAGCCGGGCGAGTATGAGATCATCACCTCTCCCGAGGTCACGGGTCTCATCGCCCACGAAGCCTTCGGCCACGGCGTGGAGATGGATATGTTCGTGAAAAACCGGGCCCTCGGCGCCCAGTATATCGACAGGCGCGTGGGCAGCGAGCTCTGCACCATGCACGAGGGCGCGCTCTGCGCCGAGAACGTGACCTCCTACGCCTTTGACGATGAGGGGACCCTGGCCGGGGACGTGACCGAGATCGACCACGGCATCCTGAAAACCGGCATCTGCGACGCACTCTCCGCTCTGCGCCTGGGCGTGCAGCCCACCGGCAACGGCAAGCGCGAGAACTTTGAACACAAGGTCTACACCCGCATGACCAACACCATGTTCGACTCCGGCAGCGACTCTCTGGAGAACATGATCGCCTCCATCGACAACGGCTATCTGCTGGAGGGCATGGAGAGCGGCATGGAGGACCCGAAGCACTGGGGCATCCAGTGCATCATCAAGATGGGCCGCGAGATCAAAAACGGCAAACTCACCGGCAAGGTGGTCGCGCCCATCATCATGACCGGCTACGTGCCCGATCTGCTGGGCGGCATCTCCATGGTCTCGCCCCACCGGGAGGTCTTTGGCTCCGGCGGCTGCGGCAAGGGCTACAAGGAGTGGGTCAAGGTGGCCGACGGCGGCCCCTATCTGAAAACGAAAGCGAGGCTGGGATAATGCTGCAGACGATCGTCAACATTCTGAAGGCTTCCGGCGTGCATGCCTGGGAAGTCAGCGATGTGAAGAAGACGGGCTGGGAGTTCTATTTCATCCGCCACGCCCTGGATCAGCACCGCGCCAAGAACGTGGAGCATATCACGGTCAAGGTCTACCAGCTGGTGGATGAGGGGGCGGGCCTGGGCTTCGCCTCCGCGGAGATCGCCCCCACCGCCACGGCGGCGGAGGCCGAGCAGCTGGTGCGTGATCTCAGCTACCGCGCAACGCTGGTGAAAAACCGCCCCTATACGCTGACGCCGCCCGCCGAGGGCGAGCTTGCGCCAGGCAAGGCCTCCGATCTCGCCGCCATCTCCGGTGACTTCATCCGCGCCATGGCGGAGCTGCCCGAAACGGAGACAGAGGACGTGAACAGCTATGAGATCTTCGTCTCCGACGTGACGCGGCGACTCATCACCTCCGCCGGCATCGACGAGACCGAGCGCTACCCCTCCAGCATGATCGAGGTGGTGGTCAACGCCCGCCGCGACGGGCATGAGATCGAGCTCTACCGCAATTTCAAGAGCGGCACCTGCGACGCCGCCGCGCTCAGGCGCGACCTGGAGAAAGCCATGGGCTACGGCCGCGACCGCCTGGCCGCCGTGCCGACGCCGGTCAACGGCAAGGTCAACGTACTCTTCTCCGGCGAGGACGCCTGCGAGATCTACAGCTACTTCGTGGCCCGCATGAATGCCCAGATGGTCTACCGCAAGATGAGCGACTGGGAGATCGGCAAGCCCGTCTGCGAGAACGTCACCGGCGACAAGGTCACTGTCATGGCCCTGCGGGAGCTGGAAAACTCCTCCGCCAATCACGGCTTTGACGCCAGCGGCTCCCGCATCCGGGACGTGGTCATGATCGAGGACGGCGTGGCCCGGAACTACCTGGGCGACCGGATGTTCTCCAGCTACCTGGGCCTGGAGGACGCCTTCATGCCCACGAACATCGCCGTCTCCGGCGGCACGCACAGCGAGGAAGAGCTGCGCGCCGGGCAGTATCTGGAGGCTGTGGAGTTCTCCGACTTCCAGGTGGACACCATGACCGGCGACATCTTTGGCGAGATCCGTCTGGCCTACTGGCACGACGGGGAGAAGTGCATCCCGGTCTCCGGCGGTTCGATCTCCGGCAGCATGGGCGACTTTGTGGGCTCTCTGCGCATGAGCCGGGAGAGCGCCCAGTACGACAACGTGCGCATCCCTGCGCTGACGCTCCTGCAGGGCGTCACCGTCACCGGCGCACAGAAGTAAAAGAACGTAAAACACGGGGCGAAAGCCCCGTGTTTCAAGGTGTCGACAAAGTGTCGACACCTTGAGCATCAAAAATGAGAACTTCCGGAAAAGTTCTCATTTTTGAGATTATCAAACGCGAGAGGGAATAACCAATCTCCTCCCCCCTTTTGTCCGCTTCGCGGACATTTCCCCCGCCGGGGGAATCTTCCTCTCGCGCTCTCCCCATGCGTGTCCTGCTTCCGTCGCATGAGTTTGCCTGCAGTCTGAAGGACCATCCGCCTCTGTGAGGCGGATGGTCCTTCTCTTTTTTCTTTCATTCAAATTCTCTGGCAACCTGCTCCAGGAGCTTTCGGATGGGCAGATGCTGGGGACAGATCTTTTCGCACTTGCCGCACTTGAGGCAGTCGGAGGCCTTGCCATGGTCGCGGGTCAGGATATTGTTGTAGTAATAATCCTGATTCCAGCTGTGAAAGGTGGTTTTGAGATTGTAGCAGGAGAACAGCTCCGGGATCTGAATCTTTTTCGGACAGTCATTGTCCAGCACGCAGTAGTGACAGGCCGTGCAGGGGATCATGCTCATGGAGGCGAAGATCTCCCGCACCTTGTTGACCGCCGCTGTTTCTTCCTCCGTCAGTTTTTTCGGCTCTGCCATGAAGCTGACGTTTTCCTTGAGCTGCTCAATGGTGGACATGCCCGAGAGCACCATCATCATATCGTCAAAGCCCGCGGCGAAGCGCAGGGCGTAGCTGGCATTGCTGCCGCCATGCAGCGCATCGAAGACATGCTGCGCCTCCTCCGGGAGATTTACCAGGCTGCCGCCCTTGACAGGCTCCATGACGATCACGGGCTTGCCGTGCTTGACCGCCGTCTCATAGACCTTGCGGCTCTCCACAGAGGGATCCTCATAGTCCACGTAGTTAAACTGCATCTGCACCGCTTCGATCTGAGGATACTCGGTCAAGATGCGGTCCAGCACGTCGGCCTTGTCGTGGAAGGAGATGCCGAAGTGGCGGATCTTGCCCTCCGCTTTCAACTCCAGCGCCGTTTCATAGGCACGGCACTTTTTGTATTTTTCAAAGATCGCGCCGTCCTGAGCATGCATCAGATAGAAATCGAAATAGTCCACACCACAGGCTTTGAGCTGCTCTTCAAACAGCGGACGGATCTGATCTTCCCTGGTGAAGAAATGGGTGGAGAGTTTGTTGGTAAGGATGTACTTGCCCCGGGGATAGCGGGAGGTCAGACCCTCGCGCAGGGCCAGTTCACTCTTGCCGCCGAGATAGCCGTGGGCAGTGTCAAAATAGTTGAGGCCGGAGGCGAGAAAGGCGTCTACCATGTCGCAAAACTGCGGCATGTCCACCTCGCCGTTTACCATCGGCAGGCGCATGCAGCCGAAGCCGAACTTGCCGTGGATCTCGGGAAAGAATATGTTTGTCATCAGTATCCTCCTCTTGGATAGACCGGTGCCCCCGCGTTTTTGTGACAGGCGCGGAGGCATTTTTCTTGTTACTGGCTGCCCTCTTCCATGCCGGTCTCCAGACCGGGCTGCAGGGGACCGTAATAATAGGAGGCCGTCGCGCCGCCGTCTACCAGGAAGGTGGCGCCGGTGATGAACTGCGCACGCTCGCTCATGAGAAGCTCTGCCACGTCAGCGACCTCATCCGTCGTGCCGGGACGTCCGGCAGGGCACTTGGCGAACATGTTCTTGTAGAAATTGCCCCGGATGCCGTTAAATTCATCCACGGCCAGCGGCGTCACGATGATACCGGGCGCGATGTCGTTGAGCCGGGCGCCGCGCTTGCCCCACTCCACGGCCTCGTACATGGTGCGCTTTTCATTGCATCGCTTAGCCAGCTGGTAGGCGTGCAGAGTGTTGACGATATTCTCCGGCCGCAGGATCTCCAGACCCAGAAGCTCTTCCGTCGGGGTCATGGCCAGCGCGCGATCCTCCTCGGGGGTAAGCTGTTTCATGCGCCAGCCGGACTGGCTGGAGATCGTAACGCCCACGCCGCCGGGAACGATGACCTTGCGGATCTCTTCCAGCAGGATCGCCGTGCCCAGCAGGTCGACCTGCAGGATCTGCTCAATGGTCGCTTGGGACGGGGACACGCCCGCTGCGTTTACAAGCATCTTGATGGGGCCGTATTCCTGCGCGGTTTTTACAGCGTTCACGATGGACTCCCGGGACGCCATATCCATTGGAATGACCACCGCATCAAAGCCGGCGTTGGTCAGGGTTTTCAAAGTTTCCTGCGCTTTTTCCGGGCGGCGGGTCGCAATCACGATCTTTTTCCCATAGCCCATTCTCCGCACGATCGCAAGACCGATCTGCCCCGCGCCCGTGACAAGCAATACTTCCTTTGCCATGAGGTATTCTCCCTTCAAAATGTGCTGGCTGCGGCGTCAGTAAACTTCCACACGCCGCCCGTCTTTTCCGCTTTCATATCCAGCTGCAGCCGCCAGGTGTGGCGTCCGCCGCCGAATACCGCAGCCTCCACCCGGCTCTGTGCCAGAAGGGTCGCAGTATTGCCGCTTACCTTTGCTTCCAGATGGACCGGCTCTTCGGAAAAGTAGTTCATCGTGCCCCGCAGGATGGAACGGATGTATGCGTCTCTCGACTGCCGCATGCCGGTCAAATGGGTCAGATGGAAGCTCTCGCCCAGCGCTGCCTCCATCCCGGCTCTGTCTTTGGCAATGGCCGCGCGGTAAAAAGAGCGGTACAGATCCTTGATCTGCTGCTCGTCCATCAGACGCTCTTTTTCGCCCAGGCGGCGACCGTCGCCTCGGATTTTGCGGCGTCTGCGCCGTGCACAGCGAGGCCGCGGCCGATCGTCGCGCCCTTGCAGCTCTGCTTCAGCGTGCGCTCACTGCCGCCGAGACCGCTGCCCTCATGGGTCATCACGGCAAAGACCTTCTTGCCGGTGAAGTCCAGCTTTTCCAGCTGGGTCAGCACCGCCATGGGGAAGGTGCCCCACCAGCAGGGGCCGCAGACGAACACATTGTCATATCCGCTGATATCGCCGAGATAGCGTTTCAGCTCCGGACGTGCCTTGGTGCGCAGCTCCTCCTGCGCCTCCTCGGTGCAGCTCATGTAGTCTTTGGAATACTCCCGGACGGTCTCAATCTCAAACAGATCGCCGCCCACGGCCTTCTGAATAAACTCGGCCACGATCTCAGTGTTGCCCTTTTTGAGTTCCCGGATACTGCCGTTCACATAGTTCTGCCCCTTGCGGGAATAGTAGATGATCAGATTTTCAGACATGATGTTTTCCTCCTCCTCTTGTTTGGTTCTGGTTTCTGAATAGAGTATATAAAGGAATACCCTCCAAATCAATTCAGAATTTGGAGGGTATTTTATAAGTAAAACTTATTTATCCGTTGAATTCATAGACCAGAAGCCGTTCAAACTCCGTGACGGCGGGACTCTGATTTTCCCGCTTGCGGAAGGAGCACAGCTTTCGCCTGAGCGGGCCGCCGTCCCGCAGCAGGAGCACCAGCCTGATCGCTGAGCTGTAAGCCTGCCCGCTTCCGCTGCGTTCTACGGGCAGCACGCCCTTGTTGGAGACTTCCAGTACCTGAGCCTCCTGCGCGGTCTCCACAAACAGGAACTCGTCCCGGAAGCCCAGAATGTCCCGGTAATAGCTTCGCTCATTCTCCTGCTGCGCCGGGGAGGCAATCAGAATGCAGGGGATGTTTTTCAAATCGGCAATGTCGATCCCGCCGAGGTGCGAAAGCGGATTGTGCGCGGCGATCTCCACACAGCATTCGCTCTCTGCGAGGATGAGATTTACATACTCGTCGGAAAAGGCCCGGCGCTGATCGTTGAGAACCAGATCCAGCTTCCCCGTCCGCAGGCCGTCGAAGAGCTCCTCATGGCTGCCCACGCTCACACGCAGGTCGATCTCCGGATGGAGTGCGGTGAAGGCGGAGATGGCGTGGCTGAATTCCTCGCCGCTGTAGCTGATCAGAACCCCGACGTTCAGCTCCCTCGCTCCGGCGCGGCCCACGCGCAGCGTATCGCGGCGAAGCTGCTCCAGGTCGGCGGTGATCAGCACGCTGCGCCGGTAAAAGAGTTCCCCCGCCGGAGTCAGCGTAAAACGGCGGCGGGAGCGCTCCAGCAGCTTCACGCCCAGCTCCGCCTCCAGTGCCTGGATCTGTTGAGAGATAGCGGACTGAGACACGCTGCACAGCTCCGCCGCCGCGGTAAAGCTGTTCTGCTCCACCACAGCCTGAAAGTATTCGATCTGTCTCAGCAGCATGAAGATCACCTCCCGATAGGATCTTTTCGCGGGAAAGAAGGCTCTTCCTTTTATATCACAGGGGGGAACGCGCGGTCAACGGAAGATTTGTTTCCTCAAAGACTGTGCCCGGCAGTCTGGCCTCATTCTCAAACTGCCGTGTTGTCAACAGGATCGCCCGGCTGAAGCAGGCGGAAAACCGATTGCTCCGGTCGGGCGATGTTCAGAAATGTGGTTTATCTTTTGATTTGGACGAGCGCGGGATTTGGCCTGACGGGAACTCAGGAAAAGCGAAGGGAGAGCTCCTGCTCCAGCACGTCCCGGGAGCTGCCGCCGACGAAGACGCGGAAGAGGCCGTCCTCCAGGCGGTACCTGCCCTCGTTGTCGTAGAAGCCCAGAGCGGCCTTCGGAAGCGTGAAGCGGATCTCCCGCTCCTCGCCGGGCTGCAGGCTCACACGGCGGTAGTCCTTCAGCTCCTTCACCGGGCGCACGAGACTGGCCGCCACATCCTGGGTGTAGAGCTGCACGACCTCGGTCCCTTCGCGCTCACCGGTGTTTTTCAGCTGCACGGCGATCTCCAGCGCATGGCCCTGCTCGGTCACGGTCAGGTCGCGGTAGGCAAAGCTCGTATAGCTCAGGCCAAAGCCGAAGGGGAAGAGCGCATCCCAGGGCGCGTCCAGATAGCGGGAGGTGAACTTGCTCTTGCTGCCGGGGCGGCCGGTGCTGGGATGGTTGTAGTAGATGGGGCACTGCCCGGTCACCGCGGGGAAGGAGGAGGACAGCTTGCCGGCGGGATTCACATCCCCCAGCAGCACGGCCGCCACCGCGTCGCCCATGCGGATGCCCAGGTGCCAGGCCTCCAGGATCGCGGGCAGGTTCTCCGCCTCCCACTGCAGAGCCAGGGGCCGCCCGTTCATCAGCACTGTGATCACGGGTTTGCCGGAGGCCAGCAGATAGGCCAGCAGCTCCCGCTGTTCGCCGGGGAGCGAGGTGTCCGCTTTGGAGCTGGCCTCGCCGGACATGGCGTCGGTCTCACCCACAACGGCCACGATCACATCGCCCTCGGCGCAGGCTTTGTCGGCCTCGTCAAAGTCGATCTCACCCTCCGGGCCGCCGCAGGGGTAGTAGCGCACGTCGGCTCCGGCGGCCTCCAGGCCCGCGCGTATGGACACGCAGTCCTCCGGCTTCCAGGCCATGGCCCAGGCGCCGCAGACCTCGTTCCGGTCGTCGGCCAGCTTGCCCACAAGGCTGATCTTCTGCCCGCGGTTCAGCGGCAGCAGATTCCCCTCGTTCTTCAGCAGCACCAAGGACTCCTCGGCGGCCTTGCGGCAGAGGGCCACGTGCGCGGCCGGGAGGCCCTTTTCATAGGTCTCGATGTCCTCGTCGGACACGAAGGGATTCTCGAAGAGCCCCAGCCAGACCTTGACGGAGAGGATGCGCCGCACCGCTTCGTCGATGACGCTCATCGGCACCGTGCCCTTTTCCACTTCCTGCTGCAGGTGATCCTTGTAGATATGGGTGCCCATATCCATGTCCATGCCGGCAATGGCGGCCTGAATGCCCGCGTCCCGGTCATCCTCGGCGATGCCGTGGGTCACGCACTCGCGGATGGCGTTGGCGTCACTGACGACGAAGCCCTCCAGACCAAACTCGCCTTTGAGCACGTCCCGCAGCAGCCACTTGTTCACCGTGCAGGGGACGCCGTTTAAGTCGTTGAAGGCGGCCATGACCGTGGCCGCGCCCTCGTCCATCGCCGCGCGGAAGGCGGGGAGATACACGTTATACAGGTTCGAGACAGACATGGAGGTGGTGTTGTAGTCCCGGCCGGACTCGCAGGCGCCGTAGGCCACATAGTGCTTGGTGCAGGCGGCCACATAGCTTTTCACGCTGCTGTGATCGTTCTGCAGGCCGCGGATCTTGGCCCGGGCAAAGCGGCTGCCCAGCAGGGGGTCCTCGCCGGGGCCTTCGGAGACGCGGCCCCAGCGGCTGTCCCGCGCCGCGTCGATCATGGGCGCGAAGTTCCAGTTGATGCCGTGTGCGCGGCTCTCTCTGGCCGCCATATGGGCGGTCTCTTCAAAAAGCGCATCGTCAAAGCTGCAGGCCTCGGCGATGGCGATGGGAAACACGCTGCGAAAACCGTGGATTACGTCAAAGCCGATGATGAGGGGGATGCCCAGGCGGCTCTCCTCCACGGCGATCTTCTGCAGGCGGTTGTTCTCCCGGGGGTCGTTCACCATCATGGAGCCCACGCGCCCGGCGCGGATGTCCTCCTCGTGGAAGTCCTGCTTTGCTGTGGACATGATGCGCCCGAACTCCTCCTGGGAAATGCGCCCGTCGGTCATCATCTCGATGAGCTCCTCGAAGGGCACGTCAAAGCCGCCCACGATGGAGGGGGATTCCTGGTTCATCTGGCCGATCTTCTCTTCCAGCGTCATGCGGGAGAGCAGATCCTCCACAAAAGCTTTCTGCTGTTCCGTCAGTTTCATGTCACTGCTCCTTTAGACCTTTAGAAATTTTCATACTCCGCCCAGGCGTAGTGCGCGCGGTTCTCGCTCTTCTCGCCGTTGGAGCTGGCAAAGAGGCCCAGCATCTCGCCCACCATGCAGCCCACCTTCTCGGGGTTGATGACGGCGCCGTCGGCGCGGGCAAGCTCCGTCATATGCTGCTCATCGGCGCCGTAACGGAAGATATAATTGTTCTCAATAAGCTCCATCTCCAGCACAATGCTCTCCCCGTTCCAGGGCATTTCCGCCAGCAGCTGCCGGTTCGTGACCGAGCTGAAGCCCGGGATATAGGGCGGCAGCGCATAGTCCGCCGTAAAGAGCAGCAGCTGCAGCACAGTCCCGCCATCCTTCTGCGCAAGCTGCAGGTGGTACTGATGGTTCATGGCCTGCACCACGGCGATGCCGGCGCTCTCCGCTCTTTCGGGCGCAAAGCGCAGCTTCGTCGTAAAGCGGCAGTGGGGCTGCAGCCGGCGGCGGGCGACGAAGGAGACGAAATTCTCCTCCGAATGGCTGACCTCCATGCTCATGGGCTGCAGCGGGTCGGCCAGCGCCTGGGGGAGGCAGCGCAGGGAAAGGCCGTCTTTCCCGGTCTCCCAGAACTGCTCATAGGGCTTGCCCCAGAAGCACCAGTCGAGGCCAAGGCCGTTCCGGAAGTCGTCACGCAGCGGTTTTTCGGGCAGCTCTGTCCAGGGCAGGCTCTCCGGGAAGTCGTATTTCCACTCCACCTTGCCGGTGTCAGGCGTGAAGAGGGGCCAGTCCAGCTCCCAGCGCACGGGGACGATAAAGGTCTCGCGGCCCAGGTTCTTGCTCTCGCCGCCGATGAGACGGGAGGCCAGGAACACCGCGTACCAGCTGCCGTCCGGCAGCTCGATGAGGTCCGCGTGGCCCGCATTCTGGATGGCGGCGCGCTGCCCCAGATGGCGCATGGTCAGCACGGGATTGGCTTTGCAGCCCTCATAGGGGCCGAAGACCGATTCACTGCGGGCGATGGTGGCGGAGTGGTACTGCTCGGTACCGCCCTCGGCGATCAGCAAGTAATAGTATTTTCCAATGTGGTAGATGTGCGGCGCTTCGGGGGAGGCAACGCCCGCCATGGCGCCGCCCCAGAGGGCGTGTGGTTCGCCGGCCATGCGGAAGTGCTCAATGTCATACTTTGCCGCCCAGATGCCCTGGCGCAGGCCGCCCTTGCCGTCTGGCCAGTTGTTCGCGGTGCCCATGATGTAGCACGCGCCGTCCTCGTCGAAGAAGATGGAGGCGTCGATGCCCGGCACGTCCGTGAGCCAGTGGGGCTCCGACCAGGGGCCGGCGGGGTCTTTGGCCGTGACGATGAAGTTGCCCCGATCGCCGAAGTTGCAGTTGATGAGATAGAAGGTGCCCTTGTGATAGCGGATCGTGGGGGCCATGACGCCGCCGTTGCCGCAGTTTTTCTCCACGTGGAAGCCGTTTTCCGGCGTCATCACATAGCAGAGCTGCTCCCAGTGCTGCAGATCCCGGCTGTGAAACAAGGGGATGCCCGGGCAGAGCTCAAAGCTGGAGCAGACAAGGTAGAAGTCCTCTCCCACCCGGCAGATCGAGGGATCGGGGTAAAAGCCGGGAAGGATGGGGTTATGCAGCTTGTGTTCCATATTCCTCCTCCTGATCAGATGTTGGGGATCTTTTGCAGGGCGGCGTTCAGCTCGTCAAAGCGCTCCGTGTCGATGCCGCGCTCCGTCAGAAGCTCCCGCAGGGTCATTTTGCCGAGGGCCTGCATCATGTCTTCAAAGCTCATGTCCGGCGCGAAGGGGACGATGCGTGCCCGCATTTTTTCAATGGTGGAGGCCAGCACCCGCCGCGCCTCGGGATTGCCGAAGATGCGGGCAATGCTGCAGTCCAGGCTCAGCCAGGCCATGGCGTCGTCGTTGACGTGGGCGCGTAGCCGGGGCTCCGTCATGCCCTGGGGGCCGAAATCGCCGAAGAGATCCCGCAGGAAGGCGATGCTGTCGTCCACCCAGTTCTCGGCGCGGCGGGG
The DNA here is from genome assembly GCA_946628965.1 of uncultured Clostridia bacterium. Lineage (GTDB taxonomy): Bacteria > Bacillota > Clostridia > Oscillospirales > Oscillospiraceae > Limivicinus. The sequence continues at coordinate 21,302 of CAMOXI010000005.1, read as the reverse complement.
GAAGACCGTCTCCAGCCCCTGGATGGAGGGGTCGCCGGTGGAAAAGCCGTGGGGGCCGTAGGGATAGATGTGGCATTCAAAGCTGGTCTGATGGCGGTTCAGGGCGTTCATCATGTCCAGCGTGTTCTGAATGGGCACCACGCTGTCCGTGCGGGTGGCGAAAAGGAAACAGGGGCAGGTGTTTTCGTCCACATGGGAGGGGATATCGGGCTTGTCGTCGCCCAGCTCATGGGCGGTCTCCTCCCGGAGCACGGCGTAGCCGAGGATCGCGGCCGCCGGGCGGCGCTCCGCCAGGGTCGCCGCGGCGCCGGCCAGATGGCCGCCCGCGGAAAAGCCCACAACGGCGATCTTGTCCCGGAGAACGCCCCACTCCTCCGCGTGCGCGTCGATGAGCGCCATGGCCTCCTCATAGTCCTGCAGCGGGCGGGGCCAGACTGCGTCCGCCCCTACGGAGTAGCGGAGAATGAAGGTGTGATAGCCTGCGCGCAGATAGGCGGCCGCCACGGGGTCGGCCTCCCGGTCGGAGCAGAACATGTAGCCGCCGCCGGGGATCACCAGCACGGCGGGCCGGGCCTCAATGCCGCGAAACTCGCCGCCCACGCCCTGGAGCATGGCGGTGAGGCTGACATTTCTCTCTTTGCTGAGGGTGATGCTTTCGTAATACATATTGTCCTCCTATAGATATGACCGGATGCTTGCGCGATCCGGTCATATCTCAGTTTAAGCTTATGAAATTACTTGTCCCAGGCGTGCTTGCCGGCTTCCAGGTCGGCACGGATCTCGGCGACGCGCTTGTCGTCGAGCTTGTACCAGAACAGAGGAACCATAGAGAGAACGCCGATCACAGCGGGGATGATATTGACAACGACGTTGATGCCGTTGCAGGCAGCGGGAGTCTGGGCGGCGTTGGGAACGTAGCCGACAGCGGAGAGCAGCAGCACGCCCACAGAGCCGACGAACGCGGTGGCGAGCTTCACGCCGAAGCTGAGGAAGGAGGCGACCAGGCCTTCCTGGCGCTTGCCAAGTTTCCAGTCGCCGTACTCGAGGGAGTCGCCGATCATGCCCGGGCAGATGTTGGCGCCGGAGTTGGCAACGCCGCAGATGAAGGACAGCGGGAACAGGAGCGTCTTGGTCGGGAACAGGAACATCAGGATGAAGCCGATGACCATGACGGCGTTCAGGATCAGCATCCAGTTGCGCTTGCCGAACCACTTGGTGGTCCAGGGCAGGATCGCCACGCCGATCAGGGCGGCGACGGTCATGGTGGTGAAGGTCGGGGAGATCAGGGCGAAGGGGTTATCGCCGCCGACAACGTAGACGATGTAGTAGAACAGCATGCCCATACGGCCGGAGACGCAGATGGCGCCGAACACAGTGGCCAGAACCACCATCAGCAGCTGGTCGTTCTTGACGAGCTCCTTGATGCTCTGGAAGAAGCCGATCTTCTCCTGGTGGCCGGCGTGGAGCTTCTCGGTGTAGGTCTCCTTGCAGCCGGCAGCGCACAGCCAGAACAGCGGGATCATCAGGACGGACAGGATCACGGTTGCGACGAAGTAGCCCTTGGCGTCGGCGATCTTGGCGCCTTCGGCGTTCATGGTCTGGGAGAAGTGGAGGATCATGGGCATCGCGACGAGGGAGAGGATGACGCCGATGATCTGGGAGCCCAGGCCGCGGGCGGTGGCCAGGTTCATGCGGACGCGGGAGTCAATGGCGATGACGTTCTGCAGCGCCTGGTAGGCGATGGAGCAGGCGGTGTAGGCCATGCCGGCGCCCACATAGGTGACGAGAGCCAGGACGACCTTCAGCCAGCCGGTCACAGGGAACACGGTGAAGGTCAGGATGTTGAAGATGGCGAGGACGGGAGCGCCGAAGATCATGTAGGGACGGAAGCGGCCCCAGCGGGACTTGGTGTGGTCAGCGATGTTGCCCATCATCGGGTCGTTGATGGTGTCCCAGACACGGGCGATCAGCATGATCATGGAGATCGCGCCGGCGGAGAGCGTGACGACGTCGGTGTAGAACGCCATCAGGTAGGTGTTGATCATGTACCAGCTCATCTGGCACGCGATTTCACCAAAGCTGTAGGAAACCAGCAGTTTCGGATTGGTTTTTTCCTGGGTAGGCATGCGGGTAAATCCTCCTTATATTTTCTATTTGCGCTCTGTGCGCAAGAATAGACGCTCAGATGATGAAGTTGTTGAGGTAGCGCTTGGCAAGACGGATGGAGTTCAGGATATCCTCGCGGCTGCCCTCGAAGGCCTTGTCCTCCACCTCGATCACGGCGTCGCCGTTGTAGCGGATGTCGTTGAGGGCGGAGACGTAGGCGCCCCAGTCCACATCGCCCAGGCCCGGGATCTTCGGGCTCATGTACTCCAGCGGATAGGCCAGCACGCCGACCTGCTTAAGCTTCTCGGGATAGAGCTTGATGTCCTTGAAGTGGATGTGGAAGAGCTTGTCCTTGAACTCGTGCACGGTCTGAATGTAGTCCAGGCCCTGCCACACGTAGTGGCTGGGGTCGAAGTTCAGACCGAAGTTCGGACTGTCGATGATACTAAAGAGCTTCCGGAAGATGGCCGGGGTGCACATCAGGTTCTGCCCGCCGGGCCACTGATCGGGGCCGAAGAGCATCGGGCAGTTCTCGATGGCGACCTTCACGTTGTTCTCCTCCGCCAGCTTGATGATCGGCGGCCAGACCTGCTTGAAGAGCTCGATGTTCTCATCCACGGTCTTGTGCTGATCCCTGCCGATGAAGGTGGTCACCATGCCGACGCCCAGCTTGGAGGATGCCTTGATGAGGGCCTTCAGATGGGCGATGGCGGGTTCGCTCTTCTCCGGGTTGGGATCCAGTACATTGGGGTAGTAGGCCAGGGAAGAGATGTGCATGCCCTTGTCGGCGACGTACTTCTTCACATGTTCGGCGTAGGCGTCGTCCTCCAGCACGCGCTCGGCGTCGATGTGGGAAACACCGGCGTAGCGGCGCTCCGCCTTGCCGGCGGGCCAGCAGGCCACTTCCAGGCACTCGAAGCCCATCTCCGCCGCGATGTCGACAGCCTCTTCAAAGTTCCAGCCGTCCAGGATCGCGGTCAAAAGTCCAAAATGAATCATGTATGTACCTCCTTACCGGTTCGCCGGGATGTCCACAGCCTTGCCGGTCTCGGAGCTTTCCATGGAGGCGAAGACCGCACGCATGGCGGAGAGGACGCTCTCACCGCTGATCGGGGATTCCTCGCCTTTCAGCAGGCAGTCCACCCACAGGTCGATGATGCCGGACTTGGTCTGGTTGTCGTTGGTCTGGATCTGCTCCACGTCGAAGTACTTGACCTCGCCGCCCTTCTTCTTGAGCACGATGGAGTGGGCGGGATCGTCGTAGATGCGCAGCTCGCCCTCGGTGCCGTAGATAACCGTGGAGTTGTCCTCGGCGGCATAATAAGTCCAGGAGGCGGTCATGGTGCCGATGACGCCGTCCGCCATCTCGTAGATGCAGATGGCGTTGTCGTCCACGCCGATGAGATTGCCGTCCGCGCCGCGCTTATCCAGGGTGGTGAGCTTGGCGGTGGTGCGCACCACGTTCTCGCCCAGCAGGAACTGGATCAGGTCGGTCTTGTGGATGCCCAGGTCGGCCATGGCGCCCATGGCGGCCTTGGTCTTGTCGAAGAACCAGGTGTTCTTGCCCGGGGTGATGCTCCAGGTCTCGGGGCCGCCGTGACCGAAGGAGGTGCGGAAGGTGATGACCTTGCCGATCTCACCGTCCGCGATCATCTGCTTTGCCAGCTTGTGGGCGTTGGTGAGGCGCTGGTTCTGGCCGATCATCAGGAGCTTGCCTTCCTCTTTTGCGACCTTCACCATCTCCTCGCAGTCAGCCAGGGAGATGGCCATGGGCTTCTCACACAGGACGTGCTTGCCGGCCTTGAGGGCCTTGATGGTCAGCTCCGCGTGGGCGTTGTTTGCCGCGCAGACGCTCACTGCATCGATCTCAGGATCCGCCAGCAGTTCCTCAGCGGAGTCGTAAGCTTTTCCGCCGTATTTGGCAGCCATGTCCTCGGCGCGGGATTTGGTGGGGTTGAAGAAGCCGACGAGTTCGCAGTTGGGATTATCCGCGTACTCGGGAATGTGACGCACCTGGGCGATCTTGCCGCAGCCTAAAATACCGATTTTCAGCATAAAGATTACTCCTTTTCTGTCATTGCGAACCAGTGACCGATGTCACTGGTGTGGCAATCCGTTTTTACACGATCAAAAGCCGGCGGCTGTTGGTGTTCTGGCCGAACTCGCGCATGTAGATAACAGCGGGCTTGTCCGGATCCTCCAGCGCCTCCATGAAGGGGGGCATGTAGGAGTGGGTGCAGCAGAAGCCGTAGGTCAGATCGTGGAAGCCCTGCTTGAGGCCGCCGGGCTTTTTGACGATCAGGGTGGCGGGCTCCATCGGATGCCAGTGGGTCTGGCAGTCCTGGCGCATATCGGCGTAGGTATAATCCTCGCCGTTGACGCGCCACATGATCTCATCAGCGCCGAAGCTCTCGCCGTCCACGATCAGGTGGCCGGGACGGATCTGGCTGAGGTACACGCCGCGGTAATAGGGCAGGCGGATCTTGAGCTGGAAGCCGACGATCTCGCCGTTCTCTTCAATGTTCCGGAAACCGACCGACTGAATAACCTGTTTTTCCATGGTACCGCCTCCTTAATAACCGAGAATGTTCTTCATCATGATGTGGTGCCTGCGGAGGGTCTGGCCGACCTCGTAGCCCTGGTCGTACTTGTCAGCGCCCTCGTACTCCGAGAGAAGATAGCCGTTCCAGCCGTGGTCGCGCAGGATCTCCAGCACTTCCTTATAGGGGATGGTGGTCTCCTCAAACTCGTCGTTCATGTGGATGAACTTGGCGTGGCAGCAGTAGATGTAGGGCAGCAGGGGGATGATGTCCTCCGGCTCGTTGGGAACGAAGTGGGGATCCACGAACTCGCCCTCGTCGAACTTGTGGCGGAAGACGGAGAAGTCGATGTTGAGGCCGAAGCTCTTCGTGCCGGTCTCCTTGATGAAGTCCACGTAGTCCTGGATCATCTGGCTCTTGAGATTGGTGGGGATGTGGATCTCCGGGCACATCTGCAGGCCCAGACGCTCGGCCAGGGGCAGGGCGCCCTTGATGATCTCGCGCCAGTTCTCCACGGGGTTCAGGGCGTCGTCCACCACGCTCATCTTGGTGCGCAGCACCTTGAAGCCCAGGCGGTGGGCCAGGCGCAGATCCTGCTCCAGGCGGGCGACGGCCTCCTCAGTGCTGAGCATGCGGTCCTGCAGCACGCGGCAGTCGATCCAGTGGCCGTACTCCACGGGCTCCACCTGGTACTTGTCGCAGAGGGAGAACCAGTAGTTGACCCACTCATCGGTGGGATAGGGATAATTCTCAATATGGGTGTTGGCGAGAATCTCCACGCCGGTGGCGCCCATGTCCTTCATATCCTCGAAGCAGTCCTCGAGGGTCTTTTCAAAGCCAAATTCGGCGGAGTAGCTGTAGAGGGCGACGCCCCGCTTGGGGCCGACGGTCGTATTGCGGTACATTCTTGTTCCTCCCTTAAAATTCCAAGGCTGCGGGCATCTCAAAGGTGGTGGTCATCTTGTAGGGCTCGCCGGTGGCGACGGAGACGTCAAAGGCGTTGATGCCCTCGGTGACGTGGCGGCAGAGCTCGGCGCTGACGCGGGGCTTGCGGCCCTCGACGATGGCGCGGGCCATGTCGGAAACGCCGGAGCCGCGCTGGTTGCCCACCCGGGGCGCGACGGTCTCGATCTCGGTGAAGAGGCCCATGGTCTCGGGGCCATAGATGGCGCCCAGGCGCGCACCCACGTTGTCGCCCTTGGAGTTGACCAGGTTCTTGAAATCCTCGGCCTTCAGCAGCTTGATGGGGCCCATCATGGCGTTGGGATCGGGAGCGAAGAGAACGCCCTCGGTGCCGTAGATCTCCATGCCGGGCAGGCTGGACTTCCACTCGTCATAGGTCAGGTTCAGGTTGCCGATGACGCCGTTCGCGAATTTCAGCACGCCGCAGTAGTTGGTGTTGACCTCGACCTCAACGTCCTTGCCCCAGATCTCGCGCACATCCCAGCCGCGGTTTGCGTAGGCGAAGAGGCTCTCGATGGGTCCGAGCAGGGTGACGAGCGAGGTGAGGAAATAGGGGCCCATGTCCAGGGCCGGGCCGACGCCCTTCTTGTACAGGTAGCCCGCGTTGGGGTGCCAGAGGTCCGCGCCGGGGCCGACGTAGTTGGCGGTGACGCTGATGACCTTGCCGATGGCGCCCTCGTCCAGCAGCTTGCGCACGGTCTGGAACTCGGGAGTCAGGAAGGTGTCGGGCGCGGCGCCGACGAAGAGGCCCTGCTTTGCCGCAAATTCAACGATCTCGTTGGCCTGCTCCAGGCTCGCGGCCAGGGGCTTTTCGCAGTAGACGTGCTTGCCGGCCTTCAGGGCGGCCATGGTCAGGCTGTAGTGGGAGGCGGGGTTGGTGAGGATGATGACGATGTCCACCTCGGGGTCCGCCAGCATCTCTTCCGTGGTGTAGACCTTGGGCACGTTCCAGCGCGCGGCGGCGGCCTTGGCGGCCTCCACATTCAGGTCCGAGCAGCCCACCGGGCGCAGGTTTTTGAACACGGGGCCCAGGGTGCCGAAGTAGTGGTCACAGTAGACGCCGGTGCCGATGACGCCATAGCCGAGAACTTTTTCTTCCATTGTTTACTCCTCTCAAATCCTGATATTCTGCATAAAGCAGTTTGCTTGCTGATCCTAAGTATAACGAAGCGGCCGGTGCTTTTCCCTGACACATGTCACTTTCTCTGACGGAATCCGAAGCCGGATTTTGTATAAAATGCTTAAAAAGTGCCCCTGTGTCCGGGGGGAGACGCAGGGGCAATTGTGCAGAATGGGTCAGGGATCTGCGGAGGGCTGTTCGCCTTCCGGGCGGGGCAGAACGCGATAGACGCCGGCCTTTACGCGGCTCAGGCGTCCCTCCGCACAAAAGCTTTTGAGCACGCGGATCATCTGCCGCTCACTGACGTTGAGCTGCTCGGCCAGGCGGGCAACACCGCGGATCTCGTAGCCGGCGCCGCAGCGATCCAGATAGGCTGAGAGCCGGTCACGCAGCGTAACATGCATGGACACGTCGGTGGCGGCGCGGAGCTTGGCCGCCAGGTCCCGGCAGACATGCTGCAGGAAAACAGGGTCTTTCAGCAGGGCCTCCCGATACTGCTCCAGATAGAGCGCGGCGGTGATGACTTCGCTCCTGGCCTCCACGAAGAAGGGGACGAAGTCCACATCCAGCAGCTCCATATCCCCAATCATGCGGATCTCCTGGTGGCTGGTCTGCAGGGAGACGGTGGAGTTCTCCGTTGGCATGTCGTAGAGCAGGAGCTCGCCGCGGAGGATGAACTGCAGATACTGGCTGGGCGCGAAGGGCGTGGTCAGCATTTCGCCGGGCCAGTAGCGCAGGAGCGTAAAGCGGGGCTGGCAGCTGCTGAAAAACGCGTCAATATGATGTTCTTTCAGAAGGCGGTTCAGAAGAGCCTTGTCTTTGATGATTTCCATTCACAGTCTCCCGGTTTCAGCAGCGTTATGCAGCCACTCTACCGAATTATTCCAGCTTAAGCCATGACATGTGTCACTTTCTCGCGCCAAAAACCGGGAGCTGTTTCTGTGCATTCGGCACAAATCAGAAGCGATACAGCTCCACCAGCAGGGCGGAGGGCATGTCGCCGAAGCGCAGGGCCATCTTCTCATCGCCGTTCATGACGCGGCCGGGGACCCACTCGCCCTTGACGACGCGGCCCTCTTCCAGACGCAGGATGTCGAAGCTGTGTTTGTCGCCGGGCTTCACACGGAACTCGGGCGAGCAGTTGAGGCCGACGAGGAGGAACTTATCCTCGCTCAGCTCCACGGCGTAGCAGCAGCCCAGGGGCTTGCCGCTCATGCGCGGGCCGTACTTGATCACGAGATCGTAATCCCGGAAGCGCAGGAAGGCGCTGTAGTCGGTCTCACCGTGGCGCACGCATACCTGCAGATGCTCGGTGCCGCGGTTCTGGAGATAGATGGGCTCCAGCTGCTCCAGCAGGTCATAGGTGGCGGAGAGGCATTCCTTGCTGCCGGTAATGTCAAAGGCGGAGGGGTCGATGTTCAGGGCGATCATCAGCTCCATGGGCGGCTTGTCCAGCTGGCTGGGATCCAGGGCCAGGTCCTCGATGCCGAAGGGGGAGAAGCAGATGGCGTTCTTGGCGCCGCTGGCGTAGAGGGCATAGGAGGAGGCCACGGCGTCCTTGCGCACTTCGGGGATGAAGAGCGGGTTTTCCTCAGTGGCGTAGCTGTCCATGATGTCGGCGCAGTAGGGGACGTAGATGTCCGGGCCGAAGGCGAAGAGGGACGGGGCCGCGACGCGCCAGACGGGCTGCACACGCTCCACGGGGCCGCCGGAGGGGTAGGAGCCGGGGAACCAGGGGCTCTGCCGCAGCCAGGCGTTGGCGTAGCAGGGCAGATCGTACTCCTTCTTGCCGGAGGCGGCGATGGTCTCCACGGCGGAGCCGAAGTGCCAGGCCATGAAATACTCGCCAGCGTCCTCACCGAAGGCATCTTCCCAGGTGCCGCTCTTGCCCAGGGCGGCGGCCAGCTTCTCGGGGATGGGCGCATAGAAGGCCTCGTTCGCTGCCCTGCTGTAGTCGCGGTCGGTGCCGAGCAGGCCGATCTCGTTCTCCACCTGCATGACGACGACGGTGTTCTCCTCGCTGTCGATCTCGCGGATGCGGCGCATCACGGCGGTGAAGGCACGGCGGTCCTTCTCCACGGCGGCGGCGCAGAGGGGGGAGATGGTGGTCATCTTCTCGCCGCTGACCTTCTCGGCGCGGAAATAGGTCTCGGTGTCCTTCTTCACCCAGGCGGGGACGTACATGGATTCGGCGTTCTTCCAGAGGCCGAACCAGAGGAAGCAGAGCTTCAGCCCTTCACGGCGGGCGGAGGAAACGATCTGCTCCAGCAGGGAGAAGTTATATTTGCCCTCTTCCGGCTCGATCAGCTCCCAGTACAGGGGGACGATGACGGAGTTCATGTGCAGGCCGCGCAGTGCGGGCCAGAGCTTTTCCTCGAGAAACACGGGGTCGGAGGCGCTGGAGTTGTGGATCTCGCCGCTTCTCATAAAGAAGGGCTTGTCGTGGACGTAAAGGGTGGCAATGCCTTTTTCATCGCGCTTGACAACAGGAAGACTCATGGGAATGCTCCTTTCAAAATACTTTTCGGATGAAAACGAAAAAGACCCGGTGCCGGGGAACAGGGTCGCGTTCGCTTGGAGCGGTGAAAACCTGCCGGGGTCGGATCTTTTTGTTCTTCTGATTCTATTTTAGCTTGACAGAGACAGCGGGGCAATCTTAAAATACTAATAAACATATAAACATATTAAGATCGGAGAGCTTCGCATGCGTTACTCCTTTTCCATCACCAGACGACAGTATGCCCACATCCCCCTGATCCTGCGAGCCGTGGGCATCGACCATCTGCAGGATCCGATCCTGCGCCCCAAGGGCTTTCCGGTCTGGCAGATCTTCTACGGCGTTTCCGGCGAGGGGGAGTTTTTTGCCGACGGCGCGCGCTTTGTCCTGCGCCCCGGGCAGATCGCCATGCTCCCGCCCCATGTATCGCATGGCTACCGCAGCCTGGGCGGGGACTGGGTGCTGCATTATCTGGGCTTTGAGGGGCTGCTTTGTCCGCGCATGATGGCCGTCCTTGCCCTGAGCGAGGCCGGCGTATACGAGCCGGCGGACGCCCCTGGCTTTCTCGCCCATCTGCGGGCGCTGGAGGAGATGGCTGCATCCGCGGAGGCGGATGCCGCCCAGCGTTCAGCAGCGCTTTATGCGCTGCTGCTGGATCTGGCTGCAGGCCTGCGCCGCCTGCCAGACAGCCGCGCCGCCGAGAGCGAGGGCATGGAAAAGGAAATGATCCTCTATCTGGAGGATCATTATCAGGAGGATATCTCGCTGAATGATCTGGCCACCCAGTTCAGGCGGACACCGGAGTATCTCTGCGGCCTGTTCAAGGCGGCCACGGGGGAGACCGTTTCCCATTATCTGCGGCGCATCCGCATCCATCGCGCCAAGGTGCTGCTGATGGAGCGGCCGGACGACGGCCTGCGGGAGATCTCGGAGGCCTGCGGCTTTCACAGCGTCAGCTATTTCGGCAAGGTGTTTCGGGAGGCCACGGGCTTTACGCCCCAGGGCTACCGCCTGGGAAAGCGCTGAACCTGCCCCGGGCGGATGAAAAAACCATTTTTCCGGCGGGCTGCGCAGGAAAAGCGTTGTAAAAGGACAGAAAATCCGATACAATAGAGAAAACACAAGTATTTTCTCTCAGGAGATCACCGCTTTCGGGAAAGACGAAAACAGAACAGCGGCGGCCCTTTCCGGGCAGCCGCACACAGGGAGGAAACCATGAAGTATCAGCTGAACCAGTCCAACTACCATGATTTCAACGTGTTCGAACAGAACAAGCTGCCCGGCCGCAGCTATTTCATCCCGTATCCCGGCCGCCGGGAGGCGGAGGCTGCCGGCCCGAAGGAGAAGCGATACCGCTCGGAAAAAGTCCTGTGCCTCAACGGAACCTGGGATTTCAAGTTCTATCCCCGCCCGGCGGAGCTCCCGGCGACGCTGGACACCGATCGCGTCGCCTTCGACACGATCGACGTGCCCGCCTGCTGGCAGTTTCGCGGCTATGACCGCCCCTTCTATGTGAACATCCGCTACCAGTTCCCCTTTAAGCCGCCCGTGATCCCCACCACGGAAAAGGTGGGCCGGGTCTTCACCTGGATGGGCTGCGATCAGGCGATCAGCCCGCGCTGGATCACGCCGAAGGACGAGTACAACTTCGTCGGCGTTTACCGCAGATTTCTGGACATCGGGGACGAGAGCAAGCACTATGTGATCTCCTTCCTGGGCGTGGCGAGCTGTCTGGATCTCTATCTGAACGGGGCCTATATCGGCTATTCCGAGGGCTCCCACAACACCGCGGAGTTTGACCTCAGCGGCAAGCTCAGAAAGGGCAGCAACGAGCTGGTGGCCGTCGTGCACCGCTGGTGCACCGGGACCTACCTGGAGAGCCAGGACATGTTCCGCAACAACGGCATCTTCCGCGACGTGCTGCTGCGCGTCTCCGAGGAGACGGATTTCTGGGATCTGAACGCCGTGACGAAAAAGACCGGCGACCGCTATTCGCTGACGCTCAGCGCCGAGACGCTGGGCGAGACCGAAGTGACCTTCACTTTTGACGGGCAGAGCGTCACCGTCCCCACGAAGGACAGAAAGGCGGCGCACACCTTCGAAAACCTGAAGGTCAGCGAGTGGAACGCCGAAGCGCCGACGCTCTATGACGTGTTTTTCGAAACCGCCACAAGCTGCGTCAGAGAGCGCATCGGCTTCAAGACCGTCGAGATCAAAGGCGACGTGTTCCTGGTAAACGGCAGAAAGATCAAGTTCAAGGGCGTCAATCACCACGATACCTCGCCCACCAACGGCTACACCATGACGCCGGACGAGATCGAGCGGGATCTGGATCTCTGCAAGGCCTTCAACATCGACACCGTGCGCACCTCCCACTATCCGCCCGATCCCCTGCTGCTGGAGCTGGCGGACGAGAAGGGGATCTATATCGTGGACGAGAACGATCTGGAGACCCACGGCACCTGGTCGCACTAGATCCCGCCGACCTACAACACGATCTCCCACGACCCCAAGTGGCGGCCCCGCTACCTGGACCGCATCACGCGCCTCTACGAGCGCGACAAGCTGCACGCAAACACCGCCATCGTCATGTGGTCCCTGGGCAACGAAGCGGGCGGCTACAGCAACACCGACGCCATGGCGGACTTCCTCCACGCGCATTCGACCCTGCCGGTCCACTATGAGAGCGCAGTACACTGCAAGCGCATCGCCTACGACGTGGGCAGCGAGATGTACCCCAGCGTGCAGATGGTGCACGACGTGGGTGAGCACTGCCGCAAGCAGAAGGCGCTGAACGACCGGCCCTATTTCCTCTGCGAGTACGCCCACGCGATGGGCGTCGGCCCCGGCAACACGGAGGCTTACTGGCAGGAAATCTATAAGTACGACAACCTGATGGGCGGCTGCGTCTGGGAGATGGTGGACCACGCGATCCTCCACGAGGACGGCAGCTACACCTACGGCGGCGACCACGGCGAGTGGGAGCACGACAAGAACTTCTGCGTGGACGGCATGTTCTACCCCGACAGGACGCCTTCGGTCGGCGCGAAGATCATCCGCTTCATCTACCGCCCCATCCGCGTCACCCATGTCTCCGGCGACAGCTTTGAGCTCTTCAACACCACCGCCTTCTCTGAGGGCTCCCGCTATCTGCTGCGTTTTCAGTGGAATGACGGGACGGTGACGGAGCTTACGCCGGACGCGGCGCCGCTTGCGAAAAAGACCGTCAGCGTCAGGGGCGGAAAGCCTGTGGACGGGAACCTCTCTGTGATCGTCACCACGGTCGACACTGTGACGGGGCAGACCGTCTCCGACGAGCAGATCGTCATCGCGCAGCATGTCCCCGCCGCACCGGAGACCCGGGCGCTGCCTGCGGGCATCACGGTCGAAAAGGGCAGAATCCGCTTCACGCTGCCCGGCGGCAAAACGCTGGAGACCGCGCCGGAGGGGACGCTCCTATACCGCGCGGCCACGGATAACGATACAAACCTGTTTTTCGCCAACACCATGAAGCCCTACGCCGCCCAGACCGAGGAGCTTGTCTCCTGCGAAAAGACGGAGAAGGGGTATCAGGTCGTCACCAAAGTGTCGAACAAGAAGGCGAAGTTCCTGGTCACCGATATCTACGAGGGCGTGGAGGACGGCGTGCTGGTCACGAGCAGGCTCCACTGCGTCTCCGGCAAGGGGATCATCCCGCGCTTCGGCAAGAGCTTCCGCCTGGACGAGAGCTTCGACGAGGTCCGCTACCACGGGCGTCTGGGCGAGACCTACTGCGATATGCGCGAACAGTTCGTCATCAGTGACGTCTCCTGCAAGGTGAAGGACATGACCGAGCCGAACATCAAGCCCCAGGAGAGCGGCAACCGCATGGACTGCACGGAGGCGAGCTTCTCCGACGGCAGCGCCGCCGTGCGCTTTCTCGCGGTGGACAGGCCCTTTGAGCTGGGCGTCAAGCCCTACACCGACCGGGCGCTCTTTACCATGAAGCACCGGGAGGATGAGAAGCGCAGCGGCACCTATGTCACGATCCAGGCCTTCCAGCAGGGGATCGGCACCGGCGCCTGCGGCCCGGCAATCATGCCGGAGTTCCAGTACGGCACGGAGCGGGACTACGAGCTCCGCTTCCTGATTCGCGTCAGGTGAAAACAGGGCGGCAAAGAAAGACCGCTGTGTGCGGAAATGTTTGAAAGAATACAAAAAAATCCCCGAATCGAAAGATTCGGGGATTTTTTGTCCGGTGAGGCACTTTTCCAGCCTGCTCTCGCTGCGTATTCGGTTTCCGGCGTCTCTGCCGGCTCTCCGTCAGTCCTCCCGCACGAAGTAGGTGATCGGGTAGATTTTCCCGGAAAAGTCGAAGTCCATATCATTGTAATAGTCGTAGCGGACGACGGAGGGCCAGTTGGCGAAGGCGCTGCGGATCATATGGTTGCGGGCCGTGTCGCGCCAGCCGCTGTTGGTGGACTCCCTGTCGCCGTCCCAGAAGGTCATGCGCACCTGGGGATTGCTGGCCTTGACTTCATTATAATAATCCACGTCGAGGCCTGTATACTTGACCAGCATGAACTCCAGATCGGGCATGTATTCCATGAAGTCCAGCGAGGTCAGGTGCGTGCAGTAGCAGAGGTTCAGATCCTTGAGCTTGGTCAGGGACTTGAGGAAGCTGAAATCCTCCAGTTCGTCATTCATGAAGAGCTCCAGGTAGATCAGATCGTGGAGATTGGCAAGGCAGCTGGCGTCCTGCAGATGGTCGTCGGCCAGGATCAGGATCTGCAGATCCTTCATGTTTCCGATGAGCGAGATGTCGCGCAGGTTGTTGTGGCCCAGGTCCAGGGCCTTGAGCCTGGTGCAGTATTTGAGGATGGGGTAGTAGTATACCTCGTCGCGGGGGACGTAGCCGATGGGCTGCAGCGAGGAGTAGACCGGCACGTCGGTGCGGATGGTGAAGCCGTGGAAGGAGAATTCCCAGAGCCAGAAGATGTCCGGCCGGATCTCAGAAAAGCGGTCCAGATCCTCGATCACGGCTCCGGCCTCCAGCAGGTCCACGTCCGTCAGCGCCGGGAGACAGCGCAGCGCGTCCTCCAGCCCGGTCATGTCGGTGACCTTGAGCTCGGTGGTGTCGCTGGGGTAGCTCACGCCCTGATACTCATATTCCCAGTCGATGTCGCAGTCGGGCAGCTTTTCCCGCAGCGCGAGCAGCGCCTCATACTCTCTGCTCGCCGTGGCGTCGATATGCTGCAGGCTGGGGATCTCGGCCAGGGCCAGAATCTCCTCCGCGCTCTCGTCCGTGATCGTCCACTCGGTGGGCGGCGGCGTGGGAGTCGGGGTGGGTTCGGGCGTCGGCTCCGGCGTTGGTTCCGCGGCCTGCGCGGGCGCGGCCTGTGCCGCGGTTTCCGCCGTGCCGCAGGCGGGCAGCAGCAAAAGCAGGCACAGAAGCAGTACAATACCAAAAATGCGTTTCATATCACAGTCCTCAATCCTTGATCGGCCTTACCACCAGGGGTCATCCTCTCTGAAGAAATCGGTGATCGGGAAGATGCCGCCGTTGATGCGGAAGGTCCAGTCGTTGTAGTGCTCATAAGAGACGATTTCGCGCCAGTCGGCAAAAGCGGTGCGGATCTGCTTGTTGCGGCCGGTCATGCGCCAGCCGCTGCCGGAGGATTCCGGATTGCCGTCATAGTAGACCAGCGTCGCGTCGGGGTATTTCTCCCGCCAGGGCGCCAGATCCTCCTCCGTAAGATTGGTGCGCTTGAACATGGCGAACTCCAGATCGGGCATATTCTCCAGGAAATCCAGGTGATCCAGCGTTTTGCAGTAGCAGAGGTTCAGATCCTTGATCTTCGTCAGCTCGTTGAGAAAGCTGTAGTCCTCGATGTTGTAATTCATGAACAGCTCAAGGAAAACCAGGTCGTGCAGCCTGCCGATGGGGCTGGCGTCGGTGATGCGGTTATCGGCCAGGATCAGCACCTCCAGCTCCTGCAGATCGCCGATCATCGAGATGTCGGTGATGGCGTTGTGGCCCAGGTCCAGGGCGCGCAGATGCTTGCAGTATTTGACGATCGGATAGTAGTGATCCAGGTCGAAGCGCGTTTTGTAGCCCAGCAGGGAGGAATAGACGGGGATGTCGGTGCGGATCTTGTACCAGTCAAAGCGAAATTCCCAGAGCCAGAAAATGTCCGGCCGGATCGCGTCGAAGCGATCCAGGTCCTCAATGGTCGCCCCGGCCTCCAGCAGATCCACGTCGGTCAGCGCCGGGAGATAACGCAGCGCGTCCTCCAGCCCGGTCATATCGGTGACCTTAAGCTCCGTCGTATCGCTGGGGTAGCTGACGCCCTGAAATTCGTAGACCCAGTCAATGTCACAGTCAGGCAGTTCTTCCCGCAGTTTGAGCAGCGCCTCGTACTCCCGGCTCGCCGTGGCGTCGATATGCCGCAGGCCCGGTTTATCCGCCAGGGCCAGGATCTCCTCCGCGCTCTCGCCGGTGATGACCCACTCGCCGGGCGCGCGTTCCGGCGCCCCGGTTTCCGCATCCGCTGCGGCAAACACGCCGGGCAGCAGGAGCACAGCAATAAAAATGAAACAGATAAACTTCTTCATATGCATTTCACCGGTTATACAGGAAGCTGGCCAGCAGCTTTCCCGTCGTATCATCCAGCACCATGCGCAGCGAGTAGCTCTCGATCACCGGATCGGATATGGCCACGACTCTGGTCGTGTACACGAGATCCACGAGGAAGCGCCCGTCGCCCAGGTCGGTGCAGGCCGTGATCTCACGCTCCTGCAGCTCACAGGAGCGCACCCAGCTCCACCAGGCGCTGTTCATGCCCTCATTGAGGCGCTGCCGCAGCGCGCTTCCCGGCAGCGTGAGAGGCAGGAGCTGGTCGTAATAGCGGTCGATCTCCTGATCGATATTGGCGGTAAAGAGGATGTAGGGCTTCAGGAAGCTCTCCACATAGGCGTCGATGCGTTCCCGGTCCTCAGGCAGACAGTTGTCCAGATAGTGCTCCTCATTCTGCTCGGCTGGGCTGAGTTCCCGGCCGGAGGCGTCGATGACGCGCAGCGGCAGCTCCCCGATGAAGAGCCCGCTCTCATAGCGCCGCATGCACGGCAGACCCTCCAGCAGCGGATAGGCGTCGGAGAGGCTTGCGTAAGGGACTGTTTTTTCTTTCAGTTCTTCATTCCCGAGCACGTGCTCCCCGACGAAGACCCGATAGTCCGCCGGCACCGTAGCGGAGACGCCGTGGAAAAAGGCGCTTAGATCATACTGCTCCGCGGCCGCTTCCCAGCCGGAGAGACCGTAGGCCTCCTCCCCGGCCGCACGCAGGCGGAGCTCGCCAAGCTGCTGCCCGCCCGCAAGCACGCGGTAGCACTTCTCCCGCTCACTGCTGTCCGCAATGGATTCGGAGAAAGTCACATCCTCCAGCAGACCCCGAGCAAGCCGCAGGCTCTCCTCCGGGCTGCGGAGCCGGGGATCCAGATCGTGCAGCGCGGCGCGAAAACCCTCGGTGGCGTTTTCCGAAAGCAGATCCGCCCGGTAGGCCTCCAGCGCGGCGGCGGGCCGGGTATGCTCATATACGACAAGGTAGCGCTGCAGAAACAGCAGCACGGCGCCGCAGAGCAGAATCAGCACCATTGCATAGAGAAACAGACCCAGCCGGAAGCGGCGGGCGCTCCTGTCAGCTCTCATGGCTGTCCCCTCCTTCCGGCATGACCAGAAAACAGGTCGGGATCGTGCGGATGCCCACCACGGTGGCACTGTTGCCCAGATAGCCGCCGTCAAACCACATCAGGCTGGAGGTGCCGCCGTCCAGATTGCAGGCGTTGATGGCGCCGAAGCGCAGCATCAGCTCCGCCTCGTCGGCATAGGTGGCGCCCAGGCTGTTGGGCTGGCGGCCGTTGATGACCAGCATCAGGATCGCGCCGTCGGAGCGCTGGCCGATGGCGGTGCGGGGATTGAGACCGCTGCGCAGCGACTCTGCCGGGGCGGATTCCCCATTGACCACCAGCACCGGGCCGTAGCCCGTGCCGTGCTGGATGTTGGCGGCGATGATGGCGTCGTTGCTGCCGAGGCCCACATGCAGGATGCACTTGTCATCCAGACCCACAAAGCCCGGGCCGGGGCCCTGGAAACCTGCGTACATCACGCCGTAGCTGATGGAGGTTGTGTCCGGCACGGAGCCGTTGCCCATGCCGCCGGGGTCCTCAAAGCCCCCGCCGTTGATGCCGGCCACTGCTCCGTAACGCTCCACAAACTGTTCCACGGTGTAGCCCTTCTGGTAAAAGCTCTCGGGCACACAGCCCAGGATGACCCGGGACGGGTCGAGGACGATGAGCATGTTGCCGGTGAAGCTCTCCCCGGTCACGGGGACCAGGATCATGCCGTCCCCGTCCTCATCCGCGTAGCCCCAGGCGTCAGGCCGACTGGTATCCTCCGGCGTCTGCTGGGGGACGGAGATGAGGGAGACGTCGGTGCTCTCCAGCGCCTGCCTGCTCTGGCGGCTCAGGATCTCATCGATCTCTTCGGCGCTCAGGCAGAGCCGCGGGAGAAAACCGATGGCGCTGGTCTCCCGCGTGGAGAGCACAAAAAGCTCCTTTGCGGTCTGCGAGGGGCCCCGGCACAGCAGGAACATGACCCCGTACAGAAATCCCACCGCGATCAGCAGCGTGACCAGCACTACTGCCAGAAGGCGCAGGAAAAATCGCCCGACAGGGGATCGGTTCTTCGTCATAACCATACCCTCTTTAAATCCGATGTGAAAAAATCAGTAATTAAAGGAATGCTCGGCCAGCAGCGTCCCGTCCCGGTCGACCAAGATCAGGCGCATGCTGTAGCTGTTAGTGACTGTTTCGGAGAATTCACGCGTCTCGGTCTCATAGCTCAGATCCAGCAGAAGATGCCCGTCTCCAAGATCCACGCAGCGATTGACCCGGCTGGAGAGCAGCTTGCAGTATTTGCCGCCGCCCCACCAACCATCACCGATGGCCTGCTCGATCCGGCGGGAGATCGAGGAGCCGGGCACGGTCATACTCTTGAGCGTACCGCCCCCGCCCTTGCTTGCCGTGAAGTTAACATAGGCAGATACAAAGCGCTCGGCATAATCCGCCATTCGCTCCTGATCCTCCGGCGTGCAGTTGTCCAGATAATGCTCCTCGTTCTGCTTAGCGGGCGGGACCTCTCTGCCCGTCTCGTCAAACACCCGCAGGCTCTCTTCGCTCAGAAGAGGTCCGGTCTCATAGCGGACCATGACGGGCATCTTCTCCAGCGTCTCATAGCACTCAGTGAGGGCGGCATAGGGAATGCCGGACTCTGTGATATAGTCCGCGCTGAGGACTGCGTCGCCGCAGCGTACGGAATAGGTTTCGGGAACGACAACGGACAGACTGTAAAACCAGGGGGAGAAGTCATAGCTCGTTCCGGTGACCGCCCAGGGGGAAAAACCATAGCGCAGAGGCTCGGCCTTTCCCAGGGTCAGACGGCCGCACTCCCGCCCCTCTGTGATCATGCGGTAAATGTGCCGCTCCTCTCCGCCCGCGGTGAGATCCTCTGTCAGACGGATGCCGTCCAGCAGCTTCTGTGCAGCCGCGTGCACATCCGCTTCCTTCTGCAGGGAGAGATCCGAGGCCTTCAGCGCGTCCAGACAGGCCTCATCCGGCCCGTTTTGCGCCAGCTCTGCCAGCCATTGCTCCAGGGCGCGCTCAGGGCGCGACTGCTCAAAAGTGATCAGGAAATCCTGAAAGATGAAAAGCACGGCGGCCAGGAGCAGCCCCAGAATCAGCAGATAAATCAGAAGACCGGGGAGAAAACGGCTCTTTTTCGCTTCAGTCATCCAGGCTCACCCCCTTCTTGAGGACGAGGAAACTGGTGGGGATCTTGCGGATGCCGACAAAGGTGGCCGGGGCGTTCACATAGCCGCCGTCGAACCACATGAGGCTGGAGCTGCCGCCGTCCAGGTTCAGGGCATTGACAGCGCCGAATTTCAGCATCACGGCCGCTTCATCGGCATAGGTGGCGCCCAGACTGTTGGGCTGCCGCCCGGGGATGACCAGCATGAGGATCGCGCCGTCGGAGCGCTGCCCGATGGCCGTGCGCGGATTAAGACCGCTGTAGAGCGCCTCAAGATCGCCCATTTCGCCGTTGACCACCAGCACCGGCCCATAGCTTGCGCCGTATCGGATCTGTTTTTCTTCCAGCTCTTCCCGGCTGAATTTGCCGACATGCAGGATCCCGTCGGCATCCAGTCCGGCGAAACCTCTGCCGGTGTCGCCCGCGGCATAGATCTTCCCCTTGAAAACGGCCGTGTGCTGCGGACTGCTGCCATCGCCCATGCCGTCGATATCGGGAAAGTCGCCGCCGTTGATGCCGGCAACGGCGTCAAAGTGTTTTACCAGTTCTTCCAGGGTATAGCCGTGCCAGTAAAAGGCCTCGGGGACACAGCCCATAATGACCCGGGTCGGGTCGAGCACGATCAGCATATGCCCCACGAAGCTCTCACCGGCCACCGGGACATAGATCAGGCCGTCCCCGTCGTCGTCGACATAGCCCCAGGCGTCGGGCTGTGTTTTGTCTTCGGGCTCCTGCTGGGGCACGGAGATCAGGGAGACGTCGGTGTTCTCCCGAAGCGACTGGCTCTGCCGGTTCAGGATTTCGTCGATTTCCTCCCCGGACAGGAAAAGCCGGGGGAGAAAGCCAATGGCGCTGGTTTCGTTAGTGGAGAGAACGAACAGTTCTCTGGCTGTGGGGGACGGGCCTTTGCAGAGGAGAAACATTACTCCGTACAAAAACGCAGCGAACAGAAGTACCGTACCAAGCAGTACGGCAAGCATACGGCCCAGAAAACGCAGGATATGACGGATCGGTTGGTTACTCATGATTCCTCAAAACCGCGCAGGGATACCCCTGCGCGGCAGTTTACTGATTTTGGGGAATGACGCCTCCCCGGGGCGGAATGATTACAGATAAAGCGCGGCGTCAGTTCCGCTGCCGGAGGCCGAATAGCCGCTGAGCTTTTCAAAGTACTGCAGCCGGCTCAGTTCCTGATAGGGCCGAAGCCAGATCGAGAGGAACCAGCCGAGCACCGGTACAAGCGTCAGCAGCCACCAGCCGAGAAAACTCAGGTCCAGCATGAACAGCTCGCCCTTATAGCTCTGCGTCATGCGCTTGGATTCCCGGATGCATTCCATGATGCCGATATCCGGGTTGTTGATCAGAATATAATTGACCATGCTGTAGCGATAGGCGGCGACGATGCCGGGCACGATCAGCAGCAGCGACCAGAGGAACACGAAGACCGCGCACACGATGTCCAGGATCAGGAGCTTCCACCAGTAGGCGAAGCCGTCCAGAAGGTTGCCCATGCTGCGCTCGGCGCCGCGCAGGGTGTTGAGCAGGAAAATGGTAAAGCCCAGAGAGACGATGATGCTCACGCAGTTGAGCAGAAAGCTGATCATCTGCGCGCCGGGCGTGGGCGCGTTGGAGAGAATGATATTGATGGCAGCGTCGGCATTGCCGTCTTCAACATAGCGCATATAACGCATGGCATCGTCGGCGGAGATGCCGGTCAGCCGGTTGGAGAGCATGGCGATCACGATGCCGAGCGCGAAGAGAAGCAGGCTTGCGGTCAGCACACTGGGCTTGGAATCGCGGATCAGCTGACGGGCGTTCGCTTTTATGGACGGACGGTCCAGGGACATATAAACACACGCTTCTTTCCATAATGATTATAGGATGGCGAAAAGCCAAAAAGCTTTTCGCCGCGCCGCTTTGCGGCGCAGCATAACAGCCAAGTTGTTTTGCCATATATTCATTGCAATGAGCATCAGGCGAATGATTCATGGAATCATTCGCTGTCAACCTTATCGTTTGGCAGCAAAATCAATCGGACCCTCGATTGATTTCGCCATCCGATGGTCAATATAACAGATACAATATAGCATTTGCCCGTCTGGATGTAAAGAAAAAATCCTGCCGATTTGACAGAAAAACTCTTGACAAGCAGAAAGCGCGGTGCTATTATAATCAAGCGTTCCAGAGATGCGCGAGTGGTGGAATTGGCAGACTCGCTAGATTCAGGTTCTAGTG